>JAFSMR010000006.1 GCA_017447805.1 Kiritimatiellia bacterium | reverse complement strand
GTCACGCGCATCAGGGATGCAAGCAGGTCTTCGAAAGAAGGCCGAGATGTCATCGTCAACGGCTATCACGGATGCATCGCAGCGGCATGCACGAGCGCCTCGCGCAAGACGATTCCACATATCCCAGTACCTGCCGGGTTTCGCTGAACTGCTCGAGCTCGACGACGGATAGCTTCTTCGCCTTCCAATAAGCAAAATACACTTGCTGAAATCCACTTCACCCTAGAAAACACAGGACGAAATCTACTTTTCGCCTCAAAAAACGGGTAAACTCCAGCCCTTTATTTCGGGCGGCCGCCCCACGCCACTCCCGTACCTTAAACCTATACTTGAACATCTGATCGGCGGGCTTCGGCGAATTTGGCTTGCATTGTGGGGTTTTCGTATGTAAGCTTGCGAATAGTAAGCCCTTCTACCTTGTCATTCGCCAGCCTTAAATTGTTTTCGCTGCTCAGGAGCGCTTTTTTCGTCTCTTCAAGCGACTTGATGGATTTATCGATTTCGGCAATCGCCTTATCGAACTTTTCCTTCGCGAGTCTACAATTATTGCCGAATTTCTGCTGGAAGTCCAGCAGTTTATCTTCAAACTTCGTTATATCCAACGACTGTCGCCGCATTAGGGCGACTTCGCATTTATATTCCATCGCTTTGCGAGAAGCTTGCACAAGAAGCGTGATTATAGGAATAAAACATTGTGGACGAACGACATACATCTTTGTGTAGGCGCTATTCGATATAGATACAATTCCGGCATTATAAAGTTCATTATCAGGCTCTAGCATTGAAACAAGAACAGCGTATTCGCAATTCTTCTTGCGGCGATCTTCATCGAGTTTACGGAAGAAATCTTCATTCTTATGCTTCGTTGCGGTCGTATCGGCTTCATTCTTCATTTCGAACATGATAGAGACATATTCCGTTCCATCTTCGGCATAATCGCGGAACACGAAATCGCCCTTTGTCCCTTCAACGACATCATTATCTTTCTCAAATGTAGCATTGGGCAGAGCGAAGCGCATAAATTGCTCGTATAGAGTTGAACAATGAACCTCCAATGATTCACCAATCATCTTGGTGCTCATCCTAGTTTTCATATCCTTATAAAAGGCGATCTGTTCATCGGCCGCCTTTAGCCTTGTATCGAAATCTGCCTTTAATTTAACGATTTCTGCATCTTTTTCGGCAATTGCTTGCAATTTAGCCAATGCATCTTCAGATCGTTTCGCCTTAAATTCCCCTTCTTTACTGACAATTTGCGCCTTGAGAATAGCTATTTCGGCGTCTTTTGCTTCGAGCTTTTTGCGTCCTTCGGCATCTTTTTCCTCGAGGACCTTTTGTTCGGAGAGAGAGAGCTCTAACAATTTCGCTTTCGTTTCGTTATCCTTATTAGAGATAGCTGCGGCGAGGCGGGCGATTTCGCGCTCTTTTTCATCCAAAATGGCATTCATCTGGGCTTTTTGTTTCGCGAGAGTCAGTTCAAGGCGTGTATTTTCTTCTTTGCGATTATCATTCAGGCGCTTTTCAAGCTCGGCGTTAAACTCGGCGGTTTTTACTTGTTGCAAAATAAAGGCATAATCGGCCTCATCGACGGTGAAGACATTTCCGCATTTTGGGCATCGCAATTCTTTCATACTACTCTCCTCGGGAAAGATTTACTTTTTCGATTGTTACGGCGAATATTATACCAAATTCGGCTCTCTCGCGCAAGCGCGAGGCGCAAGGCGAAAAGAAAATAACGCACCCCCTAGACCAAATTGTGTAAAAATGGTATAATACAGTCGCTTTTTGCGGTCAAAGCCGTTTTGAGCAACTACGATTAAATACCATAGCCACAACATGGCAAGAAGAAGGAAATATATGACGACAAAGATAATAGCGGCAACGATGATGGCGGCCCTCGCCACTTCCAGCCTGTTTGCAGATAAAGTTACATTGAAATCAGGCTCATTCCTTACGGGTGAAGCAGATGTCATTCGCGATGGCGTTTTGACATTCAAGTCTGAGGATCTCGGTGAAATCGAGATTGATATCAAGAATATCGTATCTCTCGAATCCGACCGCGATCATGTTGTTCAATATAACGATGAATCGAAAGAGACGAAGAAGCTTACGATTGATGACGGCGCACTCGTAGTAAACGAAAACGGCGAGCCTACCTTGCTTGATATGAGCACGGTAAAGGCGACCGACCCCGAAGAAGAGAAGTGGCATGGCAGCGTTAACGTATCGGCCACGGCTACTCGCGGCAATACCGTCGGCGAATCGGCGACTGTTCTTGCCGATGCCAGCCGTCGCTGGGAAAAAGATAGGCTTACCCTTTCGGGCGGCTACTACTTCGCACAGTCGGGCGACTCCAAGCAGACAAAGCAAAAGACAGTCAGCCGTTTCGAAGCTCAGGCGCAAGAAGACCATTTCTGGACCGGTAAAGGTTTCTATACTTACATTAACGGCAAGTATGAATTCGACCGTATCATGGATCTGAAATATCGTTGGCGTCTTGGCGCCGGTCTCGGTTACCAGTGGTTTGAAAAGCGCGATTTCGGTCTTGGCAAGATGTCCTTCAACCAAGAACTCGGCGGATCGTATATCGGCGAAAAATACGACCACATGTCTGAAGATAACTATGGCGCGTTCCGTTATGCCCACCACTTCTTCGCATGGTCGATTTTCGGAATGGATGACCTCGATTTCGTCCACAACTTCGAATATATTCCGCAGGTCGACGAATGGCAAGATAACTACATGCTCGATATGGATTTCGGCCTCACCTACGCATTCAGGGCAAACTGGCAGCTCATCGCCAAGGCCGAGTGGGATTATAAATCCAAGGTCGGCGACAATACGAAGCATAGCGATATTCGCTACATTTTGGGCTTGGGCTACAAGTGGTAAAACTTGATGCGCATCGCAATAGCATATCCACCGCTTGAAAGTGAAAAAGGTGTTGCACTGCTTACGCAAAACCGTCAGTTTCAGTGGTTCTCGCGCCCGACATACATCTTTCCGGTAGTTCCGGCGACAGCCGCGACGATGCTGAAAGAAGCCGGGTGCGAGGTGCTGTTTCTCGATGGCATCGCAGCAGAGATGAAGGCGGAAGAATTCGAAAGCCGCCTTCAATCTTTTAAACCCGATTTAATAGTATTGGAAACAAAGACTCCCGTCGTCAAACGCCATTGGGCGTGGATTGAAGCGCATAAGCGCATTGCCAAGACTTGCCTCGTGGGCGACCATGTTACGGCGATGCCGGAAGAGTCGATGGAAAAATGTCCAGTCGATTATATACTCACCGGGGGCGATTGGGATTTTCTTTTGAAGAATCTGGTTGAAAGCAAATTCGATTCTTCAAAATTCGAACCCGGTATCTGGTACAGGGAAAACGGCGAAATCAAAAATACCGGCCGCTTTCAACTAAATCACGATTTGAATAGTGCGCCGTGGATAGATCGCGAACTCGTGAATTGGCGCTTGTATGCGAAGAAAAACGGCAATTTCCGCCGCACCCCCGGAACATACATAATGTCGGGCAGAGATTGTTGGCATGCGAAATGCACTTTTTGCAGCTGGACGACGCTTTATCCAAAATATCGCACTCGCCGCGCTAAAGATGTAGTGGACGAAATAGAATATCTCGTCGACAAATTCGGCGTAAAAGAGATAATGGATGATTCCGGCTCGTTTCCAGTAGGGCAATGGCTTAAGGAATTTTGCGCAGAGATGATTCGCCGCAAGCTCCCGAAGAAAGTAAGAATCGATTGCAATATGCGATTCGGGCGGCTTGGGCTTGAGGATTATAAACTAATGCGAAAGGCAGGCTTCCGCCTTGTCCTCTTCGGGGTTGAATCTGCGAATCAAAAGACTCTCGATAGATTTGTAAAAGCGCTCAAAGTAGAAGATGTAGAGCAAGGCGCCAAATGGGCAACACAAGCCGGCCTCGACACCCACCTTACATTCATGTTCGGCCACGCATGGGAAAATGCACAAGATATGGCACGAACAGTGGAGCTGGCAAGAAGGCTTCTTGCGAATGGTCACGCCTCGACGCTCCAATGCACAATGACGATTCCATACCCGGGAACTCCTCTATTCAAAGAACTCAAGGAATCGGATGGTCTAACCACCCTCGACTGGGATGAATATGATATGCGCCGGCCGATTACAAAGACCCCTTACGCAACAGAAGAAGAAATCAAAAAGGCGATTCGCGATGTCTATCGAGGTTTTTTGCAGCCGCGCGCAATCTGGCATCGCATTACAACAACGCGCAACCTGTTCGATTTTTCGTTCTACCTTAGAGGCATAAGGTCGCTTCTCGGGCATCTCGTGGATTTTAAATCAACTTCAAAACAACAATGCGAAAACCACTAGATTCGATAGTAGAATTAATTCGCGCAACTAGCACGTCACTAGCGAGCGATGTAACATGCGCTCTAAAAAAAGCCCTTGGGCTTGAAAAAACAAATCCAAGCGCAAAAGTCGTTTTGAAGACTATTCTCGACAATGTAAAACTAGCCGAAAAGAATTCCACGCCTCTTTGCCAAGATACGGGAACCTTGACGTTCTTCGTAAACAGTGCGCTAAAGAAAAAAGCTTCGCCCGAAACTATTCGCGAAGCGGTGAGAATAGCCACAAAAAACGGGTGGCTCAGGAAAAACGCAATCGATTCGATTGACGGTAAAAGTTATGATGATAATTGCGCGAATGGTTTGCCGGTAATACATTATCTCGATGACGTAAAAGGCGTGACTCTTCTAATGAAAGGCGGCGGCAGCGAAAATATGTCGCGCCAATATTCTCTTCCAGATGGCACCCTTGGAGCAGGGCGCGATTTGGATGGCGCAAGAAAGTGCATACTCGACGCGATCGACAAAACGCAAGGCTATGGCTGCGCACCGGGCATTATCGGCGTATGTATCGGTGGAGATCGCGCTACGGGATACGAAACTGCAAAAATGCAGCTTTTGAGAAATCTAAACGATTCTTCGCCCGATAAACGAATAGCAGCGCTGGAAAAACGAATATTGAAAGAATCAAACAGCCTGGGAATCGGTCCAATGGGGCTAGGCGGCAAAACTACTTTGCTCGGCGTAAAAATCGCATCCTGCGCACGTCTACCTGCATCATTCTTCGTAACAATCGCATATATGTGCTGGGCGCTTAGAAGAAGGACTATCGAGCTATGAAACAAATTCTCCTTCCTATAGACGAAAATCAAGTTCGTTCTCTTCGCGCGGGCGATGCGATTTCCATTTCCGGGCTGATTCATACTGGAAGAGATAAATTTCATAAATTCTTTGCCGATGGCGGCAAAATCGGCGTGGATTTTAATGGTGGAGCGCTTTATCATTGCGGACCTGTAGTAATCAAAGAAAATGGAATTTGGCAAGTCAAAGCCGCCGGTCCTACGACCTCAGTTCGCGAAAACCCCTACGAAAGCGCATTTATCGAGAAATCTGGAGTTCGCCTGATTATCGGTAAAGGCGGGATGGACGATAAAACCCACGATGCGATGAAGCGCTTTGGTTGCGTGTATGTTCAGGCCGTGGGCGGCGCGGCGGCGCTCGCCGCGCAAGCTGTGAAATCTGTCGATGGAGTCGACTTCCTAGAAGAATTTGGCGCGGCAGAAGCTTGCTGGCATTTTAATGTGGAAGATTTTACCGGCATTGTAGCTATGGATTCTCTCGGCAACAGCCTTTTCAAAGCAGTAGCGGATTATTCTTCAAAGCGTCTCTTGGAGTTGTTAGGTTAGTGGTTGGCAGGCTTGTGGCTAGTAAAAATTAAAAATTACCCCTAGGCACGAACCACAATATATGGTATAATACACGGCATGAAAGCCACAATAGGTACTAAAAGATTCATTCACGCCATACTTCCGGCGTTTCTTCTCGCAATTTCGGTAGGCCAAATTTACGCCTTCACGAATTTTTCTACAGAAATAGCAAGTTATATCGGCAAAACCGAAAAGCAGGTGCAGTTCGCGTTTTCATTGGGAATTTTCTTCCTGGGCATGGGCGCGGCATTTTTCGGTAAAATTGTGGAAAAGAATATTCGTCTTTCTACCATAATCGGCACTACGCTATTCATAAGCGGTCTTTGCACAACGGCGATAGGCATCAGCGCGAAATCGCTATATACGATATATGCCGGGTATGGTCTTTTGGTGGGTCTCGGAACTGGTATTATCTATATATCGCCGGTCAAGACTATGATGCTTTGGTTCCCTGAACACAAAGCGATTGCGGCGGCGCTTCCAATCATCTCGTTTGGACTAGGCTCTACCCTTTCCACAATCGTCTACAAGGGGTTTGGTTTTGGCGGCCCCGATTCTCTATTCATGATGCGCTTCATGGGTTTCTATGATAATTTCAAAGTGGCTGCAGGCGGGCTGGGCATCGCGAAAGTGTTTTACGCCTTTGCGATTTTCTATGCGCCGGCGATGATTATTTCTGCAATGATTCTTAAAAAGCCGAAGATTCAAGTTCAAAGCTTTGGCCACGGCATCCCATCACTTGAATTCGAATATATCCAGCTTGCGAAAGATACATTCTTCTTGCGTGCGTGGCTTTTCATGTTCCTCAATATTTCCGCGGGTCTTTGCCTTATTCCCCTTGCGAAGCAAATGATGAAATCGCCGACTGTAGGCTATCCTGAAGGAATCGTCACGGCAGTAATTGCGCTTTGCGGTCTGATGAATGGCGGCGGCAGATTCCTATTCGCGTGGTGGAGCGACCAGCTTAACCGCAGAATCAATATTCTCGTTGCGATTCTTCTCATTTCGCTCGGCATTATGACGCTGAGCTTCTGGCCGCCGGTAATCGGCCTTGCCCTTCTCGTTATCAATGCTTGCTACGGCGCAGGATTTTCAGTAATACCCGCGATTCTGGCAGATCACTATGGCATGACGAATATTTCCAAGATCCATGGCGCAGTTCTTTCCGCCTGGGGATTTGCCGGGTTGGTAGGCAACCAAGCGGCCATATTGGTCGGGTCGAAATTCGGAGGCTATAAAGCAGTCGTAACGATGCTCGTAATAGCTTACGCATTGAACTTGGTCAATGTTCTCTCGCTTAGGAAATCTGCAAAATAGCACAACCAATGGAAACGAAGCAAACCATCCGGCGAGAAATGTTAGCTCGTCGCCGCGCTTTGGCGGCATCTTACATTGAGCAATGCTCGAGCGGTGTATGCCGCGCTCTGGAAGAAAAAGCAAAATCCTTTGGCGCGAACACGAAAATCGCGGCATACTTGGCATTCGATGGCGAAATTTCGCTAGATTCCTTCTTGCGCAAAATCGCATCTCAAGGCAAGGCCAAAATTTTCGTTCCGCGCTGGAATTCTATCGGCAAAAGTTACGAACTGGCAGAGCTTGGTAAAGACGAAGCTATGCATCCGGAAGAAATTCCATCGGGTCATTATTCGGTTCGCGAACCAGTTGGCGAGAAGAACTCGATTTCCCCTCGCGAAATCGACATCTGGCTTGTTCCAGGAGTCGCTTTCGATAAATCTTTTGCCCGGCTTGGCTATGGCGGCGGATTTTACGATAAATTCCTATCTGAAGCTAAAAGTTCCGCACTGAAAATCGGCATTGCCTATCCTTTTCAGATTATCGAAAAAGTCCCGTGCAAACCTCACGACATAAAGCTCGATGAAATAATTACTTGACTACCAATAATTCATCGGCAGATTTTTTTTTGCGATGGTAAGATTTTTGGTAGATAGCCGCATTGCATTGCATTGGCCTTGTCGACCATGGTAGATAGCGCCATTGCATTGCGTTGGCCTTAGCGACCATGGTAGATAGCGCCATTGCATTGCGTTGGCCTTTTCGACCATGGTAGATAGCCGCATTGCATTGCGTTGGCCTTGGCGACCATGGTAGATAGCCGCGTTGCATTGCGTTGGCCTTATCTACCAAAAATACTGCCGGAGAGAAGAATTTTTTGCCCCTCGCGACTTGAAAAGCGCCGCAGCGGCAAAAATTTCACTTTTTTGCGATTTTCTTTGCCCCTCCCCTTGACATCGCACACAAAATATGGTATAATATCAACACAATCAAGAAAGGTTAGATACTACATAAAGTGATATGAGTAACTTGAACGATAATTTCGGACTAAAGGCCGTCAAGCTTCGCGACTACCAAGGCGCGAAGTTGCGTGATGGCGAATTTGCCGAGTATGCGTTCAGCTTTCTTGACGAGATTGAGCAGTATCCTGACGAGGTCGTGCCGGCGAAAACATTTGCGGCGTTCAAGGAGGCGTTTCTCGATTTCGAGAAAAATCTCCTGTTTCCGGTCTCGTTCAACCAAACGCCGATAATCGCGCGGCTTTCTAGTAAGCGCTCGAAGCTTTTTAGGCTTATCGTCGATGCGCACAAGCGCGTGATGCGCCTTGAGACGCCTTCTAGGTTGCGCGATGCCGCGTTCGCGATCTACAACGTAGTCAGGCCCTTCTACAACCGAAGAGATAAAATCTCGATGACCGGCGATTCAACTCATGCAAGCGCAATTACCGACCAGCTTCTCGGCAATGAGAAATATGCCGATGCCATCGATACCTTGGGTTTTAGAGTGTATCTTGAGGAGCTAAAGGAAGCCAACGATAGCTTAAAGAAGCTGTTTAGGGAAAGAAACTGCGAGTCCGGCACCCGTATAGCCAAGCGAAATGGCAAGGTTACTAAAGATTTTCGCAAGATAGCGGCGGATGCGTTCTCAAAAGTGATTTTGGCGCTGAATGCTTCTAGTATCCTCGCGCCCAGCGAAGCGAAAACCAATTTTATGGCTGGCTTGATGGGTATTCAGAGGAAATTCCGCGAAATCGCCAAGCATAAGAATTTTAAGTCAAGTTCAACTGATGAGAAAGGAATCGAAGGTAGCAACTCTTAAACAACTCTCACGCAAAAATCTCTTTCTATACACCATATTCTAGAGATGGTCATAAGATAGGGCAGTAATTCCGAAGCGAATGAACCAAAGTATAATGCCAAAACCGATAATGGTGCGGCAAGAAGAGATGTTCGTAGACGAAAAATTTCGCAAGAGAAAGAGAAGAAAGAGAGAGAACCAGAGAGAAAGAAGAGAAAGAGAACTCCCCCTCCTCCCCCTCCAGCCTGGGCGCGCGAAGATTCTTGAAAATGTTGATAATTTGTAGATAACTTTGTAGATATCCTATTTCTTCGAGCTTAAACCCCTTAGCGCTTTCCAAAATACCCTTGGCTTATACATAAAAGCAATGATGCTCCTCTAATCTCGATTTATTATTGTGGAGGTCAAAATAAGTGTAATATTTTTAACCCGAGAGGCGCAGAGAAGTTTGAGATTTATGTAGGTTTTCTATTCGTTTCTTGCACTTATTCATCAGATCTCTGCGCACTCCGCGTCTCTCGGGTTAAAATACTGTCAATAACCCTGGCCAGCACAATAATCATAGCAATCCCCTATCAATCATCAATTCGATTTGAGATCAATGGAAACAATCTATCGAATGAAGAATCGTTATGAAAGCCGAAAGGCAGATCTTCAGGTGTAGCAATCGGCACAGTTGCGTCATACGCAAATTTTATCGAATCTTTGAACGAAGGGAGTTTAATCGATTTTTTATATGCTCTTTCCTTAAGCGGCAGAAATTTAGTATAAAACATATCTTCTGCAGAATCGGGAAAATCTCCTTTCTCTGAATATTTGCTATTCCAATAATACGCCGCTTGAGCGCATATCTTTTTCGTACGCAGAGAAAAACCTCCATTTTGGACATGGTAATTAAGCGCTTTGGCAATAAGCTGCTTCCACCAAATATTTCTTATATACGGCGCGCCGATAAAATCGAATTTGCCGATAAATTCATCAAGCCCCGATCTGAGAGGAAAGCCATCGTTCTGCACAATTAGGCAATACGGCGTGTCGAAACGCGAATATAGCTTTGCGTTCATATCTGCGCTCATCGTAAAGATTCTGCCTGGAACCAATGATTTTTCTATTTGTATCGATACCGCGCTGAAGCAACTTGCGAAAGAGCGCAAATATTCGGTTGCTTGATTTGTGATTACGACAGTTTTCATCATCCCGCAATGAAGCCATGTTTCGCGAATAGCGCATTCTATTCTCTTGAATGCTTCATCATAGCCCTGCAAATTGAAAAAATGATAGGCGATAATTGTTACATCTTCTCGCCCATGCCCATAATCCTTCTTGTTGAGATGCACAGTTCCAAGCCGCATCTTCTGCCATTCACATAATTTCACTTTACATCCTCCTTTCTCTGAGGGTATGTTTGCTTATCAATCATAGCAACCCCCTTTCAATCATTAATTCCGCCGTGTCTTTCCCATGAAAGCCAAACGGCCGAATATCATCAGGAATCGTTACATGAGAGCCTAATGCATCAACTGCGAAATCAAATGCCCTTTTCATATTCGGGAACTTGAAACGAAACCAAGTAGAAGGCAAGAATTTAAGAAGCGTAGTATAATAAAAATCCTCTCCTAAATGCCGATGATCTTCATTCATGAACTTCGAAAAAAAGCTATACCACATCTTTGAAGCATATTCGCAAAGACGATGACTTCGCAACGAAAAGCCTCCGTTGAAACTACCAAGCCCAAGCGAGTAAGCTAGCGCCCTTTTCCAACCATCAGAAATTATTGGCGCGCCGATAAAATCATATTTACCCAAGAAATCGGCAATATTGCCATTTATCGGAAAACCATCGTCTTGAATTACGAGGCAATACCTTGTCGAAAATCTTGAATGCAAATTTTTTATACAATCCATCGACATTGTCTTGATATTGCCAGGTATGATATTTTCGGCGATTTGCAAATCTACAAAATCATTAGATTTAGCTGCAAATTTTTCTGCCGCCGCAAATCTTGCGTTAGCGACAATTACGGTTTTCAACTTTCCTAAAATAGTCCACGAATGCAATATTGAGCATTTAATCCAATTAAACATTTCTTCTTCTCTGCCCGCAGGAGGGAAAGTATAAATCGCCAGCGTCAAAACATCGAAATAACCAGAAACGATAAACTTGATTTCTTTCAATTCATCCAAACGCTTTTCTTGCCATTGGCGCAAATTCATTGTAAAGCCTCCATTTGGGATTGGCCGGGCATAGCCCGGCCATCGGGGTTGAGCGCCCGGTCGGCGTTGCAGGCGGGGGGCAGGCGGCGAACCAAATTCAGCTCTTCGGCGAGCAAAGCTACATTGCCCACCCCTTTCCAATAATCTGCGCAGTCTAGCCGCGGCGAAGAGAGAGGCTCTTTTATGCGCAAATAGCCTGGCAAGCCATACATCAACTGCCACTTGAGCGGGTTGTAGGCAATCGAGATGAAGAGCGAGGCGCCTGGCGAATAATCCCATGCGGCAAAACGCCGATATTGTGCGATTTCTGACATTGGCTTATTTTACCCCAGGGGTTTCTATTGCGCCCAAAGAAAAGCGATTTTGAAACTTCACGAGCAAGGTGGTTGGAACAACCGCGAATATGAGCGATTTCAAGCCCTCGATGAATTTTATTTTGAACGGTGGCAGCGTTCGTTTGAAAGATGAAATATCGATTCCATTTTCTTTGCAGGCCGCGAGGCCGGATTTTTCCCAGTATCCTTTGTGGACGGCGTCGACAAACGGAAACTCCTTCTTCCCGGTTACGAGCAGCGGCTTTTCGGCGGTAATCGGGTCGAAAGAACCAAATCGCTCGAATTCCCACGCCGATTTTTGGCGAGATGCAAGCGCGCGAAGATATTCGCGCCGCCAAAAACCTGCCTGCGTCGCGACGCAATAGGCGCTTTGGGCAGGGTAGCGATAAAGATTATCCTCTCCCTCCAGCTTTTCCGCGCGCGCGCGAGCGGGCGACGGATTTGGAATCAGGCGAAGATTGTTCGCGCATAGGCGCTTTGCATCATCGAGGCGCTTCAGGATTTTTGCCGAATCTACCTTTTCGGTCAAATAATAATCGTTGCACAGTAGCATCACATAAGGCGTTTTTATTTCATCTAGCGCGCGAACGAGCATATTGCACCAAGTATCGCCGACGCCGCAAGCTATTACTCTATCGAAGCAAAGTTTGTCTTCTATCTCGGATTCTGTAACAAGCACCGTTTCGAAAGGACAATCCGGCCAGAATTTTCGCCAAAGCTTCGCGAAAGGCCAAAGTACATCTGCATATTTATCGCAGGAACAAACGAGAATCGTGCAATCGCTGTTTTTAGTCGTGTTCATCATTGGAAAAGCCTCACTAAAATCATGTAAAGAGCAGTGCCGGAAAAAATCGAAACGAGTCCATTGCGAAAGAGTAGCTGCATGCCGACCGTCAGCGCGCCGGCAATATACGGAAGGCAAGTCTTCCATTCAAGCGTAGAATAACAATAAACCACCAAAAGCGCGATGATGATCGGCGAAAGCCATTTTTCCGCGGCCTTGAAAAATTTGCCGTCGCCAGCCGAGCGCGACATGAGCAAAAACGGCAGTGCGCGAAGAATGTAAATCACGCCAAAGGCGCAAGCGACAATGCCAATTCCTTTCAGCGTCGTCATTTCGCACCCCTCTCTTTTCTCGCAATCCCTTTGGCAATATCGCGAATCTGATCTGTCAGAATCGTAATAAACAAGGCAGCCATTACGAAATCCACTCCTTTATCTGGTATCTTCAAGGCGCTGCCGAATAGCGCGCCTAAGGTGCAGCCGCTGGTCCAATAGCAAAGATTAAGACCCGATAATATCAAGCAATACCTCGTGAAATCGCGCCGCATCAGAAAGTGCCGGCTTGATTCCAGCGCGTAGTTCTCGTCTGTCAAGCCTAAGATAAGAAACATCTTCTTGACTAGAGGAATGTTTTTCCATTTGCCGATGAGAGAAAAACCATAAAATGCATAGCGGAAGGAAATTCCTAGCGTCGCAAGCGCAACGAACAAAAGCGAAGCGTTATCTCTAAACCAACAGCCTATCGCGAAATGCAGCGTGCCTGAAAATGAAGTCGCCGCGATAATCGCACTCCATGCCGCCGGATGCGCAGTATTCGAGCAAGCGGCGAAAACGATTCCGGCGGCAAATCCCATTGTCCCGTATCCCATCAAAATGGGCAAGGAATCCTTGAAAGCAATTATCGCTATCGCTGTCTTTCGTTTCATAGAATATTAAATTTCATATCCCGCGCGTTTAGCTAGCTCCCTATCATCATCCCAATCGCTGCCGCGAGTCGTAAGGAGCGGACCCTGTATGCCGGAATTTATGCCGGCATAAATGCATCTGGCCGCTGCCGCATCATCTAGCCGCCGCCTTCCACCGGCAAATCTCAGCGATATCGCAGGGTTGACGATTCGCAAAATCGCAATGGAATCGAGGATTCGCTCCAAATCGAGAAACGACAAATCGCCTAGCGGCGTGCCAGGAATCGGGTCGAGAATATTTACAGGAATCGATGTCGGCGAAATTTCTCTCAGTTTAAATGCAAACTCCACCAACTCTTCATCACTCTCGCCCATTCCTATTATGCCCCCTGAGCAGACCTCGAGTCCTATCGATTTTGCATTTTCTATTGTCGCGATTTTTTCTTCTATCGTGTGGGTAGAGCAAAGTTTTCCGAACCTCGATGGCGCAGTTTCGATATTGCAATGAAGCCTCTCTAGTCCAGCAGCTTTTAGCTTTTTCAAATCTTCCAAGTCTACAATCCCAAGAGAAGCGCAAATTCCAATCGAAGTATTCGCTTTCATTTCGCGAATCGCCTCGCAAATTTCGTCTATTTCGCTTTTGGATTGTCCTCGACCGGCCGTAACGATTGCTATTCGCCTTACTTTATTCGCTTCTGCCGCCTTGGCTTCGCGCGCACATGCGCATTTGCCTATGAAGCCGTAAACTTTCGAATTGGCGCCTCCCCAATGGGCAGATTGTGCGCACCATTTGCAATCTTCGCCGCAACATCCGCTTCGCGCGTTGATTATAGCGCAAAAATCGAATTTCTTCGAGGCATATTCCGCAGTAAGCCTATGGGCTAGCTCGATTAGCTCTTCATGCGCCTTGCTCTTGAGCAATTTTAGCGCCTCTTCGCGCGCAACGCCGCGCTCTTCGCGAATTTCCTCTTCAATCCTCTTTACTATTTCAAGCATTGCCTATTTTCCTGGAGCATTTTTCATCTCGCTCTTTACCCAATTTACATATCGCGGCATTATGATAGAAGAATCGAATTCTTTCATAAAGCCATCCTGGTCGTAAGAAGAAGAAATTTCTCTTGCCATCTTCTTGATTGCATCGGCCAGAGACTTCTGATTCCTCGCTTCATAATGAAACCCTGCGTTGTATTTTGCGACTAGCTCGCCTGTCTCGCCGCCTAGCGATTCCAGTATCTTTAATCTATGCGAAGCATAATCGGCGAGTTTATATGGAATGCCGACGCAGGAATCAGGGAACATCGCAATCGCGCCGACATCGCATTCGTCTAATAGACTATTCATCTTTTCGCTATCGAGATAGCCGTAAAACTTGATATTGGCGCAATCTTTAGCGCGCCGGCGCAGTTCTTCTTCTTTTGGCCCGCTGCCGGCAAAGAAAAGTTCCACTCCTTCATCGCCGCGAACGGCATCAATCAATGTCTCTAAATCGTACGATTTGCCCATTGAGCCAATATAGACGATTTTTAGCCTAGCGCCACATTTTCTCAATGCGGTATTCTGAGCATCCTTTTGAATTTCTATTCCGTGATAGGCTAAATACGGCTCGTTCCTTGCGCCATAGGATTTCGCCAGCTCCCGATAGCGCTTTGCTACGGCTGAAATCCTATCGGCGAATCTATAAATTCGCCGCGCTTTTCTCTTGAGCGGCCAAAGCATGAACGCTGGCAATATTCTCTCGAATGTCTCGGGCCAGGCATCCATTATATCGGCGACAAAAAACGCGCCGTTCTTTCTCGCAAATTCCATTGCCGCATGGCAAAGGGAAAGCGGCGGGGTAGATGCAATAACGATATCCGGCTTTTCATTCTTTTCCTCTGCCGCTTTGCGCCAATCGCGCGCGAGTTTCAAGTGACTGAATATTCTTTTAAAGCATATATTTTTAGGATACGGCTTAGTCGGCAGCATCTTAAGTTCTATCGAACTTTCGGCATTATCTTTTACAATACGCCTCTTGCGCTTTTCGGCATGCGAAAAATCGCTCGTCCAATAGACTACCCTATCGCCGCTAGCGGCAAAAGCTTTGGCCATAAGCCAATATCTCTGCGCGCGAAACCCTTCCAGCGGCAGATTATCAAACGGATTAACAATCCAGACGACCATCGAATTATCCAACTTTTGCTTTGCGGAGTATTTTACCATAGATATCTATCCCGGGTCAATGAGAAAATTCATTTTGAATAAAAAAATCCAATTTTGCAAACCGCGCAAAAATTTGCCATCGTCCGCGACTCGGCGGCCACTCGATGAGCGCGCTGCCGTTACAATGATTCTTTTCTGTTCCCTGTTCACTGTTCCCTGTTCCCCGATTTTTTCACCCACCCCCTAGACCAAAACGGGAATTTTTGCTATAATACGAAGCAAATTCACCAAGGAGACATAAAGATGCGTGATCTATTCATATGCTGTGCAGGTGGGCTAGGGCGTGAAGCGGCTTGGACCGTTGAGCGCATTAACAGAGCGGCGCAACAGCCGCTGTGGAATCTAATTGGCTTTGCAGATGACGACCCTGCGAAGGCTGAAGGCAATTTCGAGGGCTATCCTCTTCTTGGCAGCTGCGAAAAAGCCTCGAAGGATTATCCGGGAGCTTCGGTGTTTATCGCGATAGGCGATAATAAGTTGCGTGCGGAAATTTACCGCAGACTGCGCGGTCACGATTTCCCTGCGCTAATCGACCCCTCGGCGCAAGTTTCGCCGACTACGGATTTCAAGCACGGGACCTATGTAGCTGCTCAGGCTGTTGTATCTGTAGGCACGGACCTCGGTAAATTTGTAATCGTGAATGCTCGCGCGGGCGTAGGCCATGATTGCAAAGTTGGCGATTTTGTCCAAATTTCCCCTGGCGTATCTATTTCCGGCAACTGCGAAATCGGCGATTTTGTGCTGATGGGCACGAATAGCTGCACCGCGCCTCACATGAAAGTCGGCAAAGGCGCGATTGTTTGCGCCGGCACGCCGGTATTGAAAGACGTGGGAGATAACGAAACACTTTCGCCTTTCGGAACCCTTAAGGCGTAAACGTGAAATGGATTATATATAACCTCGCATTCGCGCTGGTTTTCCCGTTCCTGCTGCCGGGCTTCCTGTTGAGGATGCTCCGGCGCGGGGGATATCGCTTGAGGATGGGCGATCGTTTTGCCGTATATCCGCCGGAAATTCTCGAACGCTTTTCTTCTTCCCCATCGCCAGTCTGGATTCACGCAGTATCGGTTGGCGAAGTTCAGGTAGCCATCCAATTCATGAATGAATGGCGCCGGGCTGAAAAAGATGTCGCTTTTTGCCTCTCGACCACAAGCTCGACAGGCTGGAAAATCGCCGAAAAAGGCATAGGCGAAAAAGATACGCTTATCTATAATCCGCTAGATTTCCCCAACTTCGTGAAAAGCGCGCTAAGGCTAGTCAAGCCCCGCGCGCTGATTCTGACAGAAAGCGAGATTTGGCCCGTTTTTATTCGCCAGGCGAAAAAGATGGGCACGGCAATATTCCTCATTAATGCGCGAGTTAGCGACCGCAGCGCCCCGCGCTATGCTCTAGCCCGTTGGTTCTTCAAGGATGTCTTCAATTCATTTACCCGCATCTTCTCGCAGTCCGAGCTTGATACTCGTCGCCTAATGGGCGCCGGCGCAAAAGAAGATATAATCGAAACGACTGGCTCGTTCAAATTCGATACGGCAAAGAAATCTCCCGAAAAAGAAGCAATCCTTAAAGAGTGGCTTGGTGAAAAAGCCCTTGGCAGAATTCTTCTCGGCGCCTCTACTTGGCCGGGCGAAGATATTGCGCTTCTTGATATTTACAAGACTCTGCCGGAAGATATAACGCTTGTCCTCGCGCCACGGCATTTTGAAAAAGCTTCGCAAGTCGAGGAAAATATCCGCGCAGCAGGTTTTGAATGCGTAAGAAGAAGCCGCGGCGAATCAGCCGCCGCAAATAATTGCAATTGCGAAAAAAGAATCGTATTTCTCGCAGATACTACCGGCGAGCTGATGGGACTATATGCATTGGCCAGCGTAGTATTCGTAGGCAAATCGCTATGTGAACACGGCTCGCAAAATATGATTGAACCGTGCCTTTGCGGCAAGCCTACAATCGTTGGGCCGTATACCGAAAATTTCCGTCCTGTAATGAGCGACCTGAAAGAAACAGATGCGATAAAACAAGTCGCCGACAAAGAAGAGCTCGCCGATACGATTAGATATTATTTTTCACCCGAAGGCGCCGATGATGCCGCCGCGCTTGGTGAAAGAGCAGCGAAAAGAGTCGCCTCGCGCAAAGGCGTCGTCGCGTCTTGTGTTGGCCGCATCCGTTCGCTTTCGCCTAAAGCCGCCCCTTCCAAACAAAGCGCAAAAGCATCGTTTTCATATTGGATAATTTCCTTAATTCTCGTCTCATTCGCCATCGCGCTAGGCGTTTATGCCGTCAACAAGGCGCCGAGGGCAAATTTAGCTTCTCCAAGCGCGGAAAATTCGAGCGTGCAAAAAAAGAAGCCTTCTCTTGCTGAAGCGAAAGAATTCCGCTTTAGTACAATGGATATCGTTTCTGCCTATATAGCACTTGCGGAAAACCCGAAAGCGAAATCTTTCATCGCTCTCGGGGAAGAATCTAAAAACATCTCGCAGTATCTCGCGCAAGCTGGCTTGGAAGAAATAAACCAAGGCCCGGCGGATATAATTATAGCCAGTGGCGAAAATATAAGGTCTTGGCCGTTTATCGAAGCAATTGCCAACCCTAAAGCAATCCTCGTTTGGCTAATTGATATTCGCGCTATGAAAGTAGATGATTTTCGCATGTCTCTTGAAGCAATGCCGGGACTTGATGCGCATATCTGGATGCCGACCGAAGATAATTGGCTTGTTACAACTCGCCTCGGCAAAGATGCCGATTTATGCGTACGCCTCGATGATATACTCGAAATCTTTGCAAGCGAGAAATCATTCGCTCTGCTGGCCGACGCCAATTGCACAAGCCCTGCAGACCTCTTTGCAAGCTATGCCGGCGATGAAATTACGATAAAGGATGCCTTTGGTGAAGATTTAGATGGCGCGCTATGCCCAGAGAGAATCGTTACCGAAGATGTGCGCACAATTCCGTGGCTGGAAACAGGCGACCTAGATCGCGATATTGCCGATGAACTCATGCGAGAAATTCGCTCGACGCAAGTAACGAGGCGAAACATAATCCGTGCGAATATTTCCGCGCGCCGCGGCAAAATGGAAGAAGCCTTGGATAAATGGCACTCGTGCCTACTCAAAAACCCCAATGATACAATGCTGCTCGCGCGCTTGCACCGGCTTGGAATCGCGGCAAGAACCTATCAAAGCGTGGGCAATATGGCGGAAGCCGCGAACTGCTTCGCCGCGATGATTTCAATAAAGCGCGATGACCCGGTAGTCTTAAAAGAATATGCAAAATGCCTAAACGCGCTTGGAGATAAAGAATTTGCCGCCGAAATCAATGATAAAGCGCAAGAGCTGGAAGCAAAGATGCGCCTTGACGAAAACTATCTAAACTAAGAAAGGAACAAACAGCCGATGAAAAATCTAATTATTGCCGCATGTGCCCTTTTGTCTCTTACTGGTTGCTTTACTCTTTATCATACCGAAAATCCAGTGACACAAATTTCCCCGCTCGAAGAAGGCAAAGAACTGCGCGTTCAGCTTTCCGGCTTCGAGGCGATTTTCACGACATATCAACCTGTCCATAGTTACACTACCGTTTGGGGTCACGACTCAAGCTACGCCCGCCATGGTCGCCACGCAAATGATGTTCATTCCGAAACATACTCGACTACTACCTACATCCCGCAAATAAACGCTTCTACTCTCTTTCGCGATAACGCAACGGATTCTCTGGAAGCTGCAGGTTTCATTGTCGTTGCGAAAGACCCCGATTACATCATCGACCTCGCGTATTCCGGCCCGGCAGTGGCAGATGGCACCAAGGCCGCACGTTTCTGCACTGTCCTCTTCTCGCTCTTGACCGCAGATTACGATAAAGAGACTTGGACTGCAAGGCTGAAAATCCGCGAAGCGAAATCCGGCAAAGTCGTTCATTTCTGCGAATACTCGCAAGAATGCGCAGTAACCGTTTGGGGGCCAATCCCGATTTTCTCGCCTCTTGGCGCCGATGCAACGGATGATGCCGCGATGAAGATTTGGTCGCTCGCCGCGCTCACGAATCGCGCTGTAGCAGATGCAAGCGCATTCCTAGCTAATCGCGCAAAAGAACAATGAAACGACTGATTGCGATTATTCTCGTCCTAAAGCCTCTAATTCCTTTAGAGGCTTCAATTATTTTGCGCTCCGGCGAAATATCTGACGAGGGAACCTTTATCGAAGAAGCTGCATCTCTATATATAATTTCATCTCCTTCTGCCATTACCCCAGAATGGCGCAAAACAATTCTCAACGAGGGAGCTAGAATTTATGGCTATCTACCGGATGAGGCCTACTTGATTAAGTGCGAAAGAAATAAAGCTGAATCTATTGCCGAAAGAATTCCCCATTCCTACATGGGCCCGTACAAAAAGGAATATAAATTTTCCAGTCCCCTCGAATCTGGCTTTCATGAATACCTTGTGAGCCTATTCGAAGAAGCGGCAAGACCAATAATCGAAGATAAAATCGCTTCGCTCGAAGGATGCAAAACGGTATATTCCTCTGGTGAAATCATACGCGCTATTCTAAACGAAAAAGCCATTATTGAAATTGCCGCCGACGATGAAGTCGCTTGGATCGATCTATCGGTCGTAAACAACGCTAAATTGCTCGTCGATAAATCTTCGCAAAGCGAGTTAATGGATTACCGCTCGCTTAATCTCGGCAATGGTCCAAACAATCTTCACTTAAGCGGCGAAGGCGAAATTATCGCAATTGCCGATACAGGGCTGGATACCGGCAATTTCGAGACTCTGCACCCTGATATCAAGGGCAGGGTTTTGCGTGCATACGCCGTGGGCAGAGCCGGGGATTGGAGCGACCCTATGGGACACGGCACCCATATTTGCGGCGCGGCGATAGGCGATGGGAAACTTTCGCGCGGACTCTACCGTGCACCTGCATACGAAGCGAATCTGATTATTCAATCTTTAATGGGCGAGAGTGGCGAAGAAATCCGCCCTACTAATCTAAAAGATCTCTTTCTTCAAGCATACATCGATGAAGAAGGCAAAAAAGGCGCAAGGATTCATTCCAACAGTTGGGGGGAAGGCCGCGAATTGGGTCCAGGAGGGGCGGATTTCCTCGGCGCCTACATTGAAGATTGCAAAGTTATCGATAAATTCGCTTTCGAACATCCCGACCTCGTTATTCTCTTCGCTTCGGGCAATGATGCTGCCGATTTAAACAATGATGGAATAGTAGATTTGGATTCTCTTAATTCCCAAGCAACGGCAAAAAACATAATCTCGGTCGGTGCATGCGAAAATTTTCGTCCGTGCAAGATAGGCTACGGAAAGATTTCTCCTCGTTTTTTTTCTTCCGAACCAATCGCCTCTGATGATCCAGGCTTGCCCGCTAAACAAGGAACAATTGGAATTGCCGCCTTTTCCGGTCGCGGCCCCTGCGATGATGGAAGAATAAAACCCGATATCATCGCGCCAGGCACAATGATTTGCTCTTTGCGATCTCAAATTTCTCCGCGAGGCAATGAAACGCCATACTGCTGCAAATCGGGAACTAGCATGGCGTGTCCTATCGTTGCCGGATGCGCCGCGCTTCTTAGAGAATATTTGCGTAAATATCGAAATATCGAAAATCCCGATTCCGCAACAATCAAGGCGATGCTGATTCTTGGCGCAAGATCAATTACTCCTGGGCAATATGGAGTAGCCGAGTTTCGCGAAATTCCGCCAGAAACCCCGAATTTTGTCGAAGGCTGGGGACTTGTAGATATTGCGGCCGCTCTACCGGATGGAACGAGAAACATCGAAGTTTTCGATTCAAGAATAATTACTGCTGGCGAAGAACAAATTTTTTACTTTATTCCAGATGGCAAAATCCCCCTTAAGGCTGTCCTAGCCTACACCGACGCCCCTTCGCTTGTGGCGGCAAAGAAAAATCTTGTGAACGATCTTGATATCGAAATAATCTCCCCTTCCGGCAAAAAATTTTTCCCGAACAATCTCACTTCTCCCGATAAGCTGAATAATGTCGAGAAAGCGATTATCCAAAATCCCGAATCTGGAATATATACGATAAAGATTTCGGCACGGAAAATTCCCGTGCCGATGAATAAATCTTTTACATCCGGTAAAGAAGATTCGACACGCTATTCTTTGGTCGTATCAGGCGCAAAATCTTCCATCCATTGACGCGCCTCTTGCTCGGTAGTGTAATCTCGACCGGTAATCATGGAATACATTTCCTTCGCCTGCGCGGCGCCTTCATTCGTCGCTTCGTTAACTACCCTTATTATCGATTCTATCGCAATTCTATCGTCGACATCAAGATATTCCATGCTTACATCTTCAAGAAACTCCTTGTTGGTCAACGATTTCATTACTGTTTCGACGATCTTGATTTTATCGTTTTGCGATTCTACTTCGGCCAAGGCGGAATTCCAGTTAGATAACGCCCAATCGGCGACTTCCTCGTCCGGATCGGCTAAATATGGCAAAAGCTCCTCGATCGCCTTTTCGCCAAACCAGCCTAGCGCAAAAATCATCTGCTCGCGGACAGTCTTCGAGCCGTTTTCGCGAACTTCCGCAGATAGTTTTATCGCTTCTTCAAGATTATCTGCCTCATACGCCGCATCGATTTTATCGAAAAGCGCTTGATCTTCAGGTGATAAATCTTCGTAGGCAATAGATGGCGCAGCGGGTTGTATGCTCTGCGCGCGCTTGCGCTCTATTGTTTTTTGCGCATCGTATTTTTTGCCTTTTCGAATGGCGTTATATTCTTCTTGCGTAAGATTCTTTTCTTCGCCTTTCTCTTTGCCTTTGCTCGAAACAAGTTTTTTACTCTCTACGCTTCCTGCATCCGGCGTTTTTTCTTCTATCAAATTACCGGGAGTCGCTTGCGTATCTTTCTCTTGCTCGATTGCTGAATTCTTTTCGCGATAGAGCAAGAAAAGAAGAGCAATCGTAATCACCACCGCGAGGACTATTGCCCCCGCGGTGATATACTTGAATATTTTAGTACTCTTACATTTTGACATATTCATATATTATCAATAGAAACCTATCATCAGCGGCATCGAAGTCTTGCCCTTGATAAAGCCATTGCAGTTGCTCCAACCATTGATATATGCGCCATTGACGGTAACTTTGTGCTTTTTCTTGAGTGTTCTTATCGTAAAGCTACCCTTGACAAGACCTGTCTTGGGGACGTATGTGAGCTTGATTTTGCCGGTATCATTACTCGCGACCACCCATTTATTGCCGGAGAACATTACAAGCGTAGTCATGAGATAGGATGGCAGCGACGTCTGGTCTACAGCCGAACCATCGATACTCGCAGGATACGATCCGTAGTAAGATGGCATATAGAAACTATAAAGACCATTCTTCACGGGCTTCGAAGCTGAAAGCTTGCTGGAATCATCATATTCTATCAACGAGTAGAACTGCTGGGTAAACCAATCGCCGTAATCCGTATTTAACGGGACAAAGTAGTCCATCCAGAAAATCTGACCGCCGAAGAATCCCTTCTTCGAATTTATCTGCGTCCAGAGCGGCAAGAATGCGCCGCGAGAATCTGCAAGAAGCATCAGTTTTCCGCTCGCCTTGTTGCCGTCGGGAAGAGCGCCTGAAAGCTTCGTCTTGCCTTTGGCATCGACTACTACCGATAGGCCAATGAAGCCGTTGGCGAGATTGGCCTTACCTTCCAAGGGATGCGATAACTCGCTCAAGACATAGTTATTCTTGGCCGCTTTAATCTTGTTTTTGAACTGATTGCTGGAGGAATCCTTGTCAGACATGAAATCCCTCGCGCAATCGAAATAGAAGCCATTTACGAGGCCGTAGACATTCTGATGCAAGAAATTCGCCTGCACTAGAAAACCATTGCCAACTGCGACGCAATCCCATCCTCCATTTAGATTAAGGCTCATCGTGCCTTTAACCTTGACGGTCTTCTTGTTGCGCAATGTAATGGAGAATGTAACCGAGCTCTTGCTATTCTTAAACGCGCCGGATTTTACTTCAACAGATCCGATTACATAGTTGTAATCATCCAAGATATAGCCAGACCATGCACCTTTAGCCATAACTGGCGTGCGCGTCGCGTAATACAGCTCGAAAAGGCTATCTTCCCGCTCGGTCCAAAGTGCCTTTACTGTAACCGGCTTTGAGCCAATCGTGAAAGTAGAACCGGCCGAATATGTAACGCCGTCGATCTCCCAACCGGCAAAATCGTAGCCATCGCGGCTAAACACATCTTCTCCAGGCAAGGTAACCTTCGTTTTTGCCTTGGCGTAATTTATGCCATCGTCACTATCGTAATAGCAGTTGCTGGAATTCGCACTGAGAGAAGATAGGTCTACATCTGACCCCGACCCACCGTTCGCATCAAAGAGTACTCCTGGCCAAACGACAACATCGGCAAGTTCTACAGAACCATTCGCGCTACTTCCGGAAGACATTGCAATCCAATCGAGATAATAAGTAGATTCACTCGGCAAGGACCATGAAGAATATGACCATGATCCATCCGTTGAGCTCACATCTGCAACGTTACCATTTATCATGAGTCCTCCTTGAACGGTCCCGGAAGCAGCATACCCGGCCCAGGCAAAATCTACAATGCAAGGACCTTGCACAGAAGTAGATACAACTGCATAAGAGCCATCGCCGCTCACAGCCATCCTAAGAGCTTCGTTGTTTGAATCATAGCTTAAATTGACATCGCCGGAAGTCGTGAGTTCGAAATCAAGATAATCGCAGTTTAGCGTATCGCCTAATTCCATTGGAACATCACCTGTCCAATTGATCTTATCTATCCACGCGCAGTCGTCCCTTAATGCAAACCCGGAAATTTGAACCCAAACATCTATATCATCGTCATGATAGTATCCAAAACTAGTATTTACATACTCCCAAGATATGGTATGAGTTCCGGAATCTGTTATGTCGTAACTGCACGATGTCCATCCTGTAGCGCCTGAAATCCAATCTACTTCGGTGCCATCGACATACAAACTCAAATAACCGTAATCACTGGTCGATGACTTCCACATGAAAGAAATCGTACCGGGTCCGATTACCGTAGTATCCAAACATGCTGTCCCGTATTGCACCGGCGGAGTGCATTGAAGAGCGCTGTTGCCATAGTAAGATGTCTTCGTCTGTCCGAACCAACCCGCCCCTTTTACATAAAGACTGGAATCAGGATCATACATGTACGAACGGAATTTAAGCGCGATATCCGCCGCCGTATTGAGCGAAACAAGATTCGATGTAGACAAAACGACCTTCTTGCAAACACTCTCGTTGTATATCCCAGCCGTCTGTCTGTAAGAAGAATTGTCATACGCGAGCGCCGCAGTCTTTGCATAGTAAAATGCTTCGTCTGCCGTGCAATAACCATCGGCGTTGCCTACCGATAGATCGTCACCGTTTGGGGACGAAAAATAGGTAGCGTCCACAGAGCCGGATTTAGCCCCTTGCACAAAGGGATAAGAGAATAAACCGCCGTAATATTCGAACATATCGGCAGATGTCTCGCTCGCGCTTGCGGCGACGCACCAGCCGATTTCCGTGTTCGCAATTCTGGCGACGCCATCCCTCGTCGCTGGCGCGCTTTCGATCGTGCGGTTTACTTCATCGATAAACGAATCGAAATCGAGCTTCCCGCTGACAGCTTTGCTGTTTGCATCCTTGTTGGGCAAGCTGCCGGAATGGCAAGCATCTATTACGCAAAGGACTGTTACGCCGCTTTTGAAATTCCTAAGTGCGGTTCCAAGTTCCGTTGCCGAGATATTGTCGTCATAGCAGCAAAGCACCCCCTCGCCGCCATGGCTTGACTGCGTATAGATGAATGTATCGCCGGAAACCGCCTTGTTGGCATACGAAGAAATCGCATTCAAAATCGCGGACTTCGTCGCTTTTGAATCGGTAAGCTTCGTGATGTTCGAACTCGTCCAGCCGCCGCCGTAATTGGTCAAGAGACTGTATACATTGTTTGCATCTGTGACGCACCCGTCCAAATCGTTTTGATACAGGAAGTCGTTGATGCCGACAACAAGGCCATATTTTGTCGCTGCGCCGGCGGATAATGATACAAGAACACTTGCCATTACCCCCAACAGTTTGGTATGCATAGTAATTTTCATGATCTTCGATGCTCCTACTTTGATTTTCCGCCCCCATTATATCATTTTCCTATCCCCCATTGCAAGGGGTAACTTTAATTTTCTATACTTTTTGCGACTACGGCGGACTGAGGGGCGGCGCGCCCTGAACATCTGAACGACTGAACTTTCTGAACGGCGCGAAGCGCCCTGAAAGAAATTTGGAAATTCCGCTTGCATCATAACGGGGAAAATTGATATAATAGGCGGCATGAAAACTAGACTAGCTTTAGGGATTTTGTGTGCAGCCTCTTCGCTCGCCTTTGCCGATACTTTTACTTGGCCTACGCCTACCAAGGAAATGAAGCCTTGGGCATATAATTGGTGGATGGCTAGCGCCGTGGATGAAGCGGGGCTTGAATACCAGTGCTCGGAAATGGAAGCGAAAGGTTTTGGCGGTTTTCATGTAATTCCGATATACGGCGCAAATGGTCCCGATAAATGCTATAGAAAGCTTTGGCGCGACCTGCTTTCGCCCCAATGGGTGGAAGCTTGGAACATGGCGGCTAGGAAAGCGCGCAGCCATAATCTCGATATCGACTTGACGATGGGCTCCGGGTGGTGCTTTGGCGGACCGTGGATCCCCGCAGAGCTAGGCGCCTCGAGCGGACAGAAAGTGAAGCGAGCGGGTCCCGGCGCGCAAGGTTTGATGATCGACCCGTTCAATCCCGCGGCGATGCGTCTTCATATCGCGCAATTCGACCCTATTTTCGGCAAGGATGGCAAAGCCGAAAGACCCCGCGCCTTTTATCACGATAGCTATGAATATTATGGCGCGGCTCCTCGCGATAAAAAAGCCGATATCGATGAAGCGCAGCTCGCTACATTCAAGGTATGGACCGATTGGTGCCGCGAAAACGGCTATATTACACGCAACGAAGCCCATGGCGCACCTTCGAACTGGCTAGATTTCTATAGTCTCGCAGATATTCCCGAAACAGAAATGTTCGGCAAAAAAGACCGCGATATTCTTATATCTAAATTCGCGTCTTCCGCTTCCCATGTAAAGGGCACGACATTGGTATCGGCAGAAAGCTGCACGTGGATTGACGAGCACTTCAATGAGAAACCCGGCGAAATAAAACTCTTCATCGATAGACTCTTCCTTTCTGGCGTAAACCATGTATTCTATCACGGCCTTTGCTACTCGCCGGTCGAAGCGACATGGCCAGGCTGGTGTTTCTACGCGAGCCTCGAAATGAATCCGCGCAACCCGATCTGGCGCGAAGTCGGCGCGCTTAACGCCTATATTACGCGCTGCCAGTCGCTTTTCCAGACTTGGCAATGCGATAATGATTTGCTGATAATCTGGGATCCCGATACATTCCGCAAGAAAAGCGGCAATCACCTGAAACAAATGTCTGTTCATGCAATCGATTGGTTCTACGGCGAAAAAATCGGCGCTGTCGCAAAAGATCTATATGAACAAGGCTATGCTTTCGACTATATCTCGCCGCGCCAACTCAAAGATAAGAAAATCGATAAAACCCGCTATGCCGCGATAATCGACCCTGAAAAGACTCATCTTGCTCCCGCAGAAGCGAAGAAAATGCCATTCAATATTAAAGATAATGGGCTAATGGCAACGCGCTGGAAAAAAGATGGCAAAACTATGTATTTCGTAGTCAATCAAACTTCGCAGGCGAAAGAAATCACGAGCCCGGAAATATTTACTCTCGCATCTCCCCTTTCAGGCAACGCATTCGAAACTAAGCGCGGCGTGATTCTTCCAAACCATTCTCTCTTCCTCATCGGCGATAATTTCAGCGTAAAAGATATAACCGAAAAGCCTCAGCCTCTCGAATCCAAAATCCTCGCGAGCGCTTGGCATCTCGAAACTATCGCAGGCGGGCCGGAAGAGAACGCCGAAACCGATTTAACAGCGAAAGAAGATGGCTCGCTCGATGGATGGGAAACTTGGCTCGAATATTTCTCCGGCACGATTAAATATTCCTGCACCTTCGATTATTCTACTTCCATCGGGGACGCAAAAGATTTATTCAGGAATCTCGACCTCGGCGATGTCAGGGAAATCGCGCGCGTGCGCCTGAACGGAATCGACCTCGGCGTAAGATTCATGCCGCCATATAAATTCGGCATCCCGGGCGATATTCTAAAAGATACCGGCAATAAACTTGAAATCGAAATAACGAATCTCGGCGCCAATAGAATTCGCTATAACGATATCAACGGCATCGAATGGAAATATTTCACAGATATCAATATGGTCGATATCAACTATAAGAAATTCGATGCCTCTACTTGGCCTGTATTGCAATCCGGCTTGCTAGGGCCGGTAAAAATCTCGACCTATAAACGCCAATAGCGAAAAAGGAAGGTTCTTGTGAATAAGTTATCGCCCGTAATCTTCGGCACGAGTTGCCTCGGCAATCTATATAAAGATATCCCCTTCGAGACTAAAAAAGCGATTGCCGCCGAATGGTTCAAGGCTTACGATTGCCCTACTATCGATTCTGCCGGAAAATATGGCGCAGGCCTATCGCTGGAATGCATCGGCAAGGCTCTTAGGGAACTAGGAAAGAGTCCAAGCGAAATTTCAATTTCTGTAAAACTCGGCTGGCGGCGTTCAAGACATCTCGAGAAAGGCGAAGAGCCGACCTTTGAACCAGGCGCCTGGGCGAACCTGGAATGGGATGCAATGCAGGATATTTCCTACGACGGCATAATCAGATGCTACAATGAAGCGAAATCTTTGCTCGGCGGTTATCCGATAGACATGGTATCTGTGCACGACCCCGATGAATATTTAGCTGCTGCCAAGGACCGAACGGCGGCGAAAGACGATATCCTTGGCGCTTACCGCGCGCTATTCGAGCTAAAGAGCCAAGGCGAAGCACAAGCCGTAGGCATCGGCGCGAAAGATTGGCGCGCAATCAAAGAATTATGGCAAAGCGGCGTAAAATTCGATTGGACGATGTTCGCCTGCGCGCCAACGCTGCTCGTGCATCCACAAGAACTCATCGATTTCGTCTCGGAACTCAAGCAAAATGGCGTTCTACTGATAGATTCTGCCGTATTCAATGGCGGCTTCTTGACCGGTGGCGCGCATATAGACTATCGCCCGGCCGACCCAATCCGCGATGCAGAGGCTTTTGCGTTTCGCCAAAGATATCTCGCGCTCTGTGAAGAGTTCAAAATCGACCCCGCCGCACCGGCGGTAGAATACGCCTACAGGCTCGGATTCGATTCAGTAGCCCTAAATACTTCCTCGCCAAAGCGCATTTTGCAAAACGCCGCATACGGCTCGTTCCGCGCACCAGAAGAATTTTGGCGCCGCCTCGCGTAACTTACCGTTGAAGATTGAAGGTTCCGGAGTTTGTGAGCGGCAGCTTCTCTCAAGTTGCCCACTAGACCGTTGGGGAGAAAAATGATATAATATCCGGCGCTATGTCATCAGAAACAATTAGATGCAGATTTGCGCCAAGTCCAACTGGCAAAGTTCATATCGGCAATATTCGCGCCGCGATATACAATTGGCTTTTTGCGCGCCACACCGGCGGCAAATTCCTTCTTCGTATAGAAGATACTGATTTGGAAAGGTCTACTCCTGAAGCAATAAAAGCGCTTTTCGAGTGCATGGAATGGCTGAAACTAGACTGGGACGAGGAAGTTTTCTACCAGACGAAGAATGTGAAGCGTCATCTCGAAGCCGTTGATAAACTTATCGCTTGCGGCCGGGCTTATAAAATAGAAAAGACGAGCCGCGATGGCAAGACTGGCGAAGTAGTGATGTTCAGGATGCCTAAGGAAGGCACGATTGAATTTGACGATATCGTCAAAGGCCACATGGCGAAGAAGGCTGAAGACATCCAGGATTTCGCAATCGTCCGCTCGGATGGCTCGCCGATTTTCCATATCGCGAATGTCGTGGACGATATAGACCAGAATGTAACACATATCATCCGCGGCGACGACCATGTGGAAAACACATTCAAGCATATCGAAATCTTCAAGGCGCTTGGCGCGTGTGTTCCGAAATACGCCCACCTATCGATGATTGTCAACCAGCA
This sequence comes from Kiritimatiellia bacterium, assembly GCA_017447805.1. Lineage (GTDB taxonomy): Bacteria > Verrucomicrobiota > Kiritimatiellia > RFP12 > UBA1067 > UBA1067. Next base: position 103,286 of record JAFSMR010000006.1, on the reverse strand, counting down.
AGGCAAGCCCTACTCGAAAAGAGATGGCGCGGCATTCGTCGGCGAATTTCGCGAGCAAGGCTATTTGCCAGATGCGCTCTTTAACTACTTGCTATTGCTGGGCTGGAATCCCGGCGACGAGCGCGAAGTATTGAGCCGCGATGAAATGGTAAAGCTGTTCGAGCTCGAGCGCGTTCATGTAACAGCGGCAAAATTCGATATGAAGAAACTCGCATGGATGAATGGCGAGTATATAAAGAAGATTCCCGCCGAAGATTTCGCTTCAGAAGTAGAAAAGCGCTCAGGCGCGAAGGAATCGAATGCCGCCAAAGACAAGACTTGGTGGGCATATCTATCAAGCCAGCTTCAGCCGCGAGTGAAATTCTTGAACGACATTCCTTCCATGACCCTTCCTTTCGTAAACGATGATTTCCCGTTCGACGAAAAAGCGGTGGAAAAGCGTCTGAAGAAACCCGGCGTCAAAGAGCTATTGTTCGATATCGCCGAGCGTTTCGAAAAAGCGCCAAACTGGGAAGCTACAGAACTCGAGAATGTCGTAAAAGCGCTCTCGCAAGGCAACGGGATGGGCCCGTGGGTGCATCCGATCAGAGTCGCGGTATCAGGAAGAGGCGAAGGGATTGGCCTCTTTGAGATGCTGCAACTCCTTGGGCGCGAAAAGACCCTCGCTCGTCTGCGCTCGGCCGCCGAAAAGCTCGCGCAGTAATAATTTGGCGCCCGGGAAAATTCATCTCACGCCCATGAAGACATTGCTCGTAGGCTACCGCGCATCTGATTTATTCGAGAAAGGCCGCCATGGCAAGAAGAAGCCATCCGCCCTTCTCGAAGGTGATGTGACATGCCATACTCTCGATATCTACGAGCGGCATGCGATTGAAAAAGTCCACCACGCAAAAACAATCTGCTCGCCGCATTTGCCGGAGGGCGATTGGGATAAAATTTATTTCAAGACCGGTCCCAAGAGAATGAGCGCGGAGCTTTCTCTAGACCTCCTGCAAGAAATCAGCCTGCGTCTAGGTGGCGAGCTGAAGCCGCCGCGCTTCATGCTCGAATTCGACGGCAAAGAGCGCGACAAAAACGATTTAATCGATAAAATACTTTGCGACCCCAAGCGAGTGAGGAATTTTACCGCGAAATGGACTGCAAGCGTGCCGGGGGCAAAGCCGATAGAACTCGAAAGCGCGCCGGGGTGCTTTTGCCATCGAAGAGCGGATGAAGGAGGCCTCGCGCTAGCCGAAACAATCTCGCGCGAACTCCAAGAGGCGCGCACGCAAGAAACTCTGCGCTTGCTCGATATGGGCTGTGGGTGCGGCCTCGTAGGTCTGCTCGTGGCCACGGCCGTAAAAAATATCGACCTCGTGATGGTCGATTCACATTCTCGAGCAGTCGAAGAGGCGAATAAAAACGCTTCGCAACTCGGCATTAATGCAGAAGTTATTCTAGCAGATTCCGGCACGCCAAAGAGAATGGATGAAACTTTTGATTTTTTTGCCGGAAATCCGCCTTATTATAGTGAATATAGAATCGCCGAAGTCTTTTACGAAACTGCTCTGAGAGCGCTAAAAAAAGGCGGCGTTTGTTATATGGTCTGCAAAAACGCCCTCGGTCTAGAACCCGTCGCGCGCAAATATTTCGACAATATAGAAATAATCCACCGCAGAGCATACGCCATATTAAAATCGAAAAAATGATATTTGGCCGTTGAGCCAATTTGCAAGATTTGGTATAATATCGGCAAACAATCCAAAAAGGAGAAGCCGATAATGGAAAGAACAGTTATTTATAATGCGCATGTAATCTCTCCAGCACTAGATCTGGAAGGCGCAACAATTGTAATTGAAGGCAAGCGCATTAAATCTGTCGATAAAACCGCAGTGAAATCCAGGCCGACCGATAAGACGTTTGACGCCAAAGGCAATTATGTAATGCCCGGCTTCATCGATGTCCATACTCACGGCGCAAACACCTACGATTTCTGCGACCCGGATCCTAAAGCGATTTTCGAAATCGCCAAGGGCAAGCTCGAAGAAGGCGTAACTACATTCTTGCCGACGACCCTTACTGTTTCTCACGAAGAGCTCCTCACCGCCGCGGAAAATCTTCGCAAGTACGCCAAGCGCGGAATGCCATACGCGAAGACCCCCGGCATTCACCTCGAAGGGCCGTTCATCAATGTCAAGTGCTGTGGCGCGCAGAACCCTGAATTCGTGCGCAAGCCTTCGATCAAAGAAGTCAAGGAAATCGCCGCGGTCTTCCCCGTCAAGCAAATTTCGTATGCCGTAGAAACCGAAGGCGGCGCGAAATTCGCCAAGGATTGCTTCAGCATCGGCGTCGTCCCCAGCTGCGGCCATACAGGCGCGAAGCTCGCGGATTTGATGCCGGCATATAAAAATGGCCTTCGCCACATGACCCATTTCTGCAATCAGATGACCCCGCTTCATCACCGCGAAATCGGCATGGTCGGCGCTGGCTTCCTTATTGAAGACCTCAATACCGAAGTAATCTGCGATAAGATTCACCTCTGCCCAGATATGCTGAAACTTATCTTTACACGCAGAAATCTCGCACATATCCAAATGATTACAGATTCGCTCAGATGCTCGCACTGCAAAGATGGGTACGCGTTTTCCATGGGCGGCCTGGAAGTAAAGCTCGAAGGCGGCGAGGCTCGTCTCGTCAAGGGCGGCAACCTCGCGGGCTCGACTCTTTGGATGGGCAAGGGTCTCAAGAATGTCCACGAAGTAACCGGCATACCTCTCAAGGACCTCGTTCGCACTACTTCTTGGAATCAGGCTATCGAGCAGGGTTGGGGCAAAGATCTCGGCAAAGTCCAAAAAGGCTACATCGCCGACCTCGTGATGCTCAACAAGAAAAATTGGAAAACTGTCGGCGTCTTCGTTGACGGCGAGAGAAGAATTTGATATAATATGCGGCGTTAAACGATTTGGAGGGATGGCCGAGTGGCTGAAGGCAACGGTTTGCTAAATCGTCGTACGAGTTAACTCTCGTACCGGGGGTTCAAATCCCCCTCCCTCCGCCAATCCCCTTCCCGATTTCAACGCCGCAACTTCATCGCTTGCATGAATAGCGCAATAGCTATAGTAGGTATGAGTTGCAGATTCGCCGGATGTGCGAATCCTCGTGCGCTTTGGAATGTAATAATGGGCTCGAAGAACATGCTTAGCGTTCCCGGGCCCGATACTGAAATTCCCTATGGCACGAAGAAGCTATTCGACAACCCTTACCCAACGCGTATCGGACAGCTCGGCAACCTGTTTTCATGCGTGCAAGCGATGCAGAATTTTCCACGGCAGATAAATGCCGGCGAAAACCAAGACCTTTATTTCGCGACCCAATTGGCCTTCGATGCGCTCGGAGACGCCTCGATTCGGCCGCACGCACACGAAATGCGCCGCGGCACTGTCCGCTTAGGCTATGCGCCGCCCTTCAACGCTTCAACCGTCAACTGGCTTCAACATACCGCGTTTCTGGATCAGACGATGGATATCTTGCGGCGCTTCTTTCCTAGCGCGCCGGAAAATTCCATTGAAGAAGTAAAGGAAAAGCTTCGCGAATCGCTCCCTGTCCCAAATGCAGCCTCGTTCCTTCTAGGCAGCGGCTTTCGCTTCGTCTCGTGGATTGCCCGCGAATGTTCTTTCGGCGGCGCTGCCACGATTCTCGATGCCGGCAACTTGACTGGCGCGGCTGTAATAATGGATGCCATTAGAGATTTGCGCTCTGGCGATGCAGATACTGTGCTCGCGGGGGTCGTGACTTCGCCGCTAGGCCGCGCATATCTCCAAGGCCTCTCTGGAATCGTAAGATTTTCGACCAAGCCTACTCTCGAGCCATTCTCGCAAGATGCCGAAGGAACAATCCCCGGCGAAGGCGGGGCGTTCTTCGTCCTGAAAAGAAGAGAAGATGCCCTTCGCGACCACGATAGAATCTATGCCCTAATTCGCTCTGTATCTATTGGGCATAACCCGGAAGGCGATGGTTCGCTGATTTTTTCGAACGCGATGAAACGAATCGACGCCGAGCCCAAAACCATTTCTCTCATCGAAGCGGATGGCTCGGGTTTAAACGGCCCCCAAGAGCGTGAAGTCGCGGCAATCCAAAAACTCTGGGGCGAGCACCGCGCCGGCGGCCCGCTCGTCGGCATCGGCTCGATAAAAGGCAATATCGGCCACACGATGAAAGCTTCGATGGCCGCAGGGCTGGTAAAAGTTGCGCTAGCGCTGAAGAACAAAGTCCTTCCGCCTCAAATCGTCCCCGAGCGCCCTATGGAAAAGCTTTCCAATCTCAGCTCAAGCGCATATCTTTTGACTGAGCCGCGCCCGTGGCTCGCGGGGGATAGCTCTTCACCGCGCAGAGCAGCCGTTATAGCAGATAACTTCGACCCCTCGGAAACTATTGGCGTCGCTTCCACAGGTGGCAGATCTGCCGCAATAATCCTGGAAGAAGAGCCGGAAGATCGCTCATAATGCGTCCATTTTCCATACTCCTGAAGCCAGTCGGAAGCGCTTGCAATCTATCTTGCAAATACTGCTTTTACCTCGAGCATGAAAGAGGCGTTATGAGCAAGGAGGTTCTCGAAAGACTAGTCTCTTCATATTGCGAACTGCCCTTTTCGGAAAAGTCGATAGCTCTCCAAGGCGGCGAACCTCTATTGGCGCCTAGTTACATTTTCGATATCATCTCAAGCGCCCCTATAATTCGTTCGATCCAAACCAACGCGACTCTCATCACACAAGATTTCGCAGAGCGATTTGCGCGCGGCTCATGGCTAGTCGGCGCTTCAATAGATGGCCCCCCTCAGCTCCACCAGAAAATGCGCGGCGAATCATTTCAAAACGCCGTAAATGGTATTCGACTTCTTGAAAAAGCAAATGTAGACTACAATCTTTTGACTGTCGTATCCAAGGCTAATGTATCCGAGCCTGAGAGACTATATAGATTCCTCAGAGACAACTTTCAAACCCGCTTTCACCAATACATAGAATGCACCGGCCCTTATCCGGAATTTGCGATTTCCGGCGAAGAATGGGGCGAATTTCTCGTAAGGCTTTTCGATGAATGGCGAAAAGAAGATTCTCGTGTAATCTCGATTCGTCTTTTCGATTCTATCGTCTCGTCGCTATTTCGCGGCTATCCTACGCAATGTTCGTTTTCAGATGCTTGCGATCATTATTTGGTAGTGGATTTCGATGGCGCGGTATATCCATGCGATTTCTTCGTAGAAAAAAGCCTTCGCCTCGGCAACATAATGGAAAATTCATGGCAAGAAATCCTTCAGAGCCCAAAATATCTGACTTTTGCAAACGCGAAGCGCTCTAATCTCAGCGCCAAATGCCTAAACTGCCCTTCTTATGCACTATGTAAAGGCGATTGCCCGCGAAATCGTCTAACATTGTGCAAAGGCTGGCAACGCTTTTTCAATCACGCCGCCCCAATCCTCGCCGAAATGCTCTAACATCCGCTTCGCGCCCGCGCCGCCGTTCAGGGCGGCTTCGCCGCGTTCAGATGTTCAGAAAGTTCAGATGTTCAGGGCGATGAGCCGAACAACCTCTGCGCCTTGAGCGCCTCTCGCATTAAATAAAAACTACTAACTACTAACTGCTAATTCCTAATGACCTACCTGACGCGCGGCTTCGCTGCGCAGTCAAAAGTCTGAAAGTTGAAAGGCAAAAGGGCTAAGAAACTGCGCCACACACACCGGCGGGGTATTGATTGCGGACGGAAAATGTGGTAAAATAGTTTGCCGTTATGGGCTGGCTAGCATTTATAATCTCATCTGCAGTAACACTCTCGCTATATGATATCTGCAAAAAGCATAGCGTAAGCGGCAATCGCGCGTTCGAAGTTCTCTTGATGACGAGCGCTAGCGGCTTTTTGTCGGTGCTCGCCGTCCTCGCCTTTCGCGGAGATCTTGGTGCGACAATGGCAATCGGGACGAAGACTTTTCTGCTCCTCGCAGCAAAATCGGCAATCGTCGGGGCTAGTTGGTCATTCGCATATTGGGCGCTAAAAACTTTGCCTGTTACGATTATGGGGCCCATTCGCGCGACTGGCCCGATTTGGACAACTCTTGTTGCGATTCTGTTCTTGAGCGAGTGGCCTACAGCCTTGCAGACGGCCGGGTTCGCGATTACTTTTGCCGGTTGCATAGCATTTTCGTTTGCGACAAAGCGCGAGGGGTTTTCGCTTAAAACACCATCCATAATCTTGGCGATTCTCGCTACGCTCTTTGGTTCTGCAAGCGCGCTATATGATAAACTTCTGCTGCAAAAGCTCTCGATCCCGCCGCTTACCGTGCTGTTTTGGTTCATGGGCGGGATGTGCGTCATATACCTGATAGCTTGCCTCATTGCCCGTAAATTCGATTCTACTCCTCTAAAATGGCGTGTGACGATTCCAGCTGTCGGCATATTGCTCGCGCTTAGCGATTTTCTGTATTTCACAGCAATATCATATAGCGACGCCAGGATATCGATAATTTCGACGATTCGCCGGACGAGCACGATTGGTACGTTTATAATCGGCGGGGCGATTTTTGCAGAGCGCAATCTTTGGCGAAATGGTCTAGCGCTAACGGCAATTCTAGCCGGCGTGATTTTACTGACTATCTAGCGCGCAAGCGCGCCGTTCAGGGCACCTGCGGCTACTTGCGGAAATGAAGAAAAAATGCTATAATATGCGGCACTTGCGCACAATATGGGCGCGGGTGGAGTATTATTGGAAGAAGGTCAGAAATTGGAAAGTCATCCAGAGATTGAAGAAGATTCCTGCAAAGGCTGCGGCAGATGTGTTGCGGCGTGCCCCAGGAAGTGTCTAGAAATAAAAACTACGCTCAATTCTATGGGCATTAAACCTGTCGGATATGTCGGGTTTGGCTGCATAGGATGTGGAATATGTTTCTACAATTGTCCTGAACCTTATGCGATAAAGGTGGTGAAGGCATGACGAAATTCGTAAAAGGGAATGAAGCAGTAGTAATCGGCGCGTTATACGCCGGATGCGAATTGTATTTCGGCTATCCGATAACGCCAGCTAGCGAGATCGCACATGGCGCGGCGAAGTGGTTTCCGATGCTGGGGCGGACGTTTGTCCAGGCGGAATGCGAGACGGCATCCATCAATATGATGTTCGGGGCGGCGGGCGCCGGCAAACTTTCGATGACTGCTACGAGCGGGCCAGGCTTTTCGCTAATGCAAGAAGGCCTATCGTATCTCGCGGGTGCCGAATTGCCGGCGGTAGTAGTAGATGTAATGCGCGCAGGTCCGGGGCTTGGCAATGTATATCCCGAACAAGGCGATTATATGCCAGCCGTCAAAGGCGGAGGTCACGGCAACTACCAGACATTCACAATCGCACCAGCGAGCGTGCAGGAAATGCTAGATTATACGATCGAAGCGTTTAAGATGGCCGCGAAATGGCGCACCCCGGCGGTTGTGCTCGTCGATGGCTTGCAGGGGCAAATGATGGAATCGTTGACTCTGCCTGAAAAAGAGCTGGATAGGCCCGATTTTTCGGCATGGGCCGCGCAAGGCGAAGCGAAGACGAGAGAAAACCTCGTAAAATCCATATATCTCGACGCCGCACAACAAGAAGAGTTCAACAACCACCTTCAAGAAAAATACGCTCGCATGGCGGCCGACGCCAAAGCGGAAACTTTCCTATGCGACGACGCCGAAATCGTAATTTGCGGCTATGGAATTTCAAGCCGTATCGCAAGGACGAGCGCAGAAGAATTACGAAAAGAAAACATCAAGGCCGGCGTGTTCCGTCCGATAACCCTAAACCCCTTCCCGCGCGAGCAACTCGCCGCGGCTCTCAAGGGCAAAAAGATAATGACTATCGAACTCGATGCCGGACAATTCGCGGACGATATAAGGCTTAATCTCGCCAAGGCGGGGCTAGGCGAAGAAGCCGCGAAAGTCCGGATGGTACATAGAATGGGCGGTGAAGTAGTTGGCGTAGACGAGGCGATCAAAGCGGCGAAGGAGGTCTTGGGATGAAGATACTCGAACAAAAAGGAATGTACAGCGAATTCCCGCGCTGCGGCAAAGCCCATGCGCGAACGACTCACTATTGTCCGGGCTGTGGACATGGAATCGTAAACAAGTTGATTGCAGAAGCGTGCGCCGAGATGGGATTGCAAGATAATACGATTTTCGTAGATCCCGTCGGCTGCGGTGTTTTCACATATTACTATTGGGATGCTTCCCACATTTCCGCGGCGCATGGACGCGCTTCCGCGGCGGCAACGGGCGCTGCGAGGGCGAGGCCGGATGCCGTAACGATTGCATATCAAGGCGATGGGGACCTCGGGGCGATTGGCTTCAATAACGCCTTCCAAGCCGCTTCGCGCGGCGAAAAATTCGGCTGCATCTTCATCAACAACTCGCTCTATGGCATGACGGGCGGGCAAATGGCGCCAACTACGCTTGAAGGAGAAAAGACGACGACCTCGCCTTTCGGACGCGACAGCTCCATAACCGGATACCCTTTGCACGTCTGCGAAGTATTCAATAATCTAAAAGCGCCCGTGTATATCGCGCGCGTAAGCGTAGCCGATACCAAGCGTATTATGCAGACCAAGCAGGCGATAAGGAAAGTATTCGAAATCGAACGCGATAAAAAAGGCTATGCGCTTCTCGAAATCCTGGCGCCCTGCCCCACGAATTTCAAGATGAACGCGCAGGATGCCGCGGCGTTTTGCATAAACGAGATGGAAAAAGAATTCCCCCTCGGCGTTTTCAGAGATTCGACGGGAGATGAAACAAACAGGCCGCAATCTATAGATGTTCCGCATTTCGATTCGTGTGCTTCGCTATTTATCGAAAAAGATAGCGCGCCGCCGGTCGAGGATGATCCCGCGATTGCCGAAAAGCGATTCAAATTCGCTGGCTACGGCGGACAAGGAATCCTTTCGCTCGGGCTGTGCGTAGCGGAAGCGGCACGTCTCGAAAAGCGCCATACTCTTTGGTTCCCCTCCTACGGACCCGAACAACGCGGAGGATCTGCAAGTTGCTCGGTAGTAGTAAGCGGGACGAGAATCGGCGCGCCGACCGTCGAGCATCCCGATGTCCTCGTTTGCATGAATCAACCTTCTTACGAGCGCTTCGCGCCTGATGTAAAGAGAGGCGGTTTGATTATCGTAGACGAAAGCGTGCCGGTCGATATTCCGCCCCCCGAAGGCGTTACGCTAAAGCGCGTTCCGGCGATTCGAATGGCTGAAGAATTCGGCGTGCCGAAAGCCGCTAATACCATGATGCTCGCCGCGCTCAAAGCTTTCAAGGCAACGGGGCTAGAGGATGGCAATCTCGAAACCGCCCTCTGCGCCTCGTTCAAGAAAAAGCCGCAGCTTGCAGATAAAAACCGCGAGCTTCTGAAGAAGGCGGAAGAAAAACTCCAAAACCTCTAAAGAAGCGAATATCGAAATGGCAGGCTCGAAAAAGAAAATCGCCGATCCCCGCCCTTCTTGGGATGAATATTTCATGGGTATTGCCGAGGTAGTGGCAAAGCGCTCCAACTGCACGCGCCGCCACGTCGGCGCAGTCGTGATGAAAGATCACCACATACTCGCGACAGGTTACAACGGGACGCCGCGAGGAGTGAAAAACTGCTTCGAGGGCGGATGCCCGAGATGCGCCGGAAAGACCGAAAGCGGAACACACCTCGAAGAATGCCTCTGCACCCACGCAGAACAAAACGCAATCTGCCAAGCGGCGCTATATGGTCACGCCCTCGATGGCGGCACGATATACATAACGATTTCACCATGCCTTACTTGCGCCAAATTGCTTGTCAACGCAGGCATAAAGGAAGTCGTGTATGGCGGCGACTATGCCTTCCTCGATGTAGTAGGCAAAATGTTCAAGGAAGCGAAAGTGAAATATCGCAAATTCGCAAGCACCCAAGAAAAGAAATAAAATTTACAATCTGACCATAATAAAAAACAAGGAACCTAAGAAAATGAGAAAGAAAATAATCGCCGGCAACTGGAAGATGAATATCAAGCCTTCCGAAACCGCCGCTCTGGTAACAGCAGTCGCAGAAGCGACAAAAGCATACACAAATGTCGAAGTCGTATGCTGCACACCGGCAATAGATATCCCGGCCGCAGTAGCCGCGGCATCTGGCACGAATGTCGGCATTGGCGGCGAGAATTGCCACTGGAAAGAAAGCGGCGCTTTCACCGGCGAAATTTCTACCGGCATGCTTCTCGATGCAGGCGCGAAATATGTAATCATCGGCCACTCCGAGCGTCGTCAATATTTCGGCGAAACCGATGAAACCGTAAATCAGCGCACGCGCGCAGCAATCGCAGCAGGGCTTACCGCAATCGTATGCGTAGGCGAAACGCTCGAAGAGCGCGAAGCCGGCAAGCTCGTCGAAGTGATCGAACGCCAGATGAATGTCGGCCTCAAGGATGTCACTGCGGCCGATTGCACTAAGCTCGTAATCGCATACGAACCAGTTTGGGCAATCGGAACAGGCAAAACAGCTACTCCCGACCAAGCGCAGGAAGTGCACGCGCTCATTCGCGCGACCCTCGCAAAGCTCGTTGGCGCAGAAACCGCCGAGACTGTAAGAATTCAATATGGCGGCTCCATGAAGCCGGGCAATGCCGCAGAACTTCTCGCGAAGCCCGATATCGACGGCGGATTGATCGGCGGCGCCGCACTCAAAGCCGCGGATTTCGCTCAAATCGTAGCGGCAGGCAACTAATGAAAAACTTCGCCTTAGTTGCGTTTATGTTAACCATACCCGCCAGCATTCTGGCGGGGTGGTTTAACGAGCCTATCCCGGCATATAAACAAGTTCCCAAAGAAGCCAGAATCTATCTTCAAGATCGCAATCTTAAAGATTTGAAGCAAGTGCAGGAACTTTTCAAGGTCGGCGATATTATCGATTATGTGAATCTCGACCGGAACGAGCTTGAAGTTTTTCCGGAAGAACTTCTTTCTCTCAAGGGATTGAAGTGGCTTCGCCTTAATGGCAATAAGCTTACGCAAATTCCATCTCTCGACAATCTCGTGAATCTGCGCAGAATATATCTTCGCGATAATAATCTAACGGCCGTTCCGGAGGGACTCAAGAATTTGCCGCGTCTTACGGATATCGATTTATCGGGCAATAGCCAAATCAAGGAAGTCCCGGAATGGCTTGCGAAAAAGGAAGGGCTTGAACATCTTTCTTTTTCCAGGACTTCGATTATTCGTCTGCCGGAAGATTTGAGCGCGTGGAAAAGCCTAAAATCACTACAGCTCGGCGAGTTGCAGATGAGCCTAAACGAGATGGCGAGAATCCGCGCAGCACTAAGCGAAACAGCTATCGTATTCTAAACAATTGGCCAAATGCCGGATCTTTCGCGAATGAAGAAGAATGAAAAAAGACTCGAGGAACTGGAAAACGCCAGCCCCTTGAGACTTCTCTTCAAATATTCGTGGCCTGCGCTTATTTCGATGAGCCTAAACGCGCTCTATTCCGTAGTCGACCGCTTTTATATCGGGCACGGGTGTGGAGAAGCGGCGATGGCCGGAATGACGATTACATTCCCGATAATGCTTTTCTTCGGGGCGTTTGGCGTCTTCGTTGGCGCGGGGCATTCGGCTGTTCTTTCGATAAAGCTAGGCGAAGGCGATAGGAAGACCTGCGAAAAACTGCTCGGCCAATTGGTCGCTATAAAGTTACTATTCTTCCTTACTCTAACGCCGCTGATATTTTTCAATATCGATACGGTTCTTGGTTGGTGCGGCGGCAGAGGAATAAGCCATGATGCGTTCAATTCCGCCAAAACATATCTGCAAATCGTTCTTTTCTCGCACATCTTCTCGCATTTGGCATTCGGTTTTTCTGCGATGATGAGGGCGGAAGGCAGCGCAAAGACTTCAATGCTCTGCATGGTAGTAGGCTTTGGTACGAATTTGATTCTAGACCCGATATTCATCTTTACCTTCAATATGGGCATAGCGGGCGCCGCCTGGGCGACGAATATCGCAATGTGCGCAAGTTGCCTTTTTGCAAGCCGCTATTATCTAAGCGGAAAGAGCATAGTAAAACTCCATTTGAAGCGCATCGCAATATATCCGAAGCTCCTCGCAAAACCCTGCGGAATCGGCTTTGCGCCATTCCTGCAACAATTTCTCGGCGCGATGATAAATGTCGCTTTCCCGGCAGCCTTTACTTACTGGATTACCGATAAAGCCGAAGCCACCAAACAGCTCGCGAGCCTCGGCGTTTTCGAAAGCGTGCTTATTCTAATCGTTCTGCCTATCCTCGGCGCACAGCAAGGCGTGCAGCCAATAATCGGCTATAATTGGGGCGCGAGGAATTTCAGACGCGTGAGAAAAGCGTTTATACTCGGAATAATCGTAACAAGTGCCCTTTGCTTTATCGCATTCGTATTGCAGGTTATCCCGCCCTTCCCGCGCCTGCTATCCAAAATGTTCGTATCTTCCGATAACCCCGCGCTACTAGACCTCGCAACAAAGGACCTTATGATTGCCAACTGCACAATCTGGTCGATCGGAATCAATGTAGCGGCAACCACATATTTTCAGGCTATTGGACGCCCGTTATCGGCAATTGTCCTTTCTACTATGCGCCAAGGTATAATCATGCTGCCCATGATAATATTTCTTCCCTTCTTCATGGCGAACAAGACTCTCGCGATTTGGCTTTCGTTGCCTGTATCCGATTTACTTTGCGCGATTGCGACGACGCTACCCGTATTTCTGCACCTAAGATTCCTCGCACGCGTCAGAGATAGAAAAGAGGAAGGATTTATCAAATGAAATGCCGTGGATTCAGTTTGATGAGTGGCGGACTCGATAGCCAACTCGCCGTGAAAGTTCTGGAGCGCGCAGGCGCTTATATAGAAGCGATATGCTTTTCTACTCCTTTCTTTTCGGCCGATGGCGCAAAAAAAGCCGCCTCGGCTCTTGGTGTAAAATTGCACATAATCGATTTTACCGATGACGAGATAAAACTACTCGAAAATCCTCCACACGGTTTTGGCGGCGCGATGAATCCCTGCATCGATTGCCATGCTACGATGATAAAGCGCGCAGGCGAAATGATGCAAAGGGATGGTTTCGATTTTGTCGCCACGGGCGAGGTAATGGGCCAACGTCCCATGAGCCAGAACAAGCAAGCTCTTGGCGTAGTCGCAAAATCTTCTGGGCTTGTCGGCAGGCTGATTCGCCCTCTTAGCGCTCTCTTGCTGGAGCCTACCATTCCTGAATCGGAAGGCAAGCTGGATAGAGAAAAGCTGCTCGATATTTCCGGCCGCTGCCGCGAGCGGCAAATCGCCCTCGCGAAAGAATTCGGCATCATCGATTACCCTTCGCCCGCCGGCGGTTGCAAGTTGACGGAAGAAGGTTATTCGCGAAAACTCAAAGACCTCAAGGACCACGAAGGTCTAGGCGAAAGAAAACTCGTCGAAATTCTTTCTGTAGCGCGGCGCTTTCGCTTGCCAGGCTTTTCAAGCGTAATTCTCGGCAGAGACAAAAACGAAAACGCCCTCCTTAAAGAATTTCCCGTCGGACTAAAACTCGCGCCAGTGAATTGCCCAGGCCCTACGGCGATTATCCCTGAGCTGAAATCGCAGGAAGATTTTAATATCGCCCTTCGCCTCGTCGGCGCATATTCCAAGGCCGACCGCCTCGAAGGCGACATCTCCATTCGCGCAGGTGAAGAATTATATTCGATCAAACGCAATTTAGATAGGACGGAATTCAAGGATTACCAAATATGCTAGAGACAATCGCAACATTCATCGATGCGCACATCGCGTTCTTTCAAGTCTGGGGCTTTATTGCGATTTTTGTATTCATGACGATCGAATCGAGCTTCATTCCTTTCCCGAGCGAAGTAGTTATGATTCCGGCTGGCTTCATGGCGGCGCGCGGCGAGCTAGGTTCGTTCGGCGCAACCGGACAACTCTTGATTGCGATTCTAATCGGAGTCCTAGGTTCGCTCGCCGGAGCTTACGCGAATTATTTTCTATCGTTAAAACTCGGCAAGCCCTTCCTCGAAAAATACGGCAAGTGGTTTTTCGTAAAAAAAGCGCATCTCGATAGAGCTTGCGAAATATTCAACAAATACGGCGCGATGACAACGTTTATCTGCAGACTTCTTCCTGTTATTCGCCAGCTGATTTCAATCCCCGCCGGCATTTCGCGAATGAAGCTAAGCTCGTTTACGTTTTTCACGGCCCTCGGAGCCGGAATCTGGAGCATTATTCTCGCGCTCGTTGGTTGGATAATCGCGCGCGAAACGGGCGACATCAGCTACCTTGAACTTGTTGTCAAAGGCAAAGCCATGGCCGCAAGCAAATTGCCGCTGGTAATCGGCTGCGCAGTTGCGATTGTTGCGCTTTATATCGCAATTTCACGTCTTACGATGAGGGAGAAAAATTGAACCTCAAAGTAGAACACCTGAGAATCGCCTTTAGGTTCGCTCGAGGGAAGGACGCGAAAACATCAGTCCCCGTTCGCGATGTATCTTTCGAGATACCAGAAAATTCCCGTGTAGCGATAGTCGGTGAATCAGGCTGCGGAAAATCGCTAAGCGCGCTTGCAATCGGCGGCTTGGTAGATAGAGCGGAAATTTCCGGCGTCATTTCGCGCGGCGATATGCGCATTGCGTATATTTTCCAGAATCCGATGCAGTCGCTTAACCCGACAATCCGCTGCGGCGCTCAAATCGCCGAAGGCACAAATTGGTCGAAGCATGAAGAAAAAGAAAAAACCGCACATCTTCTTGAAGCAGTTGGACTAGATATTAGCGCCGCGAAGAAATATCCCTGCGAACTTTCGGGTGGCCAGCAACAGCGCGTTATGATCGCGATGGCGCTCGCGCAAGAGCCCGATCTTCTGATTGCAGACGAGCCGACTACTGCGCTTGATGTAACTACCCAAAAGGAAGTCCTAGAACTTATCGCACGCCTCGCCGACGAGAGAAAAACTAGCATCCTTTTTATCACCCATAACCTCGGGCTCGTAGCGCAATATTCCGATTTCGTATATGTAATGTATGCAGGTGAAGTCGTTGAATCGGGCAAAGTAGTAGACGTCCTTTCTCACCCCCGCCATCCTTACACAAAAGGCTTGCTCGCAGCAGTCCCTTCTCTCGATGCGCCCAAAGATGCGCCTCTTGTCGGCATTAAGGGTGTAGTCCCGCAACCTAGCGCCTGGCCAAAAGGCTGTGCGTTTCATCCTCGCTGCCCATACGCGCGCGATTATTGTTCGAGCGATTCGTTTACTGTTTGCCCGGAAATCGCTGAAGACAAAAATCATCCCACGGAGGAAAAATCATGATTGGCGCATCTATCTTAATGCTCGCTTTGACGAGAGCGGAAATAATAGAGCGCTTTCAAGCGCCGACTCTCACAATGGCAAATGGTTTTGTGCAAGTAATTGCAGATTGCCCGGCAGATATGCGGCGCGAATATCAAGGCCCGATCGCTTCCTTCGCCGGCAAAATAGGCGAGTCGTTGCAGCTTCACGAAAGGCTTTCTGGAGGCAACCCTTCCCGACGATTCAAAGAACCTGCCGCGCTAGTATATATCGGCGAATGCAGAACAAATATAAGCGAAATCGTAGTTCTCGAAAGAAAACACGATGATGGGACGAGCTTCCTGAAAATATATCTGACCTCTCCCGCCTACGCCGACCTCGATAAATTCCGTCTGGAAATCGTAAAAGCATATTATCTTGCGACAAAAGACGAGCACCTTTCCGATGAAGAGGCAAAAGAAGCGCTGATCGCCGCCGACCCAGATTTACGAGCGCAAGATGATTATATGCGGCTTGATAAATGGCTAAAGGGAGAGGTCGCGCAAATCGAAGATGATGAAGAATATCTTCGCCTCGCGCGCTCCGTAATTGTTCCAGGCGTAGCGCTCCCGGGCGATGTTCTTCGCTTCGCAAGTCGCCTGCATCTTTATCCTTCGGCCTTCGATGCGCCTTTTGCGCAAAAATATCGCTCTTGCACATTTGCAGAGGCAATCGACCTCGCAGACCAAGACCCGCGAATTCGCCTCGCGGCATATTCAAAAGCTTCTCAAATTATTGCATACGGTGGAGGACGCAGCGAAGAACTCGCAGCGGCATCAAAAGCCTACAGTGAATTTTTATTGGAACTTGCGAGATTCAAAAAGCCAAAGGACGATTTGAGAATTTTATTGGAAAACGCAGAAGCAAAACTTGAAATAGCGCTAGAAGAAGCGCGCAAATGCGAAGAAAGGACTCTTTAAAATGGAAAAGACGATAACAGATAATCAAGTCGACAAAGATATCTTAAGCTATACCGTAGGCGACGACCCGATTCTCGATCTCGCTCTTGCGGTTTGGGACTGCATGGGCACGGCAGCTCATGTGACAATGCTAAGCGAAATGAAAATTTCGCCCCCGATCGTAACGAAAGAAGAAGCCGAAAAGGTAAAAACGGAACTCGGCAAAATCGCAAGATGCGCGGAGCAAGGTGAATTTACAATTCGCGAAGACGACCAGGATGTCCACATGGCAGTCGAACGGATGCTAACGGAAAAGCTCGGGGATCTAGGCAAAAAAATCCATACCGGCCGCTCTCGCAACGACCAGGTGGCGGTAGATGTCCGCTTGCACATGAAGGAGGCGATTCTCAGGACCGCCGCAGAGACCGTAACGCTCGCAAGCGCGCTTAGCTCTTTCGGGCAAAAAGCCGGCAATATTCCTCTCGTCGGCAGAACGCACCTCCAGCCCGCGATGCCCTCATCAATCGAGATGTGGTCGACCGGGCACGCCGAAATGATTTTAGACCAGCTCGAAAATCTCGAAGCGGCCTATCGCCTCGCAGACCTGAATCCTCTCGGCAGCGCGGCGGGCTATGGAGTGCCATTGCCGCTCGATCGCGAACGCACGACCGCCCTTCTTGGCTTTTCGCGCACGATTCACAATTGCTTCGGCGCTTCTATGGCGCGCGGTGAATGCGAAGCTGCGCTACTTTCGGCGCTTGCGCAATTGATGGCCGTGCTATCGCGCCTCGCAGAAGACCTGATTATTTTCTCGATGCCGGAATTCGCTTATTTCAAATTGCCGCGCGAATATTGCACGGGTTCCTCGATAATGCCGCAGAAATTCAACCCTGACGTGCTCGAACTCGTTCGTTCCAAAGCCGCGCAAGTTCTAGGGCTTCAAACTGCCGCGCTTTCGCTTTTGCACGCGATGCCAGGCGGTTACAACCGCGATCTGCAAGATTGCAAGCTTCTTTACATGAAAGGCCTTGATATAACGCGCACGACTCTTCGCATTCTTGCAAAAGTAGTCGAGGGATTGACTTTCGATTCTTCGCGTTGTCGCGAAGCATTCACGCCTGGAGTTTTCGCGACCGATGTCGCCTTGAGAAAAGTCGCCGAAGGCACGCCGTGGCGCGATGCTTATCATGATGTGCGCGATAATCTCGAACAGCTTCGCGATGAAAACCCCGATTCGGCCGTAGCCGCAAAAACTCACGAAGGCACAACCGGCGGAATAAATCAGGAAGTTTATCGCGAACGCGCAAATGCAGCGCTAGAAAAAATCAAAGCTCGCCTAGAAGCTCTTCTCAAGGCAAAAGAAGCTCTACTAAAATGACGAATATACTTGAAGTAGAAAATCTCCATGTAAAATACGGCTCGTTTGAAGCAGTTAAAGGTGTTTCGTTTTCAGTTGCAAAATGCGAAATCTTTGGTATAGTCGGCGAATCTGGCTCCGGCAAATCTACAATTGCAAAAACGATAATGGGGCTAGAAAAAGCGAGCAGCGGAAAAATCAATCGCGGCCCCTTGGCGATGCAAATGATTTTCCAAGATGCCGTTGGCTCGCTTAATCCTCGCATGAAAGTCAAGGCAACACTCCTTGAAGCATATAAATACTCGAAAACCGCTCGGCGCCTCGCGAGGAAAACGCCGCCAGATTTGGCCGCGCTGCTCGCGAGAGTAGGCTTGAGCGAAGCCGTGCTGGAGCAATATCCGCGAGAAATGTCAGGTGGTCAGTGCCAGCGAATTTCCATTGCCCGCGCGCTTGCGGCCGGTGGTGAAGTTTTAATCGCCGATGAACCTGTAAGCGCGCTCGATGTTTCGGTCCAGGCCAGGGTTTTGAATCTTCTTCGCGACCTTCGCAAAGAAGCAGGTATTACGATAATCTTGATAGCCCACGATTTGGCAGTCGTTAAAAATGTCTGCGATAGAGTTGCGATTATGGAGAAAGGTCTCTTTGTGGAAGAAGGTAGCGCGAGCGAAGTATTCGAGTATCCTCGCCATCCTTACACGAAGAAACTGCTGGAAGCTGTTCCGGATGTCCAGCGCAGCTTAGCGGCAAAACTTGCCGCTAGTCGGAAATCTGCCAATCTATTATTTGACGCGCCGGACGAAGATTTGGCGCTTTCGCGTTTAAGATAATAGCTTCACCGCTTGCGCCTGTTCTTCTAAACGCGCCGCCGTATAATCTTAACCCGCTATATTCTTCGATAAAACTTATCGTGCTTACGAGCTCGCCTGGACCTTCTATCGAAAATTCCACATCTGCGATTTGCGCGCCTGGAACGGCGACGCCATCTTCATCGCAGATTGTCGCAAGAGCAAACGCGAATTCATCATCTCCAAGTCGCTTCTTAGTCGCCTCGAGCTTTACGGAACTCGCACGAAACGCACTTCTTACTGTATCTTCGGCAATTGGATGAGCGTCTTTATAGCCGATTACCTTTATTTCTCCAGCCTGATACGGAACAGACCAATCGATTAGCCCTTCAGGACTAATGCCCTTCGTCCCGGCAGATTCATTGTTCACGAAAAGTTCCGCCCCATCGCCTTCTGTGCGAGCGATTACATCGACCGCTTCACCTTCTTTATCTTCGAAGCTCCAACTGGTCAATATTGCAACCTTCTTCTTTCCTATCGGAGCAGAGTACATGGCGAGGATATTTTTTTTCAATTCTTCTTCGCTTACTGAGCTTGTCATAAAAACATTATGACGCTCCTCGGCTTCGGCAATCGTCTTTCTGTTGCGCGCCTTTATATCGGCGATTTCCTTTTCAAGGCGCCTTTTCATTTCTTGATCGCTTACTTCATGGTTGCCTTGCGCTAGGACATATCCTCGCAACCCTCGAGGCATCCAGTCTTTAGTCCACGAAATATCTTTAAAAGGTTCGTCATAAAGTTTCCTGTCTGCCATGCGATCGTCGGGCGTGCCGATTTTGCCATCGGGTCCGGCAGAAAACAGCGTCGGCAAATCTTCTTCTCTGCCACGCATATAGATGTAAGGATTGCCCCATGGGTCTTTCACGACTTTCCTGATATATGGCCCATTCCACCCTCGCTTTATCACTTTATCGGAAGCGAGAATATCTAGGCCTTCTTCATCTGTCGGCCAATCTCCAGTATGGTATCTAAAGCGTCCTAAGGCAATAGCAAGATTCGAGAGCGATTTTTGCACATCCTGTTCTTGCTTGGATGCGAATCGCTTGCCCCCTTTGCCCGCTACCGAAAGTATCAGCGAAGCGACCATTAGCATACCCATGATTACGACTATGTAAAATACGATACCTTTTTTCAGCGCCGGCGCCTTAATCCCGCCTAGCTCTGCTTTTTTCATCTCGTATTCTTGCGCTATTCGCTTTATCGCCGCGTTGCGCTTTTTCTTCCCGGGGTCTTTCGGCGGGAATTTCTTGCGCATTTCATTGAAGTCTACCATTATTCCAGATTCCCTTCTCTTTTTATTCGATAGTTTCCAGTATCAGACTTGTGCTTTCCTTTCGGTTATGCCCAATCGCGATTGATTTCAGCAGCATCGCGGCATTCGCTTCCAGCGCTTCAGGACGAGTTGAAGTTACAAGAGTAGCGAGAGGCGCGCCTACGCTTACTCTATCACCTACCTTTACTTCAAAGTCGATTCCGGCATGAATATCTATTACATCGCCCGATTTTTCTCTTCCGGCGCCTAAGCCCAGCGAGACCAACCCGACGCGCGCAGAATCTATCGCTTCTACGAACCCGGAACGCATCGCAGAAATCCTAAAGCGTCTTACTTTCGCTTTTTCTCTCATCGTCTTGAACGCCTCGAGATCCCCGCCTTGCGCGGCGACCATCTGAGTGAATTTTTCTAGCGCCGCACCTTCGGCGAGTTTCGTGCGCGCGAGCTCGCGCGCTGCTTCCAAGCTGAGACCTTTTGCGAGCGCGACCATGCGTGAAGCGAGTTCGACAGATAAATCGATTTCTTCTTTCAGGCGAAGTTGCTTTTCGCGGCAATTGGGATCTAGCATCTCCAACGCTTCTTCGACTTCATTCGCATTGCCGACCTTTAGTCCTAAGGGATTATCCATATCGGTAATTAGGGCGACCGATTTACGCTTAGATGCTTTGGAAGAATCCACTAGAGACCTCGCGAGCTCGCGCGCCTCTTCGCGAGTTTTCATAAAAGCCCCTTTGCCACACTTGACATCGAATACCAAAGTTTCTGCTCCTTCGGCGAATTTCTTCGAAAGAATCGAAGCGGTAATAAGCGGGACCGATGCAACCGTTCCTGTTACATCTCTTAAGGCATATAGCTTTTTGTCGGCGGGGCAGATTTCGGCGGTCTGAACTGTCATCGCGAGGCTCGTCTTTTCTACGACTGCCTTCATCTCCTCTAAGTTAAGCGAAGCGTTGTAGCCAGGAATGGTTTCAAGTTTATCTGCCGTACCTCCCGTAATGCCAAGCCCTCTGCCGGTAAGCGAAGGAACGCGCAATCCACAGCTCGCCGCGAGTGGCTGAATAATCAGCGAAAGCTTATCGCCAATACCGCCAGTCGAATGTTTATCTGCCGTTGGCAACCCTTCGCCCCAATCCAGCATTACGCCAGATCTCATCATCGAATCAGTCAAATCTGCCGTCTCGCGAGTGCTCATGCCCTTGCAACAAATCGCCATCGCTAGCGCGCTCATTTGCGCATCGAGAATCTCGCCTTTGGTGAAACCTTTAATAAAATCGCGTATTTCCGCGCTATCCAAGCTATGCCCTTCGCGCTTCTTATCTATTACTTCTTTGATAATCATGCGCCAATTATACCATTTTCCGTCATAGATATACAAGGGGAAATTGGAATTTTCTCATCTTTTATCTTAAAACGCGAGAGAAGAAAATTTGATAAAAATAAGCCACCCCCTTGATTTTTGCCAAAAAATAGGGTATAATACGCACTCAATTTCTGTCTTATAGAAGAAAGTCGAGGTAGATATTATGGGTACAGGTCGTACATTACGCAAAGAATCGCATGTTCGCCCATGCAAGACACCTGCCGGCAAGGCACGTAAAAACAAGGCGCAGAGAGCTCGTCTCGTCAAGCTCGGCATGCAGGCTGATGATGTCAAACTGATGGGCGATGAAGAAGTCCGCGTGTTGGTGCAGCGTCCTGCAGTTGTAAAGAAGCTCGCAGCCAAGGCAAAGGCCTAATGCAACGGGTATTCTGCTCGGTTGCAGAGCGATTTGTAAATCCCCTCTTCGAAGTATTCGATGGTGGGGATTTCATTTTGTCGAGCTGGCGCGATATAGAAAAGCCCCTTGCCGAGGTGGGGATATATTTTGAAAATGCTTCAGATTCCGAAGCAGCTCGCGCCGCTCTTAAAGCTGCCCTTGATATCGTTGGCGTAGATGCAGCGATTGAATCGGAGCAAATAGCCGATGAAGATTGGCGCTTTGCTTATCGCCGCCACTTTACTACCGAGCGAATCTCGCCGCGTCTCGCGATTCACCCGCCCTGGGAACCAATGCCCGAAGGCGGAGGAGTCGTCGTTACTCTCGACCCAGGCATGGCATTTGGAACTGGTAAGCATGAAACGACTCGCGCATGCCTGGAATTCATCGATGAACTCGCCCCGCAAGGCGGAACGATGATAGATATGGGCTGCGGCTCGGGCATTCTTTCGATCGCCGCCTCCCTCTTAGGCTACACGCGCGTGGCAGGTTTTGATGTCGACCCAGAGGCCGTCAAGGCATCAATCGAAAACGCATCGCTAAATTCTGCCGATGTCGAATACTATCGCTATGCGCTAGGTTCAAACTCCCCCGACCCCAAATGCCGCAAGTATTCACTAGTCGTCGCGAACATCCTCGCACCACTACTTATACGCTACGCAGACGAAATTCTACTATATGTAGAAGAAAAACTCGTAGTTTCCGGCATTTTGACAACCCTCTATGATGAAGTCTTGGCTGCATATTCCGCGAGAGGGCTGAAGGAATGCGCAAAAAAAACTTATGGAGAATGGACTAGTGCCCTATTGACAAGGTAGGGTAATATAGTGTATAATATCTGCCACTTTGCTTTTCGTGGATGCTTTCGCAGCCTCCACATGGAAGGCGAGAGAAGGAAACTGAAAGATGGAACAATACGCAGTACTGGCCACTGGTGGCAAGCAGGTTCTTGTCAAGGTTGGCGACAAGATCGAGATTGAAAAGCTCTCGGTCAATCCCGGCGAGGAAGCAGTCCTCGACACGGTATGCGCCGTTTCCGATGGGACGACGCTCAAGGTTGGCACTCCTTATGTGGAGGGCGCCAAGGTTACACTATCCGTAGATGGTGTAAAACGCGGACCTAAGGTAATCAACTTCAAGGCAAAGCGCCGCAAAGGTGCGCGCCGCAAAGTCGGTCACCGTCAGGATCTCACAATCGCAACCGTAACAAAAATTGCGTAAGGGAGGTAATTAGATATGGCATCCAGCGCATCAGCAAGAAACGGTCGCGATTCAAACCCGAAATATCTCGGTGTTAAGGCTTACGATGGCCAGCTCCTCAAGGCAGGCTCAATCATCGTCCGACAGCGCGGCACAAAAATCCACCCCGGCAAGAATGTCGGCCAGGGTCGCGACTTCACTCTCTTTGCCCTCAAAGATGGCAAGGTGAAGTTCGTAAAGGATGGTAAAGTCGTAACGATTGTCGAGGGCTAATAACCCTCAAAAGAAGGGATAAGAAAGCTAAACCGTACCTAGGACGAAGCATTCAGGATCCCAAACATAACGCCGCGCCTCAAGCGTGGCGTTGGTTTTTATAGCGGAAAAATCGGTTCGCCTTAGGGCTATTCGACAGTAAATGTTACTGTAGAAGTTTCGCCAGAAGCATCCGAGCAAGTCAAAACATGCTCTCCGCGCTCCATCTCGATTACTACAGGATTTGCGCCTAGCGAACGGGCGACCGGGCAAGAATCCAAAAACCACCAAAGGACGCAATCATTTTTGCACCCTATAGCCTTTGCTACGATTGCCTGCTGATTCATCCCTTCTACCAAAACGAACTTTGCGCCATTTTCCGGTTTCATGATTGCGAGTTTTTCTCCTCGCGCAATACCTGACGCAGTATCTACCGTTTCTATTGCGCCCGAATATCCAACGCGATGCGCAGCGCAAAATGAAGGTGATGAATGGCCGCGAATAAACCACCCTTCTTCGCTCTCAGGACACTGCGGCGAAGCAAGCCTGCCTGTTAGAGGGCAAACATCCCTCGTTTCGACCATCTCAGGACGCGCAAACCAAGGGCCCCTGCCGCTAGGATACAACGAGCGCAGAATTCGCCAAACCTGCGGCGCAGCGGCTTGCGCGCCAACTAGCGTTTTATCTCCAAATCCGCCGCGCTTATGACCTGCCCATACGCCTATTGCATATTCAGGATTCCAAGCGACAGTCCAAGCATCGCGATATGCACTCGAGGTGCCGGTCTTCCAGGCAAAACGCGGCAATTCAATATCGGCAATATGTCCTAGCGCAGATGCCGACCTTTCGGCGCCAGAAAGATAATCGCTTACGATATAGGCCGAGCCGGGGGAATAAGGCGAAGCTTTTTCGTCCCCGGCGGCAGATCTTGCAAACGCTGCGTATGCTTTGACTAGCTCGAGGAGCGAAATTTCGACATTACCTATCGCCATACCGAGGCCAAAGCGCTCATTGGGCTCATTCATATTGTTAAAGCCGGAAGCCCTTAAAGTCGAGCCAAATCGCTCTAGCCCTACCTTTTCCAGCATAGTAATAAAAGGTATATTGAGCGAAAGGATTAGCGCTTCTCGCAAGGTTACGACTCCCCTATGGCGCGAATCGAAATTTGCCGGTCGATATCCTTTATAGGCAAGAGGAATATCCTTCAACCTTTCATCTGGCGATACTATGCCTAAATCAAGTGCAAGCGCGGCGAGTAATGGCTTAAGAGAAGAGCCTGCTGGACGCGGCGCGATTGCCGTATTTACTTGACCTGATGATTTATCGAAATAGTCGCCGCTACATGCTAGAGCGATAACTTTATCCGCCCAGGATTCTTCTTTAGAGCCGATCTTCACAACAACCGCAGCGACCGACCATCCTCCGGCATTTGCCGCTTCCTCGACTACCCTTTCGCAAATTTCCTGAATATCGGTATTCAGCGGAGTAATGATATCTGTTTGTCTTACCTCTTCTTTATTCGCGCTATTTTTCAATTCCGAAAGAAACCAATCTGTGTAATATGGGTGCAAGAAAGGTCTCGTAGCGCGGCGAACGGATGGGAAAGCCTTCTTTGCGCCTTCATAAATTTCATCATCGAGATACCCCAAAAGACGCATTCTTTCAAGCACGTAATTTCGTCTCTTCATCGCGCCAGCTCTATCTCTATCTGGCCTAAGGCGCGAAGGCGCTTGCACCATCGCCGCGAGCATCGCCGCTTCTGCCGGACCAAGTTCCTTTGCGCTTTTGCCAAACCAACCATGTGAGGCCGCTTCTATGCCTACATAGTTGGAACCAAATGGAGCGCGATTGAGATATTGCGAAATTATCCATAATTTGTCGTGCGAGCGCTCCATCTTCATCGCCTCGAACGCTTCTCGCCATTTCGCGGCATAGCCTTTTTTATGAGGCCTGATTAGCCGGACCGTTTGCATCGTAATCGTAGATGCCCCGGATATCCTCCGGCGATAGAGCAGATTTTGGAAGAATGCCCTGGCTATACTCAAAGGACGAACTCCGCGATGATTCCAAAAATCTCCGTCCTCGACCGCGACAATCGCCTTGACAATCCAATCATCCTTGTCAGCAACATATGTAGGACGGCAATCGATATCATCTTCGCCGAGAGTTACCCTTATGATTTCGCCGTTGGAATCGCGTAATACTATCCCGCCGGGGTAATTCTGCGCACCCGTTTCATCCCAATCTATGAAAGCCCAAGAAAGCGAAAATGCGATAAGCGAAAAGAGCAAAAATGCCGCGAGGCACAAAAGTAATATTTTCAGCGGCCGCTTTTGCTTGAATTTCATATCTCGCCTAGCCTAGACCGCGATAAACACTACACCAGGATTAGGCGAGCGTTTAGCACTAACCGGTATCGAATATAGATTAGGGAATGCTAGCGCTTCCGCCGAAAATATATCACCGGCTTTTTCCCCATCGAGAAATCCGCGGATATGGTTTTGCCTTAGATATTTTCTGCAAGCCGCGAGGACTGCATTCTTTATTTTTGCAGTCCCCCCAGTCGAACCATATCCCGTTACGACGCAAAATGTCCCATGCCCTTTCGAGCGCTCGGCCGAGATTATTCTATCTAGCCTTGCGATAGCATCATCGACCCTCGCGCCCATAGGGTGCAAATCATATTCCCTAATTTCGCCGCCCTTCAAATTTCTTCTCCCGAAAAAAGCGCCGCGCTCGTTTTTGAATCTCAAGCGCGGCGTTTTTCATTGGCTTTATGTTAAAGCTTGCGTCTCGTTAGGCTTCGAGAGCTGCTGCGACATTCGCAAGAACCTGACGGAGCGCGGCAGGAACTCTGCGTGCAGCCTTGTTGACAGCCTTGGAATCCTTGCTCGCCTTCTGGTCGTATTCATCATACGATGCGCCGACAGTCGCGATTTCTTTCTTCCAGCCTTCCGTATCGACAGTGAGAATCTGCTTGAGAAGCTCGGGTTCGACCGTAAAGCCGGGCTCGCCCTCGTTGTTGCTGAGGTCGATATCCTCGAACTTCGGCAAATTGCCGATCGCAGTCTCGTTCGCGCCAACCTTGCCATCGATACGCTCGCAAATCCACTTCAGCACGCGGCTGTTATCGCCAAAGCCAGGCCACATGAATTTGCCATCGGCCGTCTTGCGGAACCAGTTCACGAAGTAAATCTTCGGAAGCTTCGTCGGATCAGTGCTCGTGCGCTCCATCTCAAGCCAGTGCTGGAAGTAGTCCGCAACATTGTAGCCGAAGAATGGAAGCATCGCCATAGGATCGCGGCGAACCTGACCGATCTGGTCGCTGATTACGGCAGCCGTTACTTCAGAACCTGCCGCCGAGCCCATGAATACGCCGTGAGTCCAGCTCTTCGCCTCGTTTACTAGAGGAATCGTGGAAGGACGTCTTCCGCCGAAGAGAATAGCATCGATCGGGACGCCGGTAGGCTTCTTTTCAAACTTGCCGTTGAAGCCTTCCTTATCGAGAACCGGGCAGTTGATTGCAGGCGCGGTGAAGCGGCTGTTTTTATGCGCGGCGACATAGCCCATTTCCTTGACCTCTGCCTTGGTCATGCCAGGCTTCGGCCCCATGCGGCGCTTATCGTCTACGCAGCGATAGCAAGGATTGCCCTTCCAGTCGATACCTTCGACCGGTGCGTCGATACCCATATCTTCCCACCAGATATCGCCATCAGGCGTAAGAACGACGTTCGTGAAGATCGTATTCTTCTTGCAGGAAAGCAACGCGTTCGGGTTGGAGAACTTGCTTGTGCCAGGAGCAACGCCGAAGAAGCCGTTCTCTGGGTTGATCGCATAAAGGCGGCCATCCGCGCCAGGCTTGAGCCACGCGATATCGTCGCCAATCGTCTGAAGCTTCCAGCCATCGAGCTTCGGGAGCATCATAGCGAGGTTCGTCTTGCCGCAAGCGGACGGGAACGCGGCGGTTACATGGTATTTCTTCTTTTCGGGGCTCGTGAGGGTCAAGATGAGCATGTGCTCGGCCATCCAGCCATTATCCTTCGCGAGCTTAGAAGCGATACGCAGCGCGAAGCACTTCTTGCCGAGAAGAGCATTGCCGCCGTAGCCCGAACCGAACGACCAGATTTCGCCATCCTCGGGGAACTGGGTGATATACTTATCTTCAATCTTCTTCGCGCAAGGCCATGCGACATCCTTTTCGCCCTTCTTGAGCGGCGCGCCGACAGAGTGGATGCAAGGAACAAAATCGCCATCCTTGCCGAGCTGCTTGATTACTTCATCGCCTGTGCGGGTCATGATGTTCATGTTCACTACGACATAGGGCGAATCGGTAAGCTCGATACCATACTGGGTAATCGGGTTGCCGATCGGACCCATGGCGAAAGGAATTACATACATCGTGCGGCCCTTCATCGAACCCTTGTATGCCTTAGTCATCTTCGCCTTCATTTCCACGGGGCCCATCCAGTGGTTCGTGGGGCCTGCATCGATCTCGTTCTTGGAGCAGATGAATGTGCGGCCTTCGACGCGTGCGACATCGCTTTCATGCGAGCGCGCCAAATAGCACCCAGGGCGCTTCTTGGCGTTCAGCTTCGTGAACTGGCCATTCTTCACCATCATTTCACAAATGGCGGTATGCTCTTCAGCCGTGCCCTTTACGACAACAATCTTGTCAGGTGTGCAGATTTTATTCCACTTGTCGACCCAAGCGAAAATCTTTGCGTTAGCGAATTTAGGCGTCTTTGCCATGTCTATACTCCTTAGAGGTTTATCCTTACAGGTGTTTTAATGCCGCAAATTTTATCATATTTTTTGCGTTTTTACAAGGGGGAAACGCCTTTTTTTGAAAATTTCATGGCGCAGAAATCGCCTCTGCGCGAAGGATAACGGCGTTATGATCTGAAATATCTTCTATCGGAATGATTTTCGGCTTTTCCAAGACTTTGAAATCGCGCAGCATTATATAATCGTATGTCCTATTCTTCCATTGGCCATATCCAGGGTAAGTAATGCGCTCTTCCGCCGGAAGCTGTTCGAGAGGATTTTCAAAGCCTGCATTTTTCAAGTCATTGAAGATTGTCTCTTGCGCAAACTCATCATTCCACGCATCGGCATTAAAATCGCCGGCAATGATTGCCGGCATCGCCTCATTGCGCTTTTTCTTCGATTTCGGCAGTTTTTCAAGTCCCAGAAGTTCTTGCACCGCGTTATGCCTTTTTGCGCGATTCTTTGCATAATCTTCATCTGTCTTAGCGCCGTAGTTTGATTTTAGATGGACCGCATATACTCTAGATGTAACTGCCGGCGCAACGATTAGTTCGGCAATAACCATTCCTCTAGGCGGCTGATTGCCGATTTTCGGCGCTGCTTTTCGCCAATGAGAAAAATTGGCGCTTGCTACGGGCAATGTAGTCGCAACAGCATCTTGCTGATAATCGATCTTGTTATTATGGCGCCGATATTGACTAACCGCAGCCAAGTTCAAATTGGTGCGGCCGATTTCCTTTATAAGCTCCTTAGCAACTTGGCGGTTGATCATTTCGTTAAGCACGATAATTACATCGTTCGTGCCTTCGCTATCCATATCATCTAACGCCTGTCTTAAGTATCCAGCGGCAGTTTTGATTGTCGCAGCTTCCTTTTCCGGTGAAGCGCGGTGGTCGGCTCTGCCGGATGGAAACCACTTCGCATTCCAAGTAAGAATGATTATCGAAGCAAGAAGCGTGAAGCTTCTTAGCAGAGCCAATATCAAACCAGTCATTCGACTTCTGTTTTGCCGCCGCGTAGCTTGCACGCGGTCTTTACTCCCAGCGCAACGACAACCGCCGCGAGAATAAGCAGAAACGCCGTAGCGATAATTCTCATCCAGTCGCCCGTCTTTACGCTCTTTAAGAATATGGCGCTAAGGGCCCACGAAGAAACCGAGAGCATGAATAGCATCGGCAACGCCGTCATCCAGCAAGGCTTGCGGTTCTTTGCAAACCATAGGGTCGCGGCGAGCAATGTCAAAGCGGCGAGTAGCTGGTTCGCAGAAGCGAAAATCGTCCATATCTGCTTGGCCGCATTGGGGTTGCCTAGTAGCAATCCGGCCGCGAGCGCGCAAACGAGGAATGTGCCGAAATACATATTGCGCGCGACAGGCGCCTTTTTCGGCATAAGTTCCTGCCAGCTGAAGCGCGCAAGACGGGTTCCGGCGTCCACAGTAGTCATCAAAAACGCAGATACCGAAAGCAGCATGAAGGATTCTGCGATTCGCTTGCCGGTCTCGGAGGAAAGTCCGATTGTCGTAAATACCTTTACGCAAAAACCTGCGATGGTAGAAGCAAACATCTGCACAGGTTCCATGCCCTTTATCGCCTGCGTGTAATCGGCCTGATGCATATATGTTCCGGCAACGCCTATTAACGCAATAATCGCAAGCACCCCTTCCAGAAGCATACCGCCGTAAGCCACAGGGCGAATCGACTTTTCGCTTCCAAGTTGCTTGGCGCTAGTACCCGAAGCGACTAGCGCATGGAAGCCTGAACATGCGCCGCATGCCACTGTCACAAACAAGAACGGGAATAGCATATCTACCCCGCCAAGACGCCCCACCGCCTGAAAACCGACGAATGCATCGGTGTGGAGCGTTGGATGCGCAACAAATACGCCTACAATTCCCAGCGCCATCATCGCGTAAAGAAGATAGGCGTTCAGGTAATCGCGGGGCTGAAGAAGAATCCAAACGGGACAAGTCGATGCGAAGAAGCAATATACCAAGAGGACAATTGTCCAAACTAACGCGACGGTTTCCTTCCCAAGTCCCCATTTAGTGAGATCGAGCGGGAACACATTGCCAATCCAAACGAAAGCGAACATAAGCGGGACAAAGAACAGCGAAGTCCAAAGAACCGACATCTTGAATTTATTGACGCATAGGCCGAATACTATCGCTTCGGCGATGAAAAGAAGCGATGCCGTTGCTATTGCGGGGTCTGCTACGAAAGTGCCGACGATTTGACGCGTAAATTCCGTAACTACGAGCACAAGCGCCGACCAGGAGAATAGGAGGAATAGAATCTTGCCCGGACGACCGAGAATCGTTCCGATTACAGAACCTATCGATTCGCCATCATGCCGAACCGAAAGGAACAGCGAAATCATATCATGCGCCGCGCCGATGAAGATGCACCCCAATATTACCCAAAGCGATACTGCCGCCCATCCAAACTCCGCCGCGAGCACAGGACCGACTATCGGGCCGGCACCGGCAATCGCGGCGAAATGGTGGCCGAACAGCACGGTCGAATTCGCCGGTATATAATCCACCCCATCGCATTTCGTATGCGCTGGCGTTGGACGCGACGCATCCACGCCAAGTTTCTTTTCGAGGAATTTTGCATATAAGAAATAGCCGACGCCAAACGCCGCTACCGCTATCGACAACAATATTGCTCCGTTCATGACCGCATATTATACCACAACTGCCGCCGAGAAGCAATAGCGACACGCGAAGCACCTGATAAAGCGCTTCGCGTGTCGATTAGCCCGTAATCGGGCTTGTGTTGCCTTATTATAAACTTATCTAGCCTACTTTATTACGCGAACTTTCACAACGGCATCGCTCGCTTCGAGCGCCGAGATTACATCGGCTGGAATCTTCGAATCGGCATCGATCAGCGTGTATGCGAAGTCGCCGCGCGATTTATTCGCGATTGCATCGATGTTCACGCCTGCCTGACCGAGAATCGAGGTGAATTGACCGATCATATTCGCGACATTCTTGTGGCAAATCGCAATTCGCGCCTCTTTCGTCGGCACGCCGAGCGAACAGGCGGGGTAATTCACAGAATTTACGATATTGCCGTATTCGATGAATTCGCGAATTTCCTTTACCGCCATAACCGCGCAGTTATCCTCGGATTCTTCTGTCGAAGCGCCCAAATGCGGAATTACTACACAGCCCTTCCCGTTCGCCGTTACGCTGTTCGGGAAGTCGCTTACATACTTCCTTACTTTGCCCGATTCGATTGCAGCTAGCATATCCTTCTCGTTTACTAGAGCATCTCGCGCCGCGTTGATGATTATTACGCCGCGCTTCATCATTGCTATCGCGTCGGCATTAATCATCCCCTTCGTCGATTCAAGCGCCGGAACATGTATCGTTATGAAATCGCAAGCGCTGTAAATCGCCTCGACATTCCGGCAGTGCTTAACGGAATGATCTAGATTCCACGCCGCATCAACCGATAGGTATGGGTCGTAACCGTATACTTCCATCCCAAGGCCAATTGCCGCATTGGCTACCTTCTGGCCAATCGCGCCTAGACCGATCACTCCAAGCTTCTTGCCCTGTATTTCAGTTCCGGCGAAGGATTTCTTGGCCTTTTCCGCAGTTTTGGCTATCGCGGGATCTGCGGCATTTGCCTTGACCCACTCTACACCGCCAATTATATCGCGGCTCGAGAGCAACATCGCCGCGATAACAAGCTCCTTCACGCCATTCGCATTCGCGCCGGGAGTATTGAATACTACCACGCCCTTCTTCGCGTATTCGGCATGAGGAATGTTGTTTACCCCGGCGCCAGCCCTCGCTACCGCGAGCAGGTCTTTGCCAGGCTCCATTTCATCCATCTTCGCAGATCTCACGAAGATGACTTGCGCTTCTTGCGCATTTTCAGTACGCGAGTATTCCTCGCTTAACTTTTCCAAACCTACCTCTGCAATAGGATTGAGGCAGGCATATTTGTATTGTGCCTTCACTTTATCTAACCTTTCTTCCGTAGAGTTCATCACGGACATTTGTCTACCACGCATGGAAGACGCCGCATATTATAGCATTTCTTCATCTTTGGCGCAATAGCCTAAAGTTACTATTTTGCGCCTGCGGCGCGGTGAGCTCCGCCCCACCGCCGTAGTTCGAGTTTCGAGTTGGAGTTGGAGAATGGAATTGTCACCTATGTTCACCTTCACCTTGATTCTTCACCTAAAACATGGAATTGGCGATTCTTTTTATGATTAACCATGTTGAACATGTAGAAACAGGTAGGACTCACCACCCCGCGGCCGCCGCCGAAAAAATTGGAATTGGCAACATTGGAATTGGCAACACTTTCACATTGGCAACATTCACCAATCTTTTCTATCCCGTGATCCCTGTCACAACCATAACGCATTTTGCAAAATGCGTTACTAATTAGGAATTAATGTAAAAGCTTCCATATCACCCTCGATGAAGTAACAGTTTTATTATTGAAGTCCTAGTAGTCGAGCGTAATCTCTTTTGTTGTAGAGTATACGATCCACAAAAACACTATTATCTGCCAAACGATAAAAGACAATATAGTTGCGAACAGTCAAATACCGATATTCGCCCACCAAGAACGGTACATTTCTTACAAATCCGCCAATATTGGGAAATGAAGCAAGATTATCCGCCGCATCAAGTATGTCGGCGACAATTTCTGCCGCCGACGATTGGTTGGCGAGTTCAACGCTGATATATGAATATATGTCGTCAAGGTCTCGTCTGGAAAGAGGTGAATAGAAAACCTCGCACTCAGACATTGGCGCGCTCCTTGAAATGTTCTCGCATCGCTTGCGACGACATCCACCCTTCTCTTTCCCCAGAAATTCGTCCACGCATTAGCTCCGTGCCGAGGCGCGTTGCTTCTTCAAAGATAGAATAATCTTCGATATCGATAATAACGTACCTACCCTCGCCGTTTTTCGTAAGATAGACAGGTTGCCCTACCTTCACGCCTTTCAGGACATCAGGATAGTTTCTAAGATCCGAGACTGGTTTTATCAAGGGCATTATATTCTTCCTTTTATGACTTTTGGCAGGTATTTTACCATAATTCGCCGAATGAATCAATAACGAATTTTACGAATAATTCATCGAACCTACTTGAGCATGGTATTGGTAACACACCACGCCCCGCTCACCGCCGTAGTTGTAGTTTAAAGTTGTAGTCGTAGAATGGAATTTGGGGAATGTTGCCAATGTGAAAATGTTGCCAGTACCAATACCAATAACCAATTGGGAAATGGAAATTGGAAATGGCAACAATGGCAACACTGGCAACATTGTTCACCTTCACCTTGATCCTTCACCTAAAACATGAAATTGGCAACATTTAACAACCTCAGGCCGTCGGCGTCCCGCCCAAAATGAATGACTATTATACAAAGATTAAATGACGATTGAAAACCTTCAAATTATCCCCGATAAAAGCCTTCGCTAGATAATTCAGCCCACTGCAAATACATTTCTTTGTAATGCATTTTTATAAATTCTTGTATACCTAAAACTTCTTTATCAGATAATCGCCCTTTTTCTGCAACGCGTGTTCCGCCATCTGCTTTAACAAAGAATTTGGCCGAACCAGATTCTGTCAGTTTTGCGTCGCTTGCATGAACATGCATTGCTTCAACTATGCAATGAGATGTGAAATAAAGATAATAACCATACACCTTAAATCCATAATATTTTGGCATGATAATTACCTCATAAACTTTTTGTTTTCAGACAAATACCCCAAAGCCATGGATAAATCAACTTCATCCATATTTGTTTCTATAACTTCAAAGTTCTTATTAATAACGGCCGCCTTGCCTGTACGAAGGTTAAGCACGCGAAAATAATCTTCGCAACATGAATAAGCATAGCCGTTGACTATCATATCCGCTGCATCGGCGATATCTTTAGTGACAGCTTCAGGCACTGGTGACCTCCACTTCTTTTATTGGATTCAAAAAGGTTTGAGGGTTTATATAAAGGTTTTTTAGAATCGGAATGAGGTCGATATATTCTTCTACTTTCTTTTCACCATACTGCGCAATAACTTCTATATATCCATTATCCCACTTATTTACTTTTACATATCTATCAAGACGAGGTGATGTCATAAATTTTATAACATTTCCATCATAGGAAAAAAATGAATATTTTCCATCGTTAGAAAGAACTGCCCTACCCGCCTTGTAGGTAGGCGATAAAGACAATGCTGTTGTATCTCGCTCTATCATTGCGCGGGGTATTATACCAAATTCTCCGCTCAAGTGCAATAGGGCGGCGCGGCTTGCTGAAAATATTCATCGAAACTACTTGAGCTTGGTATTGGTAACACACCACGCCCCGCTCACCGCCGGGGAGGCTTGTTGTATGGGTTAATTAACCATGTAGATCATGTAGAATCATGTAGAACGCTTCGCATGGGCGGCCAAAGCGTGGCCGCCGTGGTAGGGCGCGTCGCCCCGCTCACCGCCGACAAAAGAATAGTTAAGAGCTCGCAAATCTCGTCAAAGATATTTTTCACTTTCTGGCGGAGCATTCGCACCTAGTCAAAAGTAGCTTTCATTTTCTCGCGGCGCTTTCGTACATCGTCAAAAGTAGGTTTCACTTTCTAGCGGCGCTTTCGTACATCGTCAAAAGTAGGTTTCACTTTCTAGCGGGGCTTGCGCACCCCGTCAAAGGTCACTTTCACTTTATGGCGGGGCTTGCGCACCCCGTCAAAGGTCACTTTCACTTTATGGCGGAGCCTGTGAGCTTGTTTTAAGAGCATTTTTCGTTTCCCATCACCCTTCCGCAATGTCGCAAAGCCGTCTCGCTTTGCTATGACCTCTCGCAACCATTTGCTTTTCGATATCCAAAACCAAATATCGCAAAACAAGCGCTTGTTTTCCAATATTTGAAATCAAACGCGGCAAAACAAGCGCTTGCACGGTCGGAATCAAAATCAATTCCGACAAAGCAAGCGCTTGCACCATCGGAATCAAAACCAATTCCGGCAAAACAACCGCTTGCATCGTCATATCTGAAATTGATTATGACAATGCAAGCGCTTGTATTTCGCCCTAATCACTCCTCAAACTCAAGTAGAGCTAGCACTCGTGCGAGGGAAGAATTGGGATTGCCTACATTCTTATTTGCCATGGACAGATTAAGGTTAGCATATCTTGCGGGAGGGCGCGCTTGTCGCGACCGATAATGCCAAGCCTTTCCCAGACGCGACAAGCGCTTCCCTCCCGAAGCGATACTGAAATTAACCTGGGCCGGCACAATTAAATCGAGAATTTATACAGAAAAAAAGAGGCCGCCCAAGAGACCTCTCTCCTTCCAGGTTATATTTTAGTTATTCTCAACCGAGAATTTAGGTCCTATGTTCTCACTATTTTTATCCGCCTATTGTAATGCCGCCGTCTAAGACAAATTGTTGCCCTGTCACCCAACATGATGCGTCGCTAAGAAGATATACTGCCGCCCCTGCAATATCTGCTGGTTCGCCATATCGCTTTAACGGGTATCGTGATTCATTAATCCTTTGTTGCTCCTCTGTAATACTTCCGAATTTTATAAGCGGCGTATTAACCATCCCAGGTGCTAGTGCATTGACACGAATCTTTTTCCCTGCTAAATCAAGTGCTGCAGCTTTTACAAACGCAGTAATCCCTCCCTTCGTCGCACAATAAAGACTATGTGCAGGTGTAGCATGAAAACTAGCAATTGACGATACAAAGACGATGGACGAACCTTTGTTTAATAGTTTTTTCTTTTCTAGTTTAGCAAGAAACAAGATTGGTGCTTTCAAGTTTACAGCAACTATCTCATCAAAAAAACTGGATGAAATAAACTTAAGCGGCGTGTGGTTATCTCCTATTCCAGCGCTTTGTACCACGCCATCTAATTGAGGAAGTCGTTCGATCAGAGACGACATTTCGCTTTCATTCGTTATATCAACGACTTCAACTTCATGGCCACTGCCGACACACTCGTTTTGGGCTTCAAGCAATCTATCACGATTGCGCCCAATCAAGATACATTTCGCCCTAGCCTCGGCACAAGCGATAGCAATACCTTTGCCTATGCCTGAAGATGCTCCTGTAATAAGAATCGTCTTCCCATTAAGAGTAAACGGCAGCATATGAATCCTCCACAAGTACAAGTTCAGAAATGATTGGTTTATCTGTCTCGAAATAAACACTTCCCCAAGACAAACCTACACCAAAAGCACATCCGATAAATTTCAAAGGCTCGCTTCTCAATTTATCAGCAAGTCTTGTAACCATAAGTAAAGGCAATGTGCCGGAAGAGGAATTACCGAATTCTTCAATGTTGTGTGGACATTTTTCTGGGGGAACACATACTTTTTTTGCAATCTTGGCATTAAGAAGAAGATTAGCTTGATGCAATAGTAGATAATCAATATCGGCAATATTGATGTCAAAATTATCACACAAAGCCTTTATCGACTTTGGTGGTTTTGATATACCAAATGAAAAGACATCCATTCCATCCATAGCGGTATTAAGACGCGTTCGTTTAATACCACCCTCAACTTCTTGCAATGTAAGTGAATCCATTGAAAAAGGATATCTATAACCCCCGTCTGGCATATAAATAGCATGCCATCCCGATCCATCAGTGGCTAAATGAAAGTGTGTAGGCTTATTAGTCGCACAACTTTCTATCGCAGTACATGTACCGGCAGATCCGAACAATGGATAAGTGCTTTTATCAAGGGGATGGTATGCTTGTATTCCTTCTCCACAGCAAACAAGAACCCGTTTAAGCCCATTAGACAACATACCGCTAGCCGATTGTAAGCCATACACCCAGCCAGAGCAACCAAATGAAATGCAAAGCGCAGCACACTCTTTTGAAAGTCCCAAACGATCTTGTATCAATGTAGCATTCGATGGTCTAAAAAAGTCAGGCGATTGCGTAACAACAACCAATCCATCAATACTGTCTCGTTCCCAGCCTAAATCTAAAATCAATCGGTCAGCTGCCGCCACGCACAAATCGCTTGACAATAACTTCTTCGATACATGCTTTCGCACAACTCCAGTAGATGCAATAAATTTCTCAGCTTCTTCTAGAGATAAAAATGTATTTAACGAACGAACATCTTCAGTACACGATGGAACAGCCGCCGAGATACCTGCGATACGAACTCCTTTGGCAGTTAAAAAAGCCATTGTTTTAGACCTTCTTGGCAGTTACCTTTTCAAATATATCCTGTATAGTCTGCGATGAATGTATATCATCTCCTCTTAGTTGAACACCGTATTCTTCATCAATCATTGAAATGATTGAAATAGCAACTATTGAACACCATGACGGTAAATCGCGAAAATGCGAATCTGGCTTGACTTGTACGCCTTCAAGGTCATCAAATTGTTCTGCGACCTGATCAATGAATGTATTTATATCCATTTTATTTCTCCAATTTGGTTTATTAAATCTCTTTTGCGGGAATGCCGAACACTGTTATTCCCGGTTTTACATTTCTAATACAAACACTACCAGCTCCAAGAGTTGCATTATCGGCAACTTTCTTGTGTGGCAAAACCGATACTCTTGGATGCATAGTTACATTTTCTCCCAACGAGGAAAATCCTCCCATAAAGCCAAATGCGCCTACATGACTAAACGCGCCAATCTTAACATCATGCCCTATAACACATGAAGAGCTTAACAAGACAAAATCGCCAATATCACAATTAACAGAAATACGCGCATTTGCGAGAACCAAACATCCCTTTCCTATTTTAGAGTGCGCACCAATTCTTGCCGACTGCTCTATCAATGTATATGGTAAACCACCGTTAGAGAGTGCAATCTCCGCATAATGTCGTTTCCACTTTGGATCTCCTAAAGCAACTACAAAAACTTCATCATTAGAAAACTTATAGCCCTCTACATTACCAAGAATTGGCGGCCATTCCCCAAAACCATCAAGAGCATCAGCCTTACCGTCAAGAAAACCTTTGATAACAAACTCAGAGCCATAACCTATACAACTCTTAGCCCAATCTGCTACTTCTCTTCCGCATCCTCGTGCGCCTATAATTATCAAATCTTTCATATGTTTTGCTTCTACATTCTCGTTCGCTTAGCAATCACACATGAAAAGATAACCTCCCTCCATGCTCCAGTAGAGGTCTTAGGAAACCAGGAAGAAACACAAAGAGAGGATGTGAAACTCACATTCCTGCAATGTATCGTCTTCGTGAAAGTTCCTAAGTTTCTACTGGCGACCGCTTAGCAGCGTTAATCATGCATCCAAGGCGTATACAGGTAGGTCGGCTCACACGAAGTAGACTAGACTCCACCCATCCGTTTCCCGGACTATATCATCCCTCAGAACAAGCCCATGCCCAGTTGTTAGACAAGTAGCCCTTCCCAAAGAACGCTCACATTATATCAAATATTTCTTCTCAGCTCAATGGGGAACATGAAAATTTATAAAAAAAATCTTATGATGCATTATTTTCAGCAAAATTCATTTCCGCGTCCTTCTTCTCTCCACTAGCGGCAGTTCTGATTCCATCATTTGAAGTCGATAGTTTTCCTTTTGCACTTCAATCTCATGACGAAGAATTTCATCGCTCGGCATCACCTTATCATACTTGACCGCGAAGAGTTTGTCATTCCCGCTCAAGACAGAATATTTGGCAATATTCGGATCCGTTTCGTCGCAAAGCACGATACCGATTGTCGGATTATCGTCGTTCTCGCAGACAAGGTCGTCGAACATCCGCCGATACATGTCCATCTGCCCTATATCTTTATGGGTGATTTTACCCATTTTGAGGTCAAAAAGAAAATACCGCTTCAAAATGCAATTATAAAATACGAGATCGATAAAGTAATCTTCGCTTCCGGAGCGCATGTGCTTCTGCCGCGCCACAAAACAGAACCCTCGGCCGAGCTCCATCAACACTTCCTTCAAATGCGAAAGAATCGCCGACTCTAGCTTCGTCTCGCGTATCTTCACATCTTCCGGCAATGACAGGAACTCTAGCATCATTGGATTCTTTATAAAATCTGTCGGCACCAGCGACTTTGGTTTTGCCGGAAGCTTTGTGAGCGGCAATTCCTTGCGCTTCTTGCGGCGATCAGGGTTGGCAGAGGCCAGCAAGCGAAAGTACGCTTGCGTGGAAACCTGTCGATCGAGTTCGCGCGAACTCCAGCCGCAGGCAACACACTCGTTCATATACCATTCTCGTGCGAATGGATCGTACTCTCTCATAAGAATTCGGTACTGCGTCCAGTTCAATTCGGAACGCACTGCGTTCCAAATCGGGAAGGCAAGGTAGAACGAGCGCATGTAACGAAGATTGCGTGCATCATACCCATTGCCGTACTCAAGCGTCAAACGAACTGCAAGGCCGTCAATCTGCGCCGCGCCATAAGCGGCTTTTCTGGCCCCCTTCTGCTCATTCTCTACAATAAGCCTTCCAATTTCCCAATTCTGCTTGACCAGTGCGGCATTCGCGGCGACAGAAACGAACTTATGAGCCCCTTCGATTACCTTACGGACAGAACGGTAAAGAATCTCGCTTACAACTTGTTTGTTTTCTTTCACTTTCCACCTCCAGTGACAACCACCTTCACAGCCTTGATTCCTTTCCTGTCGATAACATCGACAAGTCGGTTACTATGGAGTTACAATGGGGCCTAGTTACTATGGAGACCAACTCCATAGTACGACACAGGTTTAGCGTAAAAACGGCGGAAAATGCCGCTATTAGCGCAATTATGCGCCGATATCGACTAGCCGCTTCGTTAAAAAACAGGTCATTTTCGTTTTCCCATTCTCAAATTTTATGTTCGTATTATAGAAAAATTTTGCGGCGATTTTCAATACGAGCTCGCAATTTTTCATAATTTAGCCGCGCGGTTGAAAAATAGCCCGCGCAGTTAGCGCGGGTCATAAAAACGTTGTTCCAAGTTGTTTTAGTTGTTTTAATAATAAGATGAAAACAACATTAACAACAAAATCCAACCGGCGGTGAGCGGCGCGGCACGCCCTACCTGTTTCTACATGTTCTACATGGTTAATCATAAAAAAAAATAAACAATTCCTTTCTACGACTACAACTTCAAACTCGAACTACGGCGGCCGCAATAAATTGCGGCCCTCCCAAACGGCGACGCGCGGGGCGACGCGCCCTGAACATGCTTTTACATTTTTTACAAACGAAATTTGATGATTTTACATAATATGTAAAATTTCACCTGTTTTTGGCGGCAATTGCCTTTGGCACGCAATATGCTTTAGTAAGGTAATCTTATTATAGGAGAAATGCATAGCATGAGCAAATATGTTGATTCTGTTCTCGCCAGCGTTAAGGCGAAGAATCCTAATGAACCTGAATTCATTCAGGCCGTCGATGAAGTTTTGACGACTCTCGATCCAGTCCTCAAGACAAATCCGCAATACGAAAAGAATGCGATTCTCGAACGCATGGTCGAGCCTGAGCGCATCGTCATCTTCCGCGTGCCGTGGGTAGACGATAAGGGAATTGTTCGCGTCAATCGTGGCTACAGAATTCAGATGAATAGCGCGATTGGTCCTTATAAAGGCGGCCTTCGCTTCGACCCGACCGTCAACCTCTCGGTTCTCAAATTCCTCGCATTCGAGCAAGTATTCAAGAACTCGCTTACGACGCTTCCTATGGGTGGCGGCAAGGGCGGCAGCGATTTCAATCCGAAAGTAAGCCCACATACTCCCGGCAAGCGTTGCAGCGACGCTGAAGTAATGCGTTTCTGCCAGAGCTTCATGACCGAGCTATACCGTCATATCGGGCCCGATACCGATGTTCCTGCCGGCGATATGAATGTAGGCGGCCGCGAAATCGGCTATCTCTTCGGCCAATACAAGCGCCTGGCAAATGAATGGACGGGTGTTTTGACGGGCAAGGGACTTTCGTTCGGCGGTTCGCTGATTCGTCCGGAAGCGACTGGTTACGGCGATGTGTATTTCGCGGAAAACATGCTCGCGATGAGGGGTGAAACCTTCGAGGGCAAGAAGTGCGTGATTTCCGGCTCCGGTAATGTAGCGAGCTACGCGGCGGAAAAGCTAATGCAGCTCGGCGCAAAGGTGCTTACGCTATCCGACCGCTCCGGCGCGATTTACGCGAAGGACGGCATCACCGAGAAGATGCTCAAGGATATCATGGTTCTCAAGAATGTCAAGCGAGGAGAACTGGCCGATTTCGCGAAGAAGACGAAAGCCGTCAAGTTCTTCGAAAAGGCAAACAGCTGGCAGCTCGCGGACCAGATCGACGCGGCCTTCCCGTGCGCACGCCAAAACGAACTCGATGGCAAGGATGCGGAATATCTACTCAAGCATGGCTGCAAACTCGTCGGTGAAGGCGCCAACATGCCCTCTACGCCGGATGCAATCGCGGCATTCGTCGGCGCGAAGATCATGTATTCACCCGGCAAGGCGTCGAACGCAGGCGGAGTAGCGACAAGCGGACTTGAAATGAGTCAAAACTCCGAGCGCCTCAGCTGGACGAGAGAAGAAGTAGATGCAAAGCTCAAAGGCATCATGAAGTCAATTCACGATAACGCCTGGGAAGCCGCCGCGAAGTATGGCCAGAAAGGCAACTATGTAATGGGCGCCAATATCGCCGGCTTCGTAAAAGTAGCCGATGCAATGGTCGCTCAGGGCGTTTGCTAAAAAACGCGCGGGCGAATTCGCCAAAGGAATGCAGCTTTAAGGATTTCCCCTTAAGCTGCATTCCTTTTTCGTCTCTTCTTCACGCCAAAGAAAATTAAATAATTTTGTCAGAAAACCCTTCTTCATCTTC
Source organism: Kiritimatiellia bacterium (assembly GCA_017447805.1). GTDB lineage: Bacteria > Verrucomicrobiota > Kiritimatiellia > RFP12 > UBA1067 > UBA1067. Next base: position 61,771 of record JAFSMR010000006.1, on the reverse strand, counting down.
CTAACTTCATGAAGAGCAAGCAAAGGAGCAAATCTTATGAAGAATTTGAAAATTATAATCGCGGCCGCGCTGGTAGTTTTGGCGATCGCCTGCTTTGGCGATGGTAAAACGACCTACCGCGATTCGATGGGACGCAACATGGGCTCCTCACAGACCGACCGCAACGGCAAAACTACCTATCGCGATTCGATGGGACGCAACATGGGCTCCTCACAGACCGACCGCAACGGCAAAACTACCTATCGCGATTCGATGGGACGCAACATGGGCTCTTCACAGACCGACCGCAACGGCAAAACGACTTACCGCGATTCGATGGGGCGACTCCAAGGGACATCTCAGACCGACCGCAATGGCAAAACTACCTATCGCGATGCTATGGGGAGAGTGCAAGGGACATCTGAAACCGATCGCAACGGTAAAACAATCTATCGCGATGCAATGGGCCGCATCCAAGGCACAAGCCGCTAGCCGCGCCAGCGATGGGATGATGCGCCTTTGGCAAGCTCGAATTCTTGCTCGCCGACGATGCCGATTTCCCTGATTCCAGGAGTATCTATAATCATTGCGCCGCAAGGCAACATTACAAGTTCGCGACTGGTCGTCGTGTGGCGGCCTTTGCCGCTCCACTCTTGAATTTCTTGCGTCGCCATCCAGTTTTCGCCGGCGAGGACATTCAGCAAGGTAGATTTGCCTACTCCAGAAGAGCCGATAAAAGCGACCGTCTTTCTAGGCTGGACGATTTTTCTTACTTCATCGATCCCTTCGCCCGTTACGGATGAAATCGCGATTACCCTAACGCCGCCTAAATCCGGAAGAGCGGGAATATTATCGGTCAAATCCTTTTTTGTCAATATTACGACCGGCTCGGCGCGTCCTAAATCTTCCGCGAGAGCGAGATAACGCTCAAGCCTCGGGATCGAGAAATTGGCGTTCATGCTCATCATTATGAAAAGAGTATCGAAATTGACGGCAAGGACCTGCGATTTTCTTCGCGCTGTAGGGTCGCGCCGCTCGAATACGGAATAACGCTCAAGGACATCCGTAATAAAACTCTCGCCATTGGGATTATAGCGAATCTTGACGAAATCGCCAGTGATAGGCTTTTTCGCATCAGGCGAAAGGAATGCGCTTTTCTTCTTTCGCGCGATTACCTCCCCTTCCGCCTCATTGCAAACGACATGAAAATAATCGCCATGCGCGCTTACGATTCGCGCTATGCCGGAATCTGCCGCGGCCGGCTCAGGCCATCCAAACAGCTCAATCCTCGAATACATAATCTTTCGAAACGGATATTTTTGCTTTACCACGAATATCGCCGGAAGAAGCGCCGACCAATATCGCGTAATCGCCCGCATCAAGACGAAATCTATTGAGAAATACATCCCAATACGCCAAATCGCGCGGCGAGATGACGATTGTCAAAGCCTCGGATTCTTTTGGTTCTAGCGCTCGCGTCTTTGCGAACCCCTTTAGTTCCTTTTCGCAGCGCTCGACTTTGGAATTCGGGTAAGAGGCGTAAAATTGGACAACCTCCATCCCTTTACGATTGCCGACGTTTCTTACGGGGAATGATACCGACCAACCTTCATCGCCCGGCAGCTTCACGACTTCTGCGAAATCCACTTCATATCGAAATGACGTATAGCTAAGGCCATGGCCAAACGGGAAAAGGGGGTCACGCGAATATCTGTCGAATTCCCTATAGCCGAAATACTGCTCTTTCTTCAGCTTTGGAATTGGAATATTGAAAGACGATTCCTTCGGCCAAGTGAAGTTGAGGCGTCCTGAAGGGTTAATCTCGCCGGAAACGACTTTGGCGAGCGCCTTGGGCGATTCTTCGCTTGGCGATGGAACATGGATGAATGTAGAAAATTCGCCAAGGCGCGGCATTTTGAAGCCGAATGAAGAGCTTTCTATTGCTACTACATGTTCCGGATGGGATTCGAGCAATAAGGAAATATTGCCGGAAATAGCGCCGGAATCTTTTGAATATTTATCGCTTCCCGGCAAAAACAAAAACACGATATCGGGGTTGGCGAGCAATATTTCCGCCGTCGAGCCTTGCTGATCCAATTTGAAATTTTCTATGATTTCGACTTTTCCGCTCCCTAGGAAGTATTCCTTGATGCCCTTGGATAATTTTAATTCCTCTTCATTCTCGCTAGTGCATTCAAGAATCGCTATCTTCTTTATTTTAGCGGCGTCAATCGGCAAAAGCGATTTATCGTTTTTAAGGAGCACGATCGATTCTTCCGCCACCTTGCGCGCGATTGAAGAGTGCCATTCATTCGTGCCGGCGCCCTTTTCACGCTCTCCTTCGCCGAGGGCTTTGGTCTTGGCCATGATATAGAATAACCTAAGCGCACCAAGATCGCCGGAAATCGAACATTTTTCTTTATCTTTATCGAGCACCATATCGACTTCGCTCATATACGAGCGCTCATCGAAAAAATCCATGGCGATCGGGCCCGAAAAACCCCAATTGCCGCGCATGATTCCTCTGACGAGATATTGGTTATCGCAGCAGGGAATTTCATCATAAGGTTCTTTTGAAGCAACGAGCCCGAGCGCCCCGGCATCCTTCACCGCCGAGCGGAATACAGGCAGATATATCTCGTGAAGAGTTCTCGAATCGATATTGTTTCTTCCTTCTTCCAAGCAAAAGCTCCCGATAAAAGCCGCGACATCGTGATTTTGGATTGCTTTGATCAGACTGACCGAAAGCTTAATCGTCAAAGTCGGGTCCTCGCCAAAAGATTGCGCCACGCCGCCGTTTGGGTCGTAGGTATAAAAGTTAAGCCACTTCGCAAGGACTGCATCGATATTGGCCGCGCGGCATTCTTCGCCAATTACATGCCCATACAAATCGGCAAGTTTCGTATTCCATGTAGCGCCAAGCGCAGGTATGCCGGCGAGTGGCGTAAAAGCAGAATCTTTTTCACTCGCCGGCATCGGCTTGATGCGCCACTCGAGCGCATCGAGTTTATTCGTGCCGGAAGAATCGAATTGCGGAATCTTGAGCACGCCATAAGAATCGAAGGTAATTTCAGCTTTATTTTCTTTTAGCTTCTTCAGCTGCTCCTTGGCATTTTCTAGTTTTGCAGCGTCGACTGCGCCTAAGGCAACGAGGCATGCGCCGAAGACGGCAAAAACAAAAGCTGAAAATTTCTTCGTCATCCTGCCAATTCCGATGATCGTTTTGCGGCTGCCGACAAAGTCTTGGCGACGATGTCCTTAAATGTTTTATTCTTGTCGAGCTCGACCATTCCTGCGGCAGTAGTCCCGCCTTTCGTCGCAACGCCCTCGATGAACGGCTCTAATTCGAAGCCAGATTCCACGAGGAATTTTGCCGTACCAAACATCGTCTGGCGTGCGAGCAAATCCGCGACATCTTTCTTTAGTCCTAGGCTGACGCCGCCTTCAGCCATCGCCTTGCACATATAGGCGAAATAAGCCGGACCCGACCCGCTGAGAGCAGTAACGGCGTCGAAGGCCTTTTCTTTCAATTCTACGCACCTGCCCGCAGAGCCCAAGATGGCTAGAACTTCGTCAAGCGCGGCGCGGGGCGTCCTTTTTTCTGCACAAACTGCGCACATTCCCGCGCCCGACCTAAGCGCGAGATTCGGCATTACCCTAATTAGATTAACATTCTTCCCGAATGCCTTGCGAAGCGAAGATAGCGTTTTGCCGGCGACGATCGATACGAGAGTCTGCTCTTTCGAAAATTCCCCGGTTACTTCTTGCGCGACGCTTTCGACATCTTGCGGGCGAACGGCGAGGAATATCAAATCGGCGCGGCGCACGACATCTTTCAAATCGCGCGCCACTTTCACTTTGTATTTCTCGCCGAGCTCTTTAGCCCTTGTCGCTACTTTTTCGGCTATTGTTACATGCTGAGGTTTCTTGATGGCCGAAAGTATCCCTTCGGCCATCTTACCGCCTCCGAAAAATCCGATATTCATTATTTCTTAGGCCAAAATTCGTCTGTCAACTTCGATGGTATGCCGACTTCATCACGCTCGAAATTATCCGCGAGAATCTTCCAGCCTAAATCCAGCGCTTCTTCGAGAGGAATATTTACCGACAAATCCATCATCTCTTTTTCGAATGCCGCGCCATACTTCAATAGCTTCTGATCCCAATTGGACATCTTGAAGCCCATCGACTGCTTTTCGACAGTCTCTTTGTACTGCGCGTAAAGCTTGATCATAGCGTCCATTACAGTGCGATGATCTTTGCGCGTATTCTTGTTGACCTGCTGTTTGAGACGGGAAAGCGAGCCGAACGGCTCGATGCGTCCATTACGAAGATAGAACTGGCCTTCTGTAATATAACCGGTATTATCGGGAACCGGGTGAGTTACATCGTCGCCTGGCATCGTCGTTACCGCGAGAATGGTAATGGAGCCGGCGCCATCGAAGTCCACCGCCTTTTCGTATCTTGCGGCGAGCTGCGAATACAGGTCGCCGGGATATCCGCGGTTTGAAGGAATTTGTTCCATGGTAATGGCGATTTCCTTCATGGCGTCGGCGAAGCTCGTCATATCGGTCAGAAGGACAAGCACATTCTTGCCGCCAAGCGCGAACTTTTCGGCGACCGCGAGCGACACATCGGGAACAAGCATACATTCGACCGTAGGGTCGGCCGCGGTATGGACGAACATGACCGTCTTTGCAAGCGCGCCGGATTGGTCGAGCGTATTGCGGAATTTCAGATATTCATCATACTTCAGCCCCATGCCGCCAATGATAATAACATCAGAATCCGCCTGCAATGCGATTCGCGCCAACAGCTCGTTATACGGTTCGCCTGCCTTTGCAAAAATCGGCAGCTTCTGCGATTTAACAAGCGAGTTGAAGAGGTCGATCATCGGAATGTTCGTTCTCACCATCTCGTGCGGCATCACGCGCTTTGCGGGATTGACCGATGGCTGGCCGATGGGCGATGGGTTATCCGTGATTTCTGGTCCGCCATCGCGAGGAATGCCCGCGCCGGTAAATGCACGCCCGAGGAGCGATTCCGAAAACGGAACTTTCATCGTTTCGCCCAAGAACCTGACGCGCGCGGATGTATCGACGCCGCGGGCACCTGCGAAAATCTGAAGCGTTACATTCGGGCCGTCGAGCTTGATTACCTGCGCAAGAGATGTCCCGGCGCGCGATTCGACCTCGGCGATTTCGTTGTATTTCACGCCTTCGGCGCGAAGAGTTGCAACGCTGCCGGATAGCGCGTCGATCTTGTGATAAACTTTATTGTTGAACATTTGCTTACCTCTAGTCTTGCTTGTGGTTGAAAATGTTTATTCCCACTCGATTGTCGCCGGCGGTTTCGGGGTAATATCCCAAACTACCCTATTTACGCCCTTTACCTTGGTCGCAATCTTCTCGGCCACGGCCGTAACGAACTTGAACGGCAGCTCTACGATACCCGCCTTCACGAACTGCGATGTAGATACAGCGCGAATCGCGATTACATAACCAAAGGTCCTCGCGCCATTCTTCACGCCGACAGATTTGACATTCGTCATAATCGCAAAGAATTGCTGCGCCTTCTTATCGAGCTTGGCCTTCGCCATTTCATCGCGGAAGATGAAATCGGCTTCGCGCAAAATATCGAGCTTTTCTTTCGTAAGTTCGCCAAGGCACCTTACCGCGAGGCCCGGACCCGGGAACGGCTGACGCTCCACCATCTTCGCCGGAATGCCAAGCGCCCTTCCGACTTTACGAACTTCATCCTTGTAAAGATACTTGACCGGCTCGACAAGCCCTTCGAAACCGATATCCTTCGGAAGCCCGCCGACATTGTGGTGCGCCTTTACGGCCTTGTGCCCGCCTACCCCCGATTCTACGATATCAGGATATATCGTGCCTTGGCCGAGGAATTCGATTTTGCCGAGCTTCTTCGCTTCTTCCTCGAACACGCGGATGAACTCGGCGCCGATGCACTTGCGCTTGAGCTCAGGGTCGGTAATACCTTTGGCCTTATCGAGAAAACGCTTTTCCGCATCGATCTGAATTAGGTTGATTCCAAATTTGCCTTTGAATACCTGCTTAACTTCCTTCGCTTCGTTTTTGCGCATGCAACCATGATCTACGAAAACGCACGTAAGCTGCTTGCCGATTGCCTTGTGCAACAACACGGCGCAAACGCTTGAATCTACGCCGCCGGACATCGCAAGCAAAACTTTCTTATCGCCAACTTGCTGGCGAATTGCTTCGATCTCCTTCTTGATGTAGCCTTTTGGGGTCCACTTTTTACCGAGTTTCTCAGCGCGCTCTTTCTCTGCTTGGTTCATGTATACTCCTTAGAAGTTTCGGCTATATTTTACCAAATTTACCCCCTCCGCTTCAAGAGGGAAGTGATATTCTATTGAAAACACCCCCTATTTTGCCCATTATTTACAATTTCACCCCTTCCCTTCGTCCCCATCATCGCTTTCGCACGCCCAATTTCATCCCCTCGCGCGGCGAAGCCGGTCGGAGGTTCCATTCATTTTTTGACGCTACCTTCGTCCACGGACGCAATTACCTAACCCAGGGGGTTATAATAAATATTTTAAGAGGTCTGGGAAAGACGTAATTGTTACAGTTGGGGAAGAATCTGCCAAAATTCCGAAGCCGAAAGAACAAAATGCGCTTTTTATTCCGGCATTGGCGGCACATTTGATATCTGTCCAATTATCGCCGACCATCCAATCTTCCGGGGTAAGCAAATGTCCACCCATTCTCCTCGAGCAATCTTGCAATGGGATAGGGGAAGGTTTCATTTCGGTCGAGTCGCCGCCGGCGATTACCGCGTTGCCGAAAAATCTGCCGAGATTATAATGCTCGATTATCGCGTGTGTCGCAAACGCGGGCTTCGCCGTATTTACGCCTAGTTTCCATCCGCGCGCTTTCAGTTCTTCCAGGGTTTCGACCACGCCTGGATACAGCTCGATAGAATCAAGCATGTGGTCGCCATAATGAAGCATGAAAATTTCGAAAAGCTTATCTTTTTCTTCCGCCTTCTCGGGGATGGAATTGGCCAGGAGATATTTCGCGCCGCGTCCGACATAAGAAAGAATTTCCTCTTGTCCTTTTGGCTCAAGCCCCAGCTCTTTGCGAGTATCATTTACCGTTGCGGCCAAATCCGCCCGAGTATCGGCTAGAGTTCCATCAAGATCGAAAAAGCAGGCTTTCATCGTTTTCGACTATTGTTTGATGAGAGAAAGGAATTCCTCGCGAACTTTCGCATCGGTGCGGAAAGTCCCGAGCACGGCCGAAGTCGTCATTTCGGAATTTTGTTTCTCGACGCCTCTCATCATCATGCAGAGATGCTTGGCGTTTATTACTACGCCAACGCCCATCGCGCCGGTCTCTTCCATGATCGCATTGGCGATTTCTTCTGTCATTCTTTCTTGAATCTGCAAACGTCTCGAGAACATATCGACGATTCGCGCGAGCTTCGATACGCCAAGAACCTTGCCTTTCGAAATATAGCCGATTGCGCATTTGCCGTAGAACGGCAGCATGTGATGTTCGCACATCGAATACAATTCGATATCCTTCAAAATAACCATGTGATTCGTGCCGCTCGCGAAATGCGCGTTATTCACGACAGCCTTGATATTCTGCCGATAGCCGCGCGTCAGGAATGCGAGCGATTTAGCTACGCGCTCGGGCGTCTTCTTCAGTCCTTCGCGCGAGGGATCTTCGCCCAACTCCAGCAAGAGCTCGTGTATGAGAGAGGCTATTTTCTTTTCATCTGGAACTTTAACGGACGAAGCAACTTTCTTTGCCATAACTATAGACTCCTCTTATTTTCCAAAGCGTGATATGAAATCTTGTTCGCTGATAATCTCGATTCCAAGAGCCTTTGCTTTCTTGTTTTTGGAGCTCGAAGATTCAAGATCGTTGTTTATCAGGAAGCTCGTCTTTGCGGAAACCGCCGAGGCGACTTTGCCGCCTTGCGATTCTATATAATCCTTAAGCGCATTTCTATTAGGCCAATTCGTCACGTCACCCGTGATTACGAAAGTGAGGCCTTGGCACGAGCCACCCTCGAGCGCGGCTTTATATTCGTTTATTTCTATTTCAGCGAGGAGTTTTTCGACCAACAGGCGATTCGATTCTTTCGAAAACCACTCGACAAATGCGGCGGATTTCACCTCGCCTATTCCATCGATACCTGCAAAAGATTCACCTCTTTCGGCCGCTTTAATCAATTCGCGCAAATTCGGATAAGCGCCAAGCAAGCGCTTTGCAACATCTTTGCCGCAAAGAGGAATCGAAAGCGCGACGAGAAAATTCGCGGCGTCTCGTATTCTGGCGTTTTCGATCGCAGCCGTCATATTTTCGGCGCTCTTGGAGCCAAACCCTTCCATTAGAGCTATTTCACCCGCATGCTGCGGGAGTTTATAGATATCGGCCAAATCCTTTATCCAACCCATGTTCACGAATTTCGCAAGAGTCTGGCCTGCAAGCCCATCGATATCCATGCCTTCTTTCGAAACAAATCGCATGAATTTTCTAAGGACTCTCGCAGGACATTCCTCATTCGTGCATTTTAAGGTCTTTGCGCCAGATGCGGAAATCTTAATTTCAGTCGGCGCTGAGCAGACGGGACATTTCCCGGGGACCTCGAGCTCGCCTACCTTTTCGGTAACGCTTATCACTTTCGGGATTATCTTATTCGCTTTTATTACCTCGATTTTCGTTCCCACGCCGCCAATTCCCAATCTTTCGCATTCGGAAATATTGCAAAGTAGCGCCCTCTTTACAGTCGTACCCTCGAGTTGGACAGGTTTAAATATCGCGACAGGCGAAATAGAAGAAACCGCCGAGCTCCACTCGATACTTTCAAGCGTCGTGGCGGCGCTTTCATCCGCCCATTTAAACGCAAGACCGGCTTTGGTCGCATGATGACCGGTTACCGAACCAGTCTTTGCATATTCGGTATCATCATAGCATACAACCAAGCCATCGACAGGATATGGATTTATTTTATCAGTTACTTTTTTCGTCCAGCGTTCGATTGACGCCGAAATCGTCTCTTCAGTCGGCTCGAATATTTCTTCGCGCTCGACGCATTTAAAGCCTAGCGATTCGAGATAGGCCATTCTTTCGCCCCACGAAACGATATCTTTTTCGAGATGCACAGGCGTAAAAGGAATCCAGCGGATGTTGCGCCTGGCGACTTCATCGACATCTTTCAGCGCGAACGAGCCAGAAGCGAGATTGCGAGGATTGGCGTAATCTTCTTTCGAAGAAGCTACGAAGGCCTCGAAATCGTCATACGAAATCACCGCTTCGCCGCGAATCACAATATGGCCTTTATCTTCGATTGTTTCGGGAATTCCTCGAATCGCCGGCGCGAGATGCGTTATATTCGTGCCAATACTCCCATCGCCGCGAGTCATCAATTTTACGAGTTTCCCGTCATCGTATGTCGCGACAAGCGTTAGACCATCAAGCTTCCAGCTAAGCCAAATCGGTCTAGCTTCCGACCATTTTGCCAAGTCTGCGACGCTCTTCGTTTTTGCCAACGAAAGCGCCGGATATTCGTGGGCTTCTTTTTCGCCGGCGAGCGAATCGGAAGAAACTTTCGCTGTCGGCGAGCCCGGCAAGATTTGCCCCGTCGCTTCTTCCAACGCCTTGAGACGATCGAACTTCGCATCCCATTCGAAATCCGTCATCAACTCGGCTTTGCCGGAATAATATGAATCTGCAGCCGAATTCAATTCGGCAATAAGATTCTGCATCTCTATTATTGCATCGCTCATCGAATCGAGATCCTTTCAATAACCCGGCACCTTGGCGAACGCGCAAAAAATTACGCATATATTGAAGATCGTATTTAGGAATTTCGGTTTCATCTCAAGGAAAAATTACTGCCTCTTTCGAATCGAATTTCACGCCGACGATTTCACCGCGTCCGAATTGTCTAAAGCCGGAAAGCCTCGCAATCGCTTTCGCTTTGCCCGAGAACATCGTAAAGTGCACAAGCGTTTCCGGTCCTAATGGTTCGATGAAATCGACTTTGCCGTGAAGAGAATCTTTCGATATCGCCGGAGCTCTTTCTAGAGTTATGTTTTCAGGCCTTATGCCTACTGTTTTATCCGGCAAGATAGTCCCTGGCGCGAATAGATTCATTGGCGGGGTTCCGATGAAACTCGCGACGAAAGTATTGGCCGGGTGGCGGTATATTTCGAGCGGTGCGGCGACTTGCTGAATTTTGCCGGCGTTCATTACGACGATTCTATCGCCCATCGTCATAGCCTCGGTCTGGTCGTGAGTTACATAAATCATCGTAGCGCCAAGCTGCTGGTGAAGACGAATGATTTCGGCGCGCATTTCCACGCGCATTTTCGCATCGAGATTCGATAATGGTTCATCGAAGAGGAATACCGCAGGCTCGCGCACAATCGCCCGCGCAAGCGCTACTCTTTGGCGCTGCCCGCCCGAAAGCGCCTTCGGCAGACGATTCAAATACGGCTCCAGCCCCAATGCTTCGGATGCCGCCTTTACGCGACGCTTTATTTCGAATCGCGGATACTTCCTGAGTTTCAGCGCGAACGACATGTTTTGCCGCACGCTCATGTGAGGATAAAGCGCGTAGTTCTGGAAAACCATCGCGATATCGCGGTCTTTCGGTGCAAGATTCGTTACATCGTTATTGCCAATCGAAATCTTTCCGCTCGTAGGCGTTTCAAGTCCCGCAATCATCCTCAGCGTCGTAGATTTGCCGCAACCGGAAGGGCCTACCAAAACCAAGAATTCGCCATCCTTTATCTCGAGCGAAAAATCTTCCACCGCCGGCGCATCGCCGCGAGAATAAATTTTGCCGACATGCTCGAGTTTTACTTCAGACATCTCTCCTCCCCTGTATCGCCCTTCTCAACGTAAGAGGATCGGAATAGGCTATTCCCGAATCCGCCGGAAGCCCAAACGCAAGGCGTGTAACTTTAACGCCGGTATCTTTCAGCATTTCCCTTACATAAAGCGCAGTCGCATCGCCTTCCATATCTGTAGAAAGAGCTAGCAAAACTTCCGTAAAACCTTCTTCCTTCACCCTCTCCAAGAGTGAATCTAAGCGCAGCTTTTCGGGTCCTTGTCGGCGTGAAGGCGAAAGCTTTCCGCCGAGCGAATGGTAGCGTCCTTTGAAAGCGCCGCTTGCTTCTATCGAGACTATATCGGCAGGTTCTTCGACTACGCAAACGACCGCGCCATCCCTCGTAGGATCGGTGCAAGTATCGCAAGGATTTCTATTCGAAACCGTAAAAGCGCCGCATCTCGAACAAACGACTATTTCTTTCGCGGCATTGTCAAGCGCCTGTTTCAAAGGCTCAAGAAGGCGAGAAGGCTCTCTCACCAACGCCAAAGCGGCACGAGAAGCCGAGCGCCTGCCGAAACCCGGCAAACGCCCAAGCACCCTCTCGAGCTCTTCTATAGGCTTTAGAATCACTGACCGAACAATGCACCCATTCCGCCAGACTTCATGAGCTTAGCCATTTCGGCCTGGGTGGTTTCACGAACCTTCTTGAGCGCGCCGTTTACTACATTGAAAAGCATCGTCTCGAAACGCTGGGGCTTGCCGGCTTTCACTTCATCGTAAGCCTCGGGCGTGCACGAAATCTTGACGATTGTCATATCGCCGCGCGCGACGACGGTTATTCCGCCGTTCGAATATTCAGCCGTAATCTTCTGGATTTCATTCTGCATACGCTTGGCTTCGCCGCGCATTTTCATTGCTTCTTTTATCTGATCGAACATTCCCATTATCTTGTTCCTTGTTTAGTATGTAAGTTGTATTTGTTGAATTATATTTCGAGTTTCTTGCCGCTCAAGCTTTCGTAAGCCTTGATGTAAATATCGCGCGTGCGGCGAATTACATCTTCCGGCAACTGCGGCGCAGGCGGGCGATGGTTGAAATTGATCGAATCGAGCCAATCGCGGACGAATTGCTTATCAAGAGATGGCGGATTCGACCCTACCGCATAGCTCGACTGCGGCCAGAAACGCGATGAATCGGGCGTCAAAACTTCATCCGCCAAAATCAACGAACCATCGGCATCTTTACCGAATTCGAATTTCGTATCGGCGATTATGATTCCATGCTTCAGCGCGTAATCTGCCGCCGTGGAATACAGCGAAATCGTAGCGTCTTTCAGAAGCGCCGCAGTCTGGGCGCCGACGAGCTTTTCGGTAGTTTCATAATCTATCGCTTCATCATGATCTCCGATTGCGGCTTTTGTAGTAGGCGTAAAGAGCACATTGTCGAGCTTAGAGGCGTTTTGATAACCTTCGCGAAGAGGTTCGCCGTTCACTGTGCGCTTCTCTCTATATTCCTTCCAGCCGCTGCCGGTCAAATAGCCTCTGGCGATGCACTCGACCTCGACCATGTTTACCTTCTTTACCAGCATCGAGCGGCCGCGCAAATCATCCTTGTAAGGATGCAAGGCGGCCGGATACTCGTTGACATCCGCAGTAATGAGATGATTCTTCATCCCGAGGAAATCGAGCCAAAACAGCGAAAGCTGGTTAAGAACCTTGCCTTTATCCGGAACACCGTTTGGCAAAATTACATCGAATGCGCTTATGCGATCGGTAACAACCATAAGCAACATATCGCCCAAATCGAATACATCGCGAACTTTCCCGCTCTTCGAGGCGAGCGCGCCAAGTTCGCATTCAAGTAGCGCATGATTTTTATCGTATTTCATTTTCCATATCTCCTTCTCGTTAAGTTTACAGCGGCAGAATAAGCTTTTGGCCGGGCCTGATATTGTTATCTTTGAGATTGTTCATCTCCTTGATTTTCGGCACGGTCGTCTTGAAAGCTTGCGCAATCAGCCAAAGCGAATCATCCGGCCTTACGGTATATTCGCGGTGCGGCCCTTCGGCGGCGCTAGCCGCGGCAGGCGCGCTCTTAGTGGCTTTCGGCGCACTCGCCGGCGCATTTTGTTTCATCAGGGCGGCGATTTTCACAGATAGCTCTTTGACGATTTCATCATGCATCGAATTAATGCGGTTCCTGAGTTCCGCGTTAGATGCCTTGAGCGCCGCGACTTCAGCGCGAAGAGCTTCGATTTCATTGCGCGAAGAGCTATCGCCTTCGAGACGCGAAATCCTCTGCGAAAGCTCGGCAATGTTAGATTGCAGAACATCTACCTGACCAGATACCCTCTGCATCTCATTATACGCCTGCTGACGCATGAACGCTTCGCGATTGTTCGTCGCGACTTGCTGCGCGCTCGATGCGAATGTCGCGAGGATTGCCGCCGCTGCCAATATCGATTTTTTGCTGTTCATTTTATTCCTTCCAAAAATTAAATTGCCTTGTTTTAAACGAACCAAAATACCAACAACACTACTCCAATCGCCGCGCAATAGGCGAGAAATTTATCGCGTTTGATATCCGCCTCTTCTTGCTTGATAGTGCGGCCGAGCGAAGAAATTCCGCCGCCCGATAGATAGTGGAATAGCTTTTTGTTGTAAGTTTCCAATTTCCACGGCGCGCGCGAACGCGTGTAGGAATGAATCGATCCTACAGTTTCAGTGAATATGGTCCTTTCGCCGCTCATGGTAAAATTATCGTCTCGCCCGCCCTTACGCGGCCATCTGTAGAAATCGTCGCCTTGTTCGCATCGCGAATCGTCTTCCACTCCCCCTTGCGACCATAGAATTTCAGCGCGATTGCGTATAGGGTATCGCCTTCTTGGACTACATAGGTCTTCGGTCTAGAGGAGGGCCTCTCCGGCGCTTTGGGTTGCTGGCTTTGCACGAATTCAGAAAGCTTGGTCTCTGCCGGTTTGCGCTCCTCGCCTTCGAAAAGCACCGGGCCCGACTCATCTTCCTCTACAATTTCCTTTGCGGCCGCCAAGCCCGCCCTGAGAGAGCTCGTGTCGTCATCTTCTTCTATGTAGGCGGCCCGGGAAATCTTCGATTTCGGACCAGACGAATCTTCTTCCTCCGCGGCAGACGGATTGATTACGATTTTATTCGCCTTGTCTTCGGAATCGTCTTCTATATTCGCTTTAGGTATGGCCGATGCGCTTTGCGCGCCATCTTCATCTTCTTTTACGCCCTCAGGCAATGAGATCGGTTCATCTTCATCGCCGCCCAAGAGATCGTTTACGCTTATCGAGCGAGCTTTCTCTTCTTCATATTCTTTAGTCTTGTCGGCATGACCGAAATCCATCCTCGTGAGCTGACGCCTGAGGCGCTTGTTTTCCTGCTCTAGCCTTGTCATCCTGAGCTCGGCTTCTTCCAATGCCTTTAGGCTTTCATTGATTTTACGCTCCGATTCATCCAGTTCTTTGCGGATTCTTTCACTCTCTAGCGACGCCGCCTCGCCGCTGATTCCATATTTCGCGGCCAATTCTTTCGCAAGTTCCTTCTCGCAAAGGGCAATGCGCTCTTGCCCAAGCGCCGCTTTATCGCTCTTGGGTTCAAGCCGCAAATATTCGCGATAATTGCAAATCGCGCCGATCCAATCGCGCCGATAATCTTGCAATAGGCAAGCGAGCTGAAATCTCGCGCTGGCATTATCGCCTTCCGTTTTCAACAGCTTCTCGAATCCGGCAATTGCGGCATCCAGTCTTCCTGCGGAATAATCGGTCATTGCGGCTTGATATGCCGCTGACTTTCTTTCTTCGCGCATATCGCCGAATGCGCAGCAAGAAACTACTAACGCCGCCAACAATAAACTACTCTTCTTCATCTTCTTCCTCGTCTTCCTCATCAAACTCGTCTTCCTCGTCTTCTTCGTCAAATTCGTCCTCTTCTTCATCTACGATAAAAAGGTCTTGTGTTTTTTCTTCTTCATCAGCCTCGCTTTGCGGGGCATTAGCTTTTTCCGCCTTTGCAATTTCTTCCTCTTGCTTCTCCTGCGCGGCCTTCTCGTCGGCTTCTTTTTCAGCCGCTTCTTCCTTCGCCGCAAGCTCCAATTCCGTTTGCTTCACGGGCTTTCTGTAGCTAGCCGCCTTTTCGCGAGGATTCGACCTTTGCAAGGTCGGGTCGAGTTCGTTCAATTGCTGCAACGAAGCGAGCCCGAAGTGCTCGAGGAATAAGGAGGTAGTGCCATATAGGAAAGGATGCCCCGGCAGCTCCGATTTGCCGACGAGTCGTATGAGCTGCAAATCCATAAGCGTCTTTATATTGCCAGATACATCGACGCCGCGGATTTCTTCGACCTCGCCTTTCGTAATCGGCTGACGGTATGCGATAATCGCGAGCGTCTCTAGCGAAGCTCTTCCTAGGCGTGAAGGTCTATCGAGCTTCAGCATCGCGCGAACATATCTGCCGCAACTAGGCACCGTCTGAAGCCGGTACGTCCCACCGGTGCAAACGAGCGAAAAGCCGCAATTGGCTACATTTAGGGCTTTCTCCAGCCCCTTGAGCGCCGCATCGACCTCGCGCCCGGTAGCGGTGCGATAGACTTGCGCGACCTCCTCATCCTCGCCGGGCTCCGGCTCTACAGCCCTGACGGCATCGCGCAATTCGCCAGCCGTCAGTGGCGTTTCGCTCGCGAAGAGAAGCGCGCCTACGATTTCTTGCAGGCTTCTCGGAAGCGGTATTCTGGATTCATCCGACATCTATCTTAACGCGCCTGAAAACGGAATTCCGTCGTCGAGCGATACATATCGCCAGCCTTTACGATAATGCTCGGGAACTGGGGCTTGTTCGGCGAATCGGGCGCGTGCTGAGTCTCGAGCGCAACGCCGCATCTGAACGAAAGGTGTTCGCCGCCCTTCGCCTTTTGGTCGTAGCTGGCCCAGTTGGCCGTATATACCTGCAAACACGGCTCGGTCGTCCAAACCTCGACTTCGCGTCCGTTCAAAGGACATGTTACCTTCGCGGCAAAGCCAAGCTCCTTATCACCTTTATCAAGCACCCAGTTGTGATCATAGCCCTTGCCGATTTCAAGCTGCTCGTCGGGTTCGTTGATTCTCTCGCCAATTCTCATTCCATTGCGGAAATCGAACGGTGTTCCTTCAACGCTCCTGATTTCGCCGGTCGGGATTTGCCCGGGGTCGGTAGGCGTAACGTTGGAAGCGGCAATCGTCATGATGTGGTCTTCGATTGTTCCACCGGCTTCACCCTTGAAATTGAAATATACATGCTGGGTCATGTTGATCGGCGTATCCGCATCGCTCTGCGCTTCATAATCGACGCGCCAGACGTTATCTTTCGTTAAAGTATAAGTGACTTTAACGATAACCGTTCCGGGATAGTTTTCTTCGCCATCCGGCGAAACGCGGCTGAATTCCACGCCGACATCATCGCCATCGACAAAAGGCTTGGCGCTCCAGACATACGCATCCCACCCCCTCTTGCCGCCGTGAAGCGAACAGCCGATTCCACTCGGGAAATTATTCTGCGCAAGAGTATATTCCTTGCCATTGAGCGAAAATTTGCCATTGGCGATTCTGTTGCCGACGCGCCCGATGATGCACCCCCAGTAGGGGTCGCCGGAATCCCAAAACGAAGGATCGTCGCCGCCGACTACCACATCTTTCATCTTGCCATCGCGGTCTGGCGTAAACAGGCGAACAACCTTGCCGCCGTAGTCGCTGACTTCCAGCACTACGCCACCAGCCCCTTTAAGTGTAAATTTTTGGGCTTTTTCGCCATATTTTGTAACACCAAAATCGCTAACTTCATATGATGCTTGCGCCATTATCTTTCCTCCGTATGAATTATGCGCCATATTATAGCATTTTTTTGACTTTCTGACTAGTGGGAACGCTAAAAAACCCCCACCACCCTACCCCCTTGCATCGGGCCAAGAAAAATGGTATAATTTACGGCATGACGATTGAAGAAGAAATCAACGAACTCAAGCGCAAGCGTAATGCGGTAATTCTCGCCCACAATTATCAGCGTGGCGAAATTCAGGAAATCGCCGATTTTACAGGCGACTCGTTGGAATTGGCGAGGAAAGCTACTCAGGTCGAGGCGGATGTAATAGTATTTTGCGGCGTGTACTTCATGGCCGAAACTGCCGCGATTCTCAACCCTTCCAAGATCGTGCTAATACCGAACCCTGATGCAGGGTGTCCAATGGCGGATATGATAACAGCCGCCCAGCTTAGGGAATTCAAGGCGAAGAAACCCGGCGCGAAAGCCGTATGCTACGTCAATTCCACTGCCGAAGTAAAGGCTGAGTGCGATATGTGCGTAACTAGCGGCAATGCCGAGGCCGTGATGAAGACTTTTTCGCCGAAGGACGAAATAATCTTCGTCCCAGACCAGCACTTGGGCGGCCATATTGCAGGCAAGCTAAATCGGAAATACAATCTTTGGCCCGGCTATTGCCCAACTCACGCCCATCTTACGGCCGCGAAAATCGAAGAAGCCCGGCGCTTGCACCCCGGCGCAATCGTCATGGTTCACCCGGAATGCGCCAAGGATGTCCGTGATGCGGCGGATGAGCGTCTTTCTACGGGCGGAATGTGCGCGTTCGCGCGAAATTCTTCGGCAAAAGATTTTATCGTCGGCACGGAGGTCGGAATTCTCCATCGCCTGAGAAAAGAAAACCCCGGCAAGAATTTCTATCCGGTCACCGATACTTTGATTTGCCCCAACATGAAAAAGACGACTCTCGCGAGTCTTCGCGAGAGCCTTGCCGAAATGCGCGAGCGGGTAATCGTCCCTGAAGAAATTCAAGTTCGCGCCAAGCGTGCGATTGACGCGATGCTCGCGATCGCCTAACGGCGAATTACCCTTTTCGCTTTGCCTTCGGTTCTTGGCAGCGATCCGATCGGGAATACATCGCCCTTGGGCAAGAATCCCAGCCTTTCACGCAAATGCTTGGCTACAGTATGCCCGGTTACGCCTTGCTCGGCTTCTACATTGATCGTCACATCGGTCATTCCATCGTGCTCTTCGAGAATAATTTGGAATTCATCCTTGACGCCGGGAATTTCCATAAGCGCCTGCTCGACTTGGCGTGGATAGAAATTGACGCCTTTTACGATGAGCATATCATCTGTTCTGCCTGTAATGCGATCGATGCGAATATGCGTTCTGCCGCATTCGCATTTTTCGCGGCTGACGATACGCGAAATATCATGGGTGCGATAGCGGATAATCGGCATTGCTTCGCGGGTCAACGAAGTAAATACTACTTCGCCGTACTCGCCATCCGCGACAGGTTTGCCGGTTACTGGATCTACGATTTCAGTAATGTAATGATCATCCCAAACATGAATTCCGCAATGCGCGCGGCAATCTTGACCGGTCGTCCCGATGCCGCCTGTTTCGGTCATGCCGTAGATATCGAAACATTCTATGCCGAGGCGCGATTCTATTCTGCGGCGCATTTCGTCCGAAAAAGTCTCGGAGCCGAAAATGCCGACTTTCAGCGATGGGATATCGCGCGTGCCGGAAGTTTCGGCATCGAGCTTTTCGATGATTCGCGGCACATAAGAAACGACCGAGCAAAAACCTTTGACCTTGAAATCTCTCATTAGCTTGATCTGCCGCTCGGTGTTGCCGCTAGAGGCCGGGACGCAAAAGAGTCCTGCTTTGCGGCAGCCGTGATAGCAGCCGAATCCGCCGTTGAAAAGACCAAAGGTCGGCATGATCTGGAAGGCATCCCCCGCCTCGAGGCCAGCCATCGAAAAGCATCTGGCCATGCACTCTGCCCACTGGTTGAGATCGCCTTTCGTATAGGCCATGACGACGGGCGTGCCGGTAGAGCCGCTGGACATGTGGAACTCTCTCAAATCGTGGCGCGGAACGCAGCTCATCTTCAGAGGATACGCCTCTCGAAAATCTTCCTTCGTCAAAAACGGAAGTCTTTCGAGGTCTGCGAGGCTTTTGATATCTTCCGGCGAAGCTATTCCGGCAGCCTTCAGGCGGCTAGAATAAAAATCGTTCGGCCATACCCGATTCAGAGTTTTTATCAAGCCCTTGAGCTGAAGTTTTTCCAACTCTTCGCGCGGGAGAGTTTCCATTTCTCTATTCCAGCAACTCATGATTCTTAATCCTTCCTCTAAATCAATTCGCCTTTTCGCATTCGATTCTTCCTAAATCGAAAGCCTTCATGTTCAAATCGAGAAGTTTCGCCTTGGAACCGGTGAAGCTTTCTTTCATCGAAGCTTTCCAATCATCTGGGCTAAACGGGGTAAAGAGCGAAAGCGCGCCGGCTAAAACCATATTCATCGTTCTCTCGTTGCCGATTTCTTCGCTTGCGATGCGGGCGGCATCGACCAAGACGACATTCGGGATAGTCGCTTTCAGTTTGCCGTCGAGGTCGTCGAGCCCTGCCTGCTGGCCAGAAGAAACAGTAACCGGAACAAGATAAGTATTGGCGACTACCGCCTTGCCGGAAGGCGAAAGCAAATGCGCCCAGCGAATAGCTTCGAGCTTGTCGAACGAAACGAGAATATCGCTTGTGCCCTCTTGGATAATGGGCGAAGCGACTTCATCGCCAAAGCGAACCTGGCTGATTACGCTGCCGCCACGCTGCGCCATACCGTGAATTTCGCTTTTCTTCACGTCGAAACCGGCCCTGGCGGCTGTTTTAGCCAAAAGATCAGAAGTAACGAGCGTTCCCTGGCCGCCTACGCCAACGAGCGATACATTGAAAGTTTTCATTACATTACTCTTTCCACTGTTATCTCGGGGTCGATTTCCTGCAAGGCGATTTCGATTCCCTGCTTGAGGGTCATCATTGCGAAAGGACACGACCCGCAATGCCCCACGAGTTTCAGGTATACTACTTTACCATCGATTTTCACAAGTTCCATATCACCGCCATCGGCCTGCAGGCCGCCGCGCAGTTCTTCAAGTTTCGCCTTGATTTTTTCTTCCATCGTTTTGTTCCTTGTATTTAGATTAGATTTGATTTGAATTAAAATTATCGACGTTATGTTTTTTGCTTTATTTCGCTCGCCTTGAGGCTTGCGAATCTTCCTTTCGAAAGCGCCGCGCCTGCAATAAGAAGAGCAAGCCCCGGCACGAGAAAAATTTGATAACGCTCGGCGAGGCGAAGCTCCTTTTCGTTTCGCTCTTCCATTTCTACTTTTCTCAAAAACCTCGAATAGATTGCGCCGAGGGTTGTTTCGGCAGTACTCAATGTCGCAAGGGGAACATACGCGCCGCCGCTTTCTTTCGATATCGCCCTCAGGGTATCTTCTTCGAGTTTTACTACGACCGGCTTGCCTTCATGCATCTGCACGCCGCCGCCGGCGAGGGGAATCGTCGCGCCGCGGACAGGGTCGCCTATGCCGACGGTATAAATCGCGATTCCGCGCTCTTTTGCGATTCTCGCGCTTTCCAAGGCATCGCCGCGCAAATCTCCGCCATCCGAAATCAAGATTATTTCGTTATGCTCGTCTTTCGCAGGGTCGAGAATATTCAGGCATTCCCTTATCGCGCTTCCGAGATCGGTCTCGCCTTGCGGCGCGGATTCCGGCGTTAGCGATTCTAGCGCCGTCCTCAAAAACGCGTGGTCGTAGGTAAGCGGAGAAATCGCAACGCCCGTCCGGCGAAACGCGACAAGCGCGCAACGATTCGACGAACCGAAGGAATCGAGCAAATCGGCGACATCCGCCTTTACTCTGGCAAGCCTGTTGGGATGCACGTCTTCAGCGAGCATCGAGCGCGAAACATCGATCGCGACTACGATATTGCGGCTACGCGAAATAAAATGCTCCCAGCTATGCCCCCATTGCGGACGCGCCGCGGCAAATAGCGAAAGCGCCAGCCCCAGCGAGACGAGCACGATCTGCAACCCGACCGCGCCGCTGGATGGAATTTTCATCGTCAAACGCCGCAGCGCCTTTTCGCGTCTAGCCCTGAGAAAGGTCCAGCAAAACGCCGCGATCGGGATGATCACGACCAAAATCAACATTGCTGGATACTGAAATCTCATAATCTAACTAGAATTTTGACGGATATTTTAACAAATTTTGCCGCTATCGTCTATACCGCTAATCCAGTATTTTTACGGTCGCGCCCTCTCCAGAATAAGAATCTAGTCCTCCAAGCGAGCTGCCGTCGTCATCGCCTTGCGCCCTGACAGGCTTTAACTTCGGCCTTTCTCCGAAAAGAATAGTGCCTAAGCGAACCCATGTAGCGCCTTCTTCCACGGCTACTTCCCAGTCGCCGCTCATTCCCATCGACAGACGCGGCAGCGAAAGCCCCAGTTTCCGCTCGAGGTTATCGCGAAGCTCGCGCAATTTTCTGAATACCGGCCGCGCATCTTCGGAATTTTCCGAATATGGCGCCATAGTCATGAACCCTTCAAGGCTAATACGCTCGCAATTTTCCGTTATGTGCCTGACAGCCCCTTCTACCTCGCTAGGTTCCATCCCGCTTTTCGATTTTTCCCCGGATACATTCACCTCGAGGAGGATGCGGGGTCTTGAGCCAATCATATCTGCGACGGAATTTATCTTATCGGCGAGCTTCACGCTATCGACGGAATGGATGAAATCGAATGTCTCGAGGGCGTGCCTTACCTTATTGGATTGCAAATGGCCAATCAAATGCCACTCGGGACCGGAAATGGAGCGTTCCTTTTTCCACATTGCTTCCTGGACCTTATTCTCGCCCACGATTCTGATTCCGGCATCCCACGCTTCACGAACTACCTCTTCGCCGTGTGTTTTCGTAACTGCGATAATTTCGATATCATCAGGATTTCTGCCGGCTTTTTTCGCCGCGGCAATTTTCTTTTCTTCGATTCGCGCCAATATATCGACTAATGATTCCATGGATTTGGCCCTTTCTCTCTTTTTACCAGCTTCTCTGAATCCCGAGGGTGAATGAATAAATCATATTGCAGCCGTCCTCTACTCCGAGCATAGGGGTAATATCGGCCCTGAGCGACCAGTGGTCGTCGATATGCCAAAATGTTCCGATGCCTAGATATGCACCCCAATCGGTTTTAATCCAATCTTTCAAACCGAAAGTAAAGAACGGGTCTAGCCTCTCATAGCCCCACCAAAGCCAAAGCGCGCCGGCAGAAAGCGCGTATCTGTTTTCGCACCACTCGCCCATCGCCTCGAGATTCCAGAAATCATCGATTGCATATCCGCAGCGAATCGCCAAGCCCGCCTTGCGATTGAAATGCGCGCCGCCTTGCGGAAGCTCAAGCGCGCTCGCGACGCCAAGCGACCAGCGATCTAGCTCGAAATAGTCGCCTTCTTCGAACTCTTCGCTTTGCGCCAAAGCGCTAAACATTGCGAAAACCGCCGCTACAAATACTATCTTTCTCATGATGAGCGCATATTTTACCAAATTTTCGCGCTCGGGTCTAGTGCGATTTCCCACTAGACTCGATTCCGAAAAAATGCTATAATGTATTTCGATATGAGAAAATATGTCCTTGCAATTCTGCTTTCATTGACCTCGCTCATGCTACTCGCTGGGCAAAAATCCATACCCGATAGGGAATGGGCAATGATTCGTCAAATCGCCGTAAATTATGATTTGACCGATGAGCAGACATGGCTGCTGGCGGGAATCCGCAAGCTGGAAAACGGCCGCCCGGGGCTGGAGTTTGGCATCGGCGGGCCGATGAATTCCGGCCACCCTTCGCACCGCTATCGCGATGGCTTCAAGTCTTTCTATGTGCAAGGCGCTTGGGCGGCGGGGACGGTCAAGAATCATTATCGCGGCGACTTGAAGGTGTTCGGCAAAAGATATTGCCCGGCCGACGCCGCAAACTGGGCGAAAAAGATGTCCTCTATTCTCGTGCGCCTAAAGGGCGAAACCCACCAACGCCTCCCGGGGGCCAAGCCGCCGAAAAGGAATATAAACTTCCCGTAATTTTTTTGAAAGTCACTTAAAAAAATGAATGTTGTCTCGTTAGTCGGCCGTCCAAATACTGGTAAAAGCGCACTCTTCAACAGAATCGCAAAAAAGCGCGTGGCGATAGTTTTCGACCAACCCGGCGTTACTCGCGATAGAGTCACGCGAGAAGTCGATATCCCAGGCCATAAAATCATGCTCGTCGATACCGGCGGCATAGCATACGATAAAAGAGTAACCCACGACCCATTGGACGAAGAAACGCGCTCGCAAGCTTCCATGGCGGTCGAAGATTCCAATCTTTGCGTGATAGTAGTCGATGCGCGAGAAGGAATCGCGCCTCTCGATACCGAAGTAATCAAGCGCGTCAGGGAATCTGGCGTGCCATGCGTCATAGCCGCGAACAAATGCGATACTCAAGAAGATGATTGGCGTGCTGCGGAATTCGAGCGCTTCGGCCTGCAAGTATTCGCGATTTCTGCCGAACACGGACGCGGCGTGCAAGCCCTCATCGAGGCTGTTTCTTCGCAACTTGAAACAGCTCCGCAAGAAGAAGATTCTTCGCGCCCTCTTAGAGTAGCTATCGTCGGCAGACCCAATGTAGGCAAAAGTTCGTATGTGAATAGACTCTTGAAAGCGCCTAGGATTATCGTCTCGGACATCCCCGGAACGACCCGCGACGCAATCGAGACCCCTTTCACCATCGGCTCGGGACCCACCGCGCGCCGATATATGCTAGTAGATACCGCCGGCATGAAGCCGCATACCAAAATGTCAAAGACGAGCGTCGATAATTTTTCGCTCTTCAGGTCTGAGCAGGCAATCGAAGAAGCCGATGTCGTCGTCTTGATGATGGATGCCTCTCTCGGGCCAACAATGCAAGATAAACGCATTGCCGGCAAAATCCTGGACGCGAAAAAAGCCTGCTGCATATTGATGAATAAATGGGATATCGCAGATGACGAAGGAATGGAAGAAGCGAAAGCCATCGCCGCCATGCGCCAAATGCTCCCCTTCCTGAATTTCGCGCCGGTAGTATTTTGCTCGAATAAATCCGGTTACAATATCAGGCGGACAATCGACGCCATCGATACGGCGGCCGCTTCCGCTTCCATGCGCCTGCCGACGGGTATGCTGAATCGCACAATCGAAATAGCCGCGAAAAAGACCCTCGCGCCTATGATAAAAGGCAAAAGATTGAAAATCTATTATGCCCTGCAGGTAAGCGCAAATCCACAGACGATCAGAATTTTCGTAAACGACCCGAAACTCGTAACACAGGCATACCTATCTTATATCGAAAAAGCCCTTCGTTCTCGATTCGGACTCGAAGGCGCACCCCTCAGGATATTCCTAAAAGCCCGCCCCCGCCCCGCCGCGCACCCCGCCGCCGCCCAGAATTAGAAATTAGAAATTAGGAATTAGAAATTAGGAATTAGAAATTCTAAACTCCAATTAAATATTCCAATTCCATTCTACAACTCCAACTTTCATAATTCATAATTCCTAATTCCTAATTTTTAATTGATTTCTTGGGCGAAGGTAGCGTCAAAATTTTGAACCTGTTTGCGCCCTGGGCGAAGGTAGCGTCAAAATTTTGAACCTACTTGCGCCCTGGGCGAAGGTAGCGTCAAAATTTTGAACCTACTCGCGCCCTGGGCGAAGGTAGCGTCAAAATTTTGAACCTGTTCGCGCCCTGGGCGAAGGTAGCGTCAAAAAATAAATGGTACCTTCGACCGTGGTGAAGGTGAACAATGGTGACAATTCCACTCTACAACTACAACTACGGCGGGGCGGGGGTTGACAAATAAAGCGTAAAAATGATATAATTGGCGGCATGAAAGCGAAAAAACATATACTATCGATTCTACTATTTGTCGGCTTTGCGACTAGGCTAGAAGCTAGTCTAGTAGCAGAAGCGCTAACGCCTTATGTCGAATCAAAAGATTTGCCTTGCGCAATCAGCATTCTGGAGAAGCCCGGCGCCAAAGATGAAGCTTTCGTCGGCTTTATCGATGAAGAAAACACAAAACCGATCTCGCTCGATTCTACATTTATGCAATGCTCGCAAACGAAAGGTTTTTGCGGGGTAACGATTGCGATTCTTGTAGAAGAAGGCAAGCTTTCGTTAGATGAACCAGTTTCGAAATATCTGCCTCAATTCAAGGAGCTTTGGGTCAGGAATAAAGGTTTAGAGCAAGATGCCGATACTAGAGTTTTGAAAAAGGCCACTCGCGAGCTTCTTGTAAGAGATGTAATGAATCATACGGGGGGCTTCCCCTTTGAAATCCCTTCAAAACAGCAATATCCTTACGGGCTAGGCTGGAGCGGGGTTCCGATTTCCATTGTTGTAAGAGAAGCTGCGGCGATGAGCTTGGAATTCGAGCCGGGGACAAAGACCAAATATTCAAATACCGGAATCGATATAGGAGCTGCGATTGTAGAAGCAATAACCGGCAAACCTTGGGAAGAATTTCTCGAAGAGCGCGTCCTAAAGCCTCTCGAGATGAAAGATACGACATTCTGGCCGACTGAAGAGCAACTAGAGCGCGCGATTCCCCTTTACGAATTGCATAGGGATCGCAAGCCGAAAAAGATTGCATATCATAAATGGATGCCGGCGCCGCACAATGGTCCTAAAGTGTATGCAAGCGCCGGCGCGGGACTTTGGACGACCGGGCGAGACCAACTGAAATTCTACCACATGCTAATGAATCTAGGCATGGGCGATAATGGAGTCAGAATACTTAAAGAAGAAACTGTAAGAGAGCTGCTCGCAAAAGATCTTCGTCCTGCTCATACAGAGCGGGGCTATTCGCTTGGCCTCACGGTTTCCAAAGATGGCTGGTTTGGTCATGGAGGCGCCTTTAACACAAACTGCATGGTGAATCCCGACAAGAAATTCCTGAAGCTTTGGATTATCCAAACTAGTGGCGGGCCACGTGTTTGGGAAAAAGATTGCAATGCGGCGATTGAGAAATTCTTCTCGTCCGAGATCGATAACTCAGCCGCCGAAGCTTATACCGGCAGAACCGAATAATTCAAACGACAAGCGAAGCGAAAGATTCGAAGAAATCAGGATAACTTTTCGCCACACATCCGGCCCCGTGCACAAGCACCGGGCCAGATGCGTTTAATGCACCAATCGCAGAAGCCATAGCGATACGATGATCGTTTTGCGAATCTATTTCGCATGGCGAAAACTTTTCGCCTGTTCCAAAAATCGTAGCGCTATCGCAAGTCGATGAAGTTTTTACGCCAAAGGCATCAAGGACTTTTTCCATTGCTTCGATTCTATCCGATTCCTTAATGCGAAGGCGCGCGGCATTGACGAATTTCGTCGCGCCCTTTCGCGATGCGGCAAGAATCGCAAGCGCCGGATATAAATCTGGACAAGGCGAAATATCTATTTCTGAAGAGCATGAGGCGATTTTGGGGGCAAGCTCGAGAATTGCTCTATCCGGTTGAGAAGAATTGGAGGAAAGGTTGTTTATCTCGATATTCGAACCCAGGAAATTCGCGACGATCCAAAATGCCGCCGAGCTCCAATCCGCCTCAGGCTGAATATTTTCCGGCTCTACGTAACGCTGAGAGCCTTTAATATGAAAAGCGCCATCCTTTTCCTCGACTTCGATTCCAAACGCGCGGATTACATCAAGGGTCATATCGACATATCCGCGCGATTCGAGAGGAGTAGAAAAGGAAATCCTTGAATCCCCTTTCAAGATAGGCAAAGCGAATAAAAGCCCTGTTACGAATTGTGAAGATACATTGCCCGGCAATATATGCTCGCCGCTTTCAAGATTGCTGTAATCTATCATCGGCCGGGATGAAAGCCTGCCGCGTCTTATAAAATCGGGCTTTATTCCCAAAGCGGCGCAAACCGGCGCAAGAAATCTAAGGGTGGAGCCCGATTCGCCGCAATCGAGCCGGGCAAAAGAACTGGCTTCTTGCAATGCCTTGCCCATCGACGAAAGGCAACGCTTTGTCGCGATTATATCTGCACAATCGGATTTGTTTTCGGTGAAGAGAGCTCTTCGGGACGATAAGAATTTCGCTATTAAAATTCTATGATCGGAACTTTTCGATACCGGCACCGTCAACTTGCCCGCTAATTTGACCGGCAACAAAACCCGTGTATCTTCCTTTATATGATGAGGGAAACTAGCGTAATGAGCTTGACGAGCTTTGAATTTATTGCCTAAAGGACGAATCCCCTTCGCTTTCACGATACGCTCGATTATTGTTTCTTCGTCTGTATCGAGGAGAGCGATGAAACCATTATCCTCGGCGAATTGGCGGTTTTCCTCCTTCAATAACGTTCCTCCGCCAAGCGAAACGATAGGCGAAGAAGTTTCCTTCAAGAGGCGCGATTCTATTTCGCGGAATTTTTCTTCGCCGAAATTTGCGAAGATTTCAGATATCGCCATACCTTGGGAGGAGACTATTTTTTCATCCAAATCGGCAGCTTCAAGATGAAACTCTCGAGCGAGTCTTTTTGCCAAGGTTGTTTTACCGCTTGCCGGCGGGCCGTAAAGATAAAGTCTATTCATATCTTCACTTTCTTTACATCCGCCCAGCCGCAAGGCAATGCGAATACAATAGAATCCGATTCTTTCTTCTTATCGCCTTTCATCAATGGCATAAGATTTTCAAAAGTAAGGCCTTGGGGCATTTTGGTATCGAGCCCAGCTTCGGCGAATCGCGCTGCCAATTCCTCCGCCCACCCTTTAGGCGCGAGATTCAGCTTCTCGGCGATGCGAGCTTCTTCGACGCAACCAATAGCCACGGCTTCACCGTGGGAAACGGCAAAATTCGTAGCTTTTTCTATCGCGTGGGCGACAGTGTGGCCCGTATTTAGCTTTATTCTTTCACCGATTTTTTCGAAAGGATCGGCGCGAACGATTCCGATTTTTATCGCTAGATTCTTTCGTATTTCGTCTAGGCTTGGCAGAGTGTTGCCGATTCTTCCGGCTTTGGCGCCGCCGATTATTTCATGTTTTATCATCTCGGCCTTGCCGCACTTGAGCTCTCTAGCCGGAAGTGTAGCTAAAAAGGCGGTATCGATGATAACACGCCTCGGAGGATGGAACGCGCCGGCGAGATTCTTGCCGCCGGGCAAATCGCAAGCCGTCTTACCGCCGTATGAAGCATCGATCATCGAAAGCAATGTAGTAGGAACATTAATCCAGTCTATTCCTCTCATAAAGGTCGCGGCGGCAAAGCCCGTCATATCCCCGGTTACTCCACCGCCTATTGCGACAATCGTATCTTTTCTGCCAAGGCCCGCTTGCGAAAAGCTATCCCAGATTTTCGCGACCGTATGGATAGTCTTGTTTTCTTCGCCGCTCGGCACGATGAAAATCGCATTCTTCGCCAAATCCGGATAAAGCTTCGCTACATTGGAATCGATTACGCATTTGCCGAGCCGAGGTATCGAATCGAGGTTGTTTTCCTGATATGTTACCGTGCCTTCTTCGAGATAAATCGCATCAAGTATGGTAAAGGCCGCGAGCGCCTCGACAACGGGGACCGCGCGATAGGCGATACAAGGATCGTGCCTTCCTTTTATCAAGAGGGTAGCTTCCTCCATCGTTGCCAAATCCACGCTTTTTTGCTCTTTATAAATAGAAGGCGTCGGCTTCATGGCAATGCGGAATTCCAGCGGCATACCGCTAGTCATGCCGCCGAGCACGCCGCCATGGTTATTCGTAAGCGTTGCGACTTTATTCTCCTTGATCGTAAATTCATCGTTGTTTTCTGAGCCGCGCAAACCCGCGGCCTTGAAACCATTGCCGAATTCTATCCCTTTTACGCCCGGCACGCCGAAAATCGCCTGGGCAATCGCACCGTCGATTCCATCGAACATCGCGCCGCCCAAGCCGACTGGCAAATTTTCAACACGGCAAAATATCACACCGCCTACAGAATCGCCGTCTTCTTTAGCCGCGAGAATATCTACATTACCTTCGACAAAAGCGTGAATCGCAATTCCTCTTCGTTTGAGTTCCTGCAAACAAATTCCGCCGGCGATACACATTGGCGCCGTCATTCTGCCGGAATTCGAGCCGCCCCCCGGCGGGATGCAGCCATACTTAACATAGTTAGGGTAATCGGCGTGACCTGGACGAGGAATCGTCTTTTCATAATCGCCGCTTCTCGTATCGGTATTTGCGATTATCGCTTCGATTGGCGAGCCGGTAGTAACCATTTCACCATTTACGCCCGCGAGGAAGCGTGGAATATCGGGCTCTTTGCGCGCGGTTGCCAGAATCGAATTGCCTGGTGCGCGGCGAAGCATGAATTTCTGCAATTCTTCGATATCGATTTTAATTCCGGCAGGAAAATTCTCCAGCCGCATGCCGATTTCCGGCGCATGGGATGCGCCATACACATCGAGCTTCAGATGTCTACCGATTTTCATTTCTTTTAGATACGGTTTGGCGCATCTATGCCAAGAAGTTCGAGTCCTTTGCGCAATACTTCGCCAAATAGCGAACAAAGCGCGAGGCGTGAAGATTTTAGAGCCTCATCACTCTTCAGGACCGGGATGTTTTGATAGAAGCTTGAATATATTTGCGCCGTTTCATGCAAATAATCGGCTAAGATAGATGGCTTATATGCTTCGGCCGCACGCACGACCGCGCCGGGGAATTCCAGAAGCTGCAATGCGAGGCGCTTTGTCGCAGGGGCTTCATCTTGCACGATATTTTCGATTGGCAATGAAGAATCGTTTTCTATCCCGGCCTTGGCGAGTAGCGAACAAACTCTAGCGTGGGCATATTGCAAATACGGGCCAGAATTGCCGTCGAGCGCGAGCGCTTTATCCCAATCGAAATCGATTGCCGTCGCAGGGTCGTGGCTGAGGTCGGTATATTTAACCGCGCCGTATCCGATCGATTCTGCGAGCTGCTCGTCGCCGCCGCGTTCCTTCACGATTTCGAATGCCCTTCTCTTGGCTTCGGCGAGAAGCTCCTCGAGACGAATCAAATTTCCTTCTCTCGTAGAAATCGCCTTGCCCTGGAAACTCATCAATCCAAAAGGAACATGGACCAGCTTTACATCATAGCCCATCTTCTTGGAAATCGAAAAGAATTGCGCGAAATGGAGTTTTTGCCGGTCGTCTGTTACGTAAATAATCCGCTCCGGGTCGTATTCTTCGACTCTCGATTTTACGCACGCTAGATCGCTTGTAGTATAATTGAAGCCGCCGTCTGATTTTCTTACGATCGCAACCCCGAGTTTTTCTTCTTCGAGATTTACGATTAACGCACCCTCGCTTTCGACCGCAAGATTCATTTGGACGAGTTTTTCTACAATACCGCCCATCATATTGTTGTAATACGATTCGCCGCGATAAGTATCGAATTTTACGCCGAGTTTGGAATACATCCTCTCGAATTCACCGATGGAAATTTCGATAAACTTTTTCCATAGCGCGATATTGGCCTCGTCGCCTTGCTGCAGCTTCACAAGCTCGGCTCTGCACGCATCTTTCCAGACGCCATCTTCTTCTTTCGCTTTTGCCGCGGAAAGGACGTAACATTTCTCGAGATTTGCGACTGTCAAATTGGCCCGCTCTTCATCGTTTAGGCATTCGCGATAGCCTTTTATCAAAATGCCGAATTGCGTTCCCCAATCGCCGAGATGGTTATCTGCAATAACATCGTAACCGAGCGAGCGGAATATCCTATCGATCGCATTGCCGATTACAGTAGAACGAATATGCCCGATGTGCATCTGCTTTGCGGCATTTGGACTAGAGTAATCGATGACGATCTTCTTGCCCTTGCCTGATTGCGGAATACCGAGGACTTGCGATTTTGCAAGATTTGCCAGCGATTGCGCAAGCCATGTTCGCCTGACGGTGAGATTCAAGAAGCCGGGACCAGCCACCTCTACTTTTTCAAAATATTCCCTATCCAGGGCCTCGGCAACCTTGTTCGCGATTTCACGCGGATTCATCTTCAACTTCTTCGCCAATTTAAGCGCGTCGTTGCACTGGTAATCGCCAAACTTAGGGTCTGTCGCAGGCAATACCTTTATCTCGCCGATTTCCAATTCGCCAAATGCTTTCTTGAATGCGTTTTCCGTAATTTCGTTGAGTGTCATTTTCGTTTAGTCTCTTATGAAAAAATTGTCGTGTTTCTATTTTATTTTGTGGGGCGCGAATACTCGCTCACGGGCCTCGAGCCATAGTATAAATCGTAAAATTTGATCCAATCCAAGGTCATAGATACTGGCAAGGTGCTTTCTTCTACAGGCCCCGACCAGTCGCCGCCGAGCTGCATGTCGATCATTATATAAAACGGCTTGTTGAACGGCCACTGCTGCTCGTCTTCTGATAATCTAGAATAGGAAAAAGTTTCTTTATCGTTGATCTTCCAGACTAATTTATCCGGATACCACTCGAATGCATATACATTCCAGTTTTCCGGCTTTATGTTCGGCTTTCCGCTAGATGGAGGGATTTCTTTGTGGGATTGGGTCCATTCGGTGTGAACGGTCTGGTAAACGAACTGATCTTTATTCACGCGCTCGAGGATATCGATTTCGCCGCACCCCGGCCATCTCACCGGCGGATTTTCAGGCATCAACCAAACTGCCGGCCACGCGCCCATGTTAGGCTCGAGCTTCATGCGAAATTCGATTTTGCCGTATTTGATATTGAATTTGCCTTGCGTTGTTATGCCACCCGTCAAGAGATCGCGCCCGTCGGCGGATTTATCGTTATTTTTTACGCCGAGAATATTTATAAACCCGCCCTTCAAAACGACTAAATCATCCCGCATCGACATGTATCTATTCCAATGAGACTGCCCTTGTGGAATTCGCGAGAAGAGTTTCGTATTGAGTTTTTCCCCGTTGAAATTTTCGGTAAAGCGAAGCTTCCATTTCACCTGTTGATTGGATGACTTTGGGGGATTCACCCCGCCAGCGGCAAAAGATGCGCTTTGCGCGAGAAATGAAAATGCGACACTCGCCACAATCAAGCAACAAAGAATTCGGTTTTTCATTTCTCGCCACTCCTTTCGACCAAATCTTACCGTTAATAGCCGCAATCCATAATCGTGCGCTCGAACCCGAAGGAAGAGGCGATTAAGGCTGCGCGAATCCACATGCCGTTTCTCATCTGGCGCCAATACATGGCGCGCGGATCATGATCGCAGCATGTATCGATTTCGTCTCGCCGCGGCAAGGGGTGCATTATGATACTTTCCTTGCCGAGCAAAGCTAGCTCTTCAGCGCGGAATTTGAATCTACTGGTATCTATTTTCGCAGATTCGCCTTTTGACTCATCCCACTCGTCTTGAATTCTCGTCATATATACAGCATCGGCGATTTTCGTCGCCTCGCGCAAATCGTCGCCGATTTCAAAGCGAATGTTTTTCTTCTTGAGAATCTCGATTACGTCATCGGGGACCTGTAGCTCTTTCGGCGCAACGAATATCTGCTTGATATCATTGAAATCCGTAAGCAGATACGAGAGCGAGCGCACCGTTCTGCCGCGTAGCAAATCGCCGCAAAAAACAACTGTGCGGCCATCTAGCCCGCCTTTGTTTTCAAAAGATCGAATAAGCGTATATATATCGAGCAGCGCTTGGGTAGGATGCTGATCTTTGCCTGAGCCTGCGTTCAGAATCGGTATAGGGCGCTCGGAATTGGAAAGTTCCCACGCCATCTTTTCCGCAAGGCCCCTCTCCGGCGAGCGCATTATTATCATATCGAAATACGAAGAAAAAGTCCTGATAGAATCTTCATGGCTCTCCCCCTTGAACTCGGAGCTCGTGGCGGCGTCTCTTACCGAACCTGTAGTTATTCCCAGAAGCTGACATGCCGCAAGATGCGACAGAAATGTTCTGGAGCTAGGCTGTGAAAAGTAAAGCATTGCTCTTTTATGCGCAAGAACATTCTTGAGATAAAGCGCGCCCTCTTTAGATTTGTTGATAAACCTGATTCTATTCGCGAGGGAACAAAGTCTTTCGAGGATGTTTCTGTCGAATTGCTGCGCAAACAGCGTATGATAAGGCATTAAGCTGCCATCTTGACGCTCGAGATAAGGTTTTTTAGATTCCAAATAGAGCGTTGAAAAATCTTCCCATGAAATATCGGTAAGTTTTGCCATAAGATTCTCTCTCTCTCAAAATTGTTATTTCAAAAATTCCTTTAGGCCGCCCTTCTTCACATCTCTCATCGCATGAACGAGGAGGCTGAAAAGAATCGTCCTGTCGCCAGGCGTCATATCGCGGAAAGCTTCCAAGCGGCCTGAAAGTTCAACTGCAAGTTTATCGAATCTCGCACGCTCCTTGTCGTTCTCTTCGCTTGCGGCAAACCGGGGATAGCTTCCTTCATCGATCCACATCGCGACTTCTTGCGCGGAGCGATCTTTGTTAACAAGCGCAAAATGTTCCTTGACAGCGGCTTTTGCCGCATCTGAATATGCGATGATTTCCGGGTTGAGACCATCCATCTGAAAAGCGTTTTCTTGCGCAAGAGCGGAAAATCTCGGCGAGACGATATACGCCGTAAAAGGGATTCCGCCGCTTCGCGCGCCGCATGGTTGCTCGTGAAGCTCAAAGCCATCCGCACCTGCAAACACAAGTCTGCCGGCACCGGCAAAACGCTTCTTCCATTCTATTATCTGAAGCTTGGCCTTTGCGCCGTTTTCGCCGACCTTGAGCTCTTTCGTCTCGACGCTACGCTGCATGATAAGAGGCGTCACGGGAAGTCCGTTAAAGAAAATTCTTACATCGGGATAACTCGTTAGATAAAGCGCGAATTTTGCCGCGAGGGTCTGCACCGTTTCGACAGCATCGAGCAGCGAATCGGTGCTCGCCGGCGAATTCATTATGCATACTTCAGTGCCGGGGGCGTATCCCGGGCTCGCGCCAGGGGTAATTTCGAATACTCCAGGGTTTTCGATATTTCCGGAAATTACGCAAGAAACGAGCTCGTTGCCTGCACGGAATGTAGTGCGCCATTCGACGATTGTGCCTAGCGCGAAAGCCTTGAATCTGCCGCGTCCATGCCGGCCATGAAGGCGTCGCTTGGATTCTGTAGTGGAATTCTGAAGGCGTTTCCAGCTGCCGCCAAGCGAGCCGAATGTGGAATCAGCTTTTAAGATATCTATGCCTGTTCCATTATCGGAAACCTTGACGCCTTCGACCGCGCCAAGAGCATTTGTCATTAGATCTACTTTTACTTCTCTCGCATCAGCATCAAGCGCATTCCAGACCAGCTCCTCGATCGCCGCAAGAGGCGAAGCTTTCGCCAATGTCGCTATATGATCTGCCTGCGCCTGGACGTATATGAATCTGCTCATAATTTAATATCGCCGTTTCCCAAAACTTCGACCGGTTCCCTGCCGCGCGAGGCCGTAACTTTATCGATTTTCAGTTTTATGGCTTGCAATTCTTCCTGACAGCTTGCCACGAGTTTTTGACCCTCCTCGAATGCAGCTATCATTTCATCGAGCGTCAGCTTGCCGCCATCCATGCGGCTGACAATTGTCTCGAGATTCCTCAACTTTTCTTCGAAATTCGTCTTTGCCATAAATTATGAATAAAGATTTACTCGAGTTGTCAAATAGGAATCTTGCGCTTCTATCCAATTTGTGAACAGTTCGCCAAGGTCTCCATTCTCGAGCGTCTGTCTTAGCTCGCTCGAACCGAATAGCATATCTAGCCAATCGGGCTTTGCGCCAATCGCCATCTGCTTGCCGTGACGTTGGACGAGCGCCGTGAAAATCAAGACACCAGCCGTGACAGGATAAAACGCGGCAGGCCTCGAAACAGTAAACAGCAGGCCGTTCAGATTCATATTCTGATACTTGCCGCCTCTAGGGGTATAACGATAGGGACGGGTTGCAACGCCGCAAGTATCTAGCCCTGCCGTCAAATCTTTCGCAAGCCCCTTGATATCCATCCACGGCGCGCCAATTACACGGAAGGAAAGCGGCCCATCCCTATCGCAATCGATCGCAGGATACGCTTCGGTAAATACCGTCATCGGGTACATAACCGCGCTATCCCAGCTTCTGATTGCAGGGCTCGGCGGGATGAAATTCGGCCAAGGCTTATGTTCGCGATGATTCCAGCCTTCAAGCAGGATTACTTCGAGATCAAGCTCAAGCCCTTCTGCATTCTTTATCCACATCGCACATTCGCCAGGCGTCATTCCATGGCAAAGAGGAATATTCAAAGGAGCAACAAAACTCGAAAATTGCGGCTCTCTCATCGGACCGTCGAGAATTCCTCCCATAGGAATGGGCCTATCGAGAATTGTTACCGGTATCCCAGCCTCGGCACACGCTTCCAATGTATTTTTTATTGTCGCCAAATACGTGTAGCACCTTACGCCGATATCACAAAGGTCTATTACAATCCGCCCGATTCCTTCAAGCATTTCCGGCGTAGGTTTTCTATGTTCGCCATAGAGCGAATGGATTGGCCTATCCCAATATGGATGCCAGGAGCTTGCAGTCTTTTCGCCGGGTGCGGCATGGCCGAAAAAGCCATGCTCCGCGCTAAATAGCGCTTTAAGCCTATCGGGGCAAATTTTCATCAACCTGCCGGTTGTGGAAGTCGCCTGCATTGTCAACAGACCGAAAGGTTCATCTGTTTTCGTCAACGACTCGATTAGACCTGAATAATTTACCATTGTTTGCTCCTTCTCTTTTTTAAAATTTGCTCTGTTGATTTTGAGATATTTCTATTTGCGCTCTCAAAGCGCCGATAAATTTTGCAGTGTTTACGATGGAGGGGTCTTCATGCGCTTTTAGTAGTTCATCGCTCGCCTTGCCATGAAGCCAAACGCCACCTACAGAGGCGAGAAAACCATCTTTCATCCAAGCCCATCTAGATGCAATCAGCCCGCTGAGCAAATCGCCCATGCCGCCAAGCGACATCGCGGGCGAGCCAGTATCGTTTTCATATATTCGCGAATCAGGCGCCGCGACTAGTGTATGAGGCCCTTTCAACACGCAAATCGCCCCGTAAGATTTAGCGATTTCAAGCGCGGCAGCGCGTCTATCTTTGGAAATTTCCGCCCTCTCTACGCCCAAAAGACGCGCCGCTTCACCTTCATGGGGCGTCAAAATGAATTCTTTTGCCTCGCACCCTCGAGCGCACTCATCGTTTCCAGCGACACATTTTGCACCCTCGCGCCCTTCTCGCCTCTTAGCTAGCGCGCTCAGCGCATCGGCATCAAGAATAAAGCGGCCACTTTCTTTATTCAAGATTCTCTCGACTAACGAATCGGCCCTTTCGCCTAAACCAAGCCCCATCCCAACGGCATAGACATCTGCTCTTGGCAAAGCAATATCTTCGCCAAAATCAGGAAAAATCGCTTCTGGGACGAGTATTGAGGCCGAAATTCGCGCTTCTTGAGCGAAAAGTGCCATTTTTATCAACCCCGCACCGCCGGCCCTCGCTCCTAGCGCGGCGATTGCTGGCGCAGAGATGAAGTTCTTGGAGCCGCCAATGACCGTAACTACACCGACAGAATATTTGTCGGTATCATAGCTACGCGCCTTAAACGCACTTTCTAGCCCACTTGGCAACACCATAGAAACATCGATATTGTAGCATATTTACCTGCCCCTGACAAGGGGGGCCGAGAGTTATTAGATGTCTTCGGCGCGAGAGGTTTGACGGTTTTTCTAGAAGCTCCAGAAAATTCAGGTTTTCCGGATGTTCAGTTTTTCGGCCTATCGAGTTTGAAGTCCGGGTGGCAATTGTCGAATGCGCCAGAAGTTGATGTATAGCGATCGAGCAATTTTGCGTACTTCAAGTTCGGACAATCCGCGAACGCCGCATAGCCTATTTTCTCGACTTTGCTTGGAATCGTTACGCTAGTGAGGCTCTCGCAATTACGGAAAGCATGCATTTCGATATCTGTGACGCTCTCTGGAATATTTACGCTTTCGAGTCTTCTGCAGCCGCTGAATGCCGACTGACCTATTTTAGCGACGCCGCCAGGGATGATGACTGTCTTGCGCGAGCCTGGAACAGCCCAAAGCGTATTATCTTCGCGATTCAAAAGCATGCCTTGCGCAGATTTGTATTTGGGATTGGAGTCGCAAACCGCGAACTCGCTTAGGCTCGCGCAATCGCTGAATGCACCGTATGCAATATTCGATATGCTCGCAGGCAATTCCACACGCTCGAGCTTGGCGCATTCTGCGAAAGCGCTCGCACCGATTTTTGAGACTCCTTCGCCAAAAGAAACGCTTTCGAGCGCGGGACACTCCGAAAACGCATACATATCAATTTCTTTTACGCTGCCAGGAATCGCAATTGTCTTTAGACTATCGCAACGCGAGAACGCGAGATCGCCGATGAATTGAATTCCCTCACCCAGAGTCGCCGTCTCTAACGACTTGCAAAAACGAAACGCGCCCCTCTCGATTCTTGCAACAGTGCCAGGAATCACGATTGTTTTCAGGCTTTCGCAACTTGCAAACGCGTTCTCTCCAATGAGGGTTACGCCTTCGGGTATTGTAATATTTTCGAGCAAACTCGCGCCTTCGAATGTGCCGTTGAATATTACCTTCACGCTCGAGGGCAGCGTTACGCTAAGGATTTTATCGCCCTCCGGCGTTGCCTGTTTTACATAGTTATAGTTGATTTCTTCGAGCCCATCAGGTATCGCTTTAACAAGGCCGCTACTAAAGACTATCTGTCCGTCGCCCGGGTTCAGCGCCGCGGCGGATGCGCCAGATGACGCGTCTTCTTCTGACGAGCTACAGCTGCCGAATGCCAAGAGCGTGGCCGCGACTATCGAAAACAGTGATTTAATGATCATCTAAGACTACCTTTCTGGAGCGCCTGCCACTTAATACCCGGCGAGATATCGCCATGTTTTTTTATATTATACCATATTCCACCGCTCTCGCGCAAGGAGGCGTGGGGAATTTTTTGCCAATGTGGAAATTAGTTGGAGTTTCGAGTTGGAGTTGGAGAGTGGAATTGGCGATTTTGTTCTGTTTTTATTTAACCCGAGAGTCGCAAAGGCGCAGAGTACGCAGAGGGAAATTAACAATTCCTTTCTCCAACTCCAACTCGTAACTCCAACTAAATCAACAATTCCACTCTACGACTACAACTTCAAACTACAACTCCAAACTGCCTGAACTTCTGAACATCTGAACGCGGCGAAGCCGCCCTGAACATCTGAACTTGATTTAGCTTACAAAAGCGCTTTGCAAAGCCAGAGAAGCGGAGCCTGACCGTGAGGATCGCCGTTGGCGCGTGGACGCGTTAGGTAGTGATGACGATCGTTCTTCCAGCCTGTTCCTACGCAAACATCGGAAATATTGCCATATTCATCTAGCCGCGCGACGAGCGCATTATACGCGCGCTTTGCCGCGGCGAGATATTCATCATCTAAAACACCTGCTTTTGCACCTTCTGCAAATGCGTAAGCGAACATCGCCGAAGCGCTGGTTTCATCGTAAGATTCTTCATCATCTACGATTTGCCCCCAAAGTCCGTTTGGTCTTTGCT
This sequence comes from Kiritimatiellia bacterium, assembly GCA_017447805.1. Taxonomy (GTDB): domain Bacteria; phylum Verrucomicrobiota; class Kiritimatiellia; order RFP12; family UBA1067; genus UBA1067. The sequence continues at coordinate 23,517 of JAFSMR010000006.1, read as the reverse complement.
TTTCTTTCAAAGCTTTCATCATCTTGATGTAGTCTGCAAGGATAGGCTCGCGCCACTCGGAATCTTTCGGCAATAGCGCTAGATTCATCGCCATCGCCGCAGCCATCCAACCATTGCCGCGTCCCCATGCGAACGGTGCGCTAGGCGCATGATTGAATAAGCCGTCTTCGCGCTGAAGGCGCTTTAGATAGAGGCACATTTCTTTCGCTGAACGTTCGATATACTTCCTGTCGTTTGTTGCGCGATAAGCCAAGCCTTGAAGAACGCTTATCATATACATATCATCTATCCATAGACGAGTCTCGGGACTATACCCTTTTCCCCAATTCTCACGGCGCTCCTCGAGGGTGATCTTTTCATACCACTTATCACCCCAGTCGCAGTCTTCCTTGGGCTCTTCCCACTGGCGATCGGCGTATCTCAGCCCAAGCGCTTTAGCTCGCTCATCTCCTGTCAATATATAAATTTCAATCGCAATAGCGCCAACTATCGATAAATCGACATGACGGTAATTATTCATCCAAATCTTCTTTTCGTTGTAGGCCGGCTCAAATGCGGCGACAAGACGCTTTTCGAGCTCTGAATTATTCGATAGCCTTGCGCATTCGAGCGCATTTACCCATAGCGACACGACGCTATAATGAATTAGTTGCCCCCCGCCATAAGCCTTTGGCGCCTTGTAGCCGATTGGTTTATAGAGGTCGGGGTCGGTCGTAAGGAAAAGCTCGGATAATTTTGCCGAAACCTCGGCAGGTGTAGGAGATAGGCTTGAAGCAGCCATCGCCATATTCGATATGAATAATATCAAAACCATTAATACTTTCCCGATCGTTTTCATATTCCTCCTTCCATCAACCTCTAGCTAAAGAGAACTTTTCGTTTCCAAGACTTTTTTTGCGCCTTTGCCGCCTAAGACGCATAAGCGCCAAGGCTTAATGCCTTTAACGATGCGAACTACCCTTTCGTTCTCGTCCAAGAATGTAGCATCGATTGTCATTGACATAAAACAAGTATGGATAGACGAGCATCTTTCGATAAGAAGTCCTTCGCCTTCCGCCAAATCTTTTACTCCAATCAAGCCTTTCAAGCGAGCGAAAAAGCTCTTTGCAACTCTTGCCTTGATACCATTGACGATTCTCTCTTCCATTATTTTTTTATCGGACTATAAAAAACTTTCCACAAAAAGAGTCCTCGTGCTGGAGCAGTTTCGACGCGCGCAGTTCGAGGAATTGGATGCTCGAGAAGCTCCTTGACGGCCTCCGGCTTTTCGGTACCTTTGCCGACGGAAATCAAAAACCCCGCCATAGAACGGACTTGCTTATACAAAAACCCGTCACCTCTTACGATAATCGTATATTTCGGTCCGCTTTTTTTCACTTTGCAGGAATAGACGTTTCGCACGGTGTTATTGAGAGGTTTATCGGGTGGAGTCGCGGCGAAAGAACGAAAATCGTTCTTGCCTTCGAAATATTTTGCACCTTCCTGCATCGCTTTGAGGTCTAGCGGCTTATGGCAGTATGTCCAGTATGGCACGAGGTGCGGCGGCATGATGGGAGCTTGATAGATTTGGTAGCGATATTCTTTTCCGTAAGCATCTAGCCGCGCATTGAAATCGGGTTTGACTTTAGTCACCTTCATAAACCTGACAGATTCGGGGAGACGCGAATTCATGGCACGCGCAATTTTTTCGGCGGGGATTGGCTTTGTCATATCGAAATGACCTACAAAACCTTTTGCGTGAACCCCGGCATCTGTTCTCGATGAACCGTTTATTCTAACTGGCGCGCCCTCGAGCCATTTCAACGCATCTTCCACGACTTGCTGAACGGTTATCGCATTGCTCTGGAATTGCCAACCGGAATAGGAGGTTCCATCATAAGCTATTACAGCTTTAAATCTTTGAACCGGCAATTTTTCTTCTGCCGGCTTTGATGCTTCTAGGTGTGGCAGCTTGAGCTTCATTTCTTGAAAAGCTTCTTCATCTCGGATATGCGCGATTTATCTGCGACGAGAACAGCATCCGGCGTTGTTATGACTACGAGATTGTTCACGCCCAAAAGAGATATTCTCGCGCTTCTGGCGACGCAGATATTGCCGCTGGAATCTACTACCGTGCAAGGCCCTTCGCGCACATTGCTGTTTGTATCATGCGGAAAATATTTATCGAACGCCGCAAACGAGCCTACGTCATCCCAACCGAAATCGCCTGGGACGACTTCTATTCCACGGAATTTTTCCATCACGGCGAAGTCGAAAGAAATCCTCGGTAGCGCCGTATAGACTTTAGAGAGATTTATGTTCGGCCAATCGAAGAGCGTCTTCAGCTCCGGCGCGAAAGCGGCAAATGCACCGCGGAAAGTTTCCGCCTGCGCGAGGAAGATGCCGGCGTTCCACAAAAACCCTTTTTTGAGATAGGTTTTTGCATGCTTCAAATCCGGCTTTTCGACGAAGCGCTTCGTCACGGGATCGATATAACCGAATCCCGTTGCAGGGAATGTAGGTTTGATTCCGATTGTGACGATCTTAGGCTGCTTGCCGGCGATTTGCGCGGCTTTCATCAGGACTTTCCTGAAGCCGAGAGTATCGCCGACCATTTGGTCGCTCGGGAAAAATGCGACGACGCCGTTTTTTGCCGCGCTTACGCCTAGCGCAACAGCCGCGCCCGTATCGCGCCTCATCGGCTCGCCGATTATGTTTTCGGCGGGAAGTTCCGGCAATTCCTTCCTCGTTGCACTGACGAGTTCTTTCGATGTAACGACGAATATATCCTTCGTTGCCACAAGGCCGAGTATTCTGTTTACGCTTTGGCGTATCAAGCTCTCGCCGCCGAAAACGCGAAGAAACTGCTTTGGACGCTCCGGGGTGGAAAGCGGCCAAAATCTTTCTCCGCTCCCGCCAGCCAATATCACTGCTTTATCAATACAATTTTTTGCCATATACGAGAATTTTTGAGAGATGGAATACATTGTTCATAGCGCCCGGCAATCTACCGACCTTGACGAATTTCGCTTTCTTGGGTTCTGCTAGATTTACTTGCCATTCATTCTGAACGCGATCGCTTGCGTAGACTTCGAAGAAATTCTGCCCGTCTTCGCTAAGCCACACCCTAAGAGGAACTTGGCGAGGACGATTTTGGTGGCTGCCGGAGTTTACGATAATTATATCGGAAATTTCCGCCGGACCCGGCAGCGCGACCATTGCCCATGGCGCATCTTCTTTATTCGTATGGAATGAATTATTATTGTTTCCGCCGCGGCCTGTCGCTTCTAGCGCATCGCGATATCTAAGCGGAGTATCCCAAGTGGAAGTAGTTGATATAACGAGCATACCATCTTCCGAAAGAATCGGTTTGCCGCCGATTTCGCGCGGCCAGCTCTTGCCGCCTTGCGGCGTTCGCGATTCTGGCGAAATACGGTCCATCAATGAATGCACCTGGCGCCACATATCGAGATCTATCTTTGAAGAAGCTTTTACAATCATGCCTTTGAAATCCAATTCCGCGCCGAATTCCGAGGCGATTTTCCCAACCATATCTATGAAGCGTGCGCAATTTTCGGGGCTCGTCATCAATTTGCCTGCCGCCCAATTCACACTCTGACGGAAGAAATTCTTGCTTTTGGCCTGCCCTTCCAAAATCGCCGGCAGCATCTGCCAAATTCTCTCTCCACCGCCCCCAAGCCTCTTGGTAAGCTCATCGAGAATTTTCACGTCAAAGAGGAGCGGCTCGAAAGATTCCGCCGGATTTTCCTTGAACGCGAGAAAACCTTTCTTCGCTTCGCGGATTTTATCTTCCGGCTTTACTTGGTCGAGATATTGATAATATAGCTGCCAGCCTTGATAGGGGGCAGTAGAAAATGTCGCACGCAATATCGCGGCGAATGTCGACCATTCTTCCTTCGTTGCATTTCTCGCTTTCAACAATTGCAGCCATTCATCGGCGGCCTGCCAGTTGCCGTCGACTTCCCTCATCGCCTCTTCGTACTTGCCTTCCCACCTATATCGCTCGGCCTTCATGCGATTGGGATCGTTGAAATATCTATCTTGCTCTTCGTTCGCAGTGAAGCAATATGGGGCACCGAGAGAAAAATGAGAACCGGTTCGACCTGTTACCGAATAGCTGATTCCCCAGCGATTCTTTTGTGCATCCCAGAGCATATACGCGCAGTGACTTGGTTGACCGGCCGTGAACGACCTTATGCCATGCGAGGCGGCAGAATGCGAACCGAATTTCGATAGCGCGCCGCAAACCCCGCCTACTCTGTAGCGAAGCTCCTGCGTATTCCACCTATGTTCCCACGGCTTGTAATACATTGGCCCTTGAACAGAATCTCCAAAACAATTATGCAACCTGTAAACGCACTCCCAGCAAATCGCGCCGTATCTATCTGCCTTTACGTTCGCAAAATCATGAATCCAAAGGAGATTTTCCAAATCGAGCGGCGCATTTTGTCCAAATGTTAAAACTTCGCGCCACTTTCTGGTATCGAGCGATTGGGCGCTATCATCAAGCATGCCATCTTCCGCCCATTGACGATACGCCGCGAATATCCCAACTAATTTTTCATCATCGAAATCATGCGCATGATTCAAAGCTAGAGCTGTTGCGATATTTCGACCAAGTTTTGTTTCGATGAAACGCTTGGAGCCTTTGTAGGGTTTTTCATCGTTCCAATATAGGAGGTCTAACGCCTCAAGACTTTTCGCCGCATTGGAACCCCACGGGCCAGAGCCGGCGAATTCTTCCATCCAGTCCACATCGCCAAAGAAAGCATCGCAAAATTCTTTGCCGCCTTCCTTGGCTTTTATCGCCTCAATCGTCTTATTGCCCGCCGCCGCGCAAATATATGCTTTGACGCGCGCGAGATCTTCTTCTTTTGGCGAAAGCTCGGCTCTGGCCGCAATGGTAAATGCGACAAGGCTCGAAACCAATGTAAAACACGAGACTAGAAATTTTATATTCATCTTATTATCAGCTTATACGCCGCGTATTTTATCATATTTGGCGCATTCTTGCAATGGCTTTCAGCTTCTTATCCTATTATCGATGCCAGGCTTGCGCCTACAGCGCGCAATCGAATGCGTTTAATATCGCGGGAGTTACATCGATTAACGATTTCACGCCATTTAACAGCAAAGCGGCTCTCGGCCCATACGCGATAAACGGCACGGGATTGCGTGTATGCCCGCGCTCGGAAACATTTTCGATATTCCCGTGGTCGGCCGTCATTACGATAGTAAACCCGGATACTTCCGCCAACTGCACAAGCTTTTCAAGAAATCTATCGTATGTTCTTAGCACTGTGCATGCACGGGTATAATCTAACGAATGACCCGATACGTCGGTCTGGAAGAATTCGAAAAGCGTAAAATCGTTTTCTATCGCGATTGTCGCTAGCTGACTCGCCGCCCTTTGCGGAGTAACTACGGGGATATCCGGGTAGCGATCTTGTATCGTTTCGCGAGTTATATCTTGCAATACAGCCTTATCTTCGATCAAATCATCGACCGTCCTTATCGTCTCGGGCGCCGTGAGCGCCATGACGGTAGTGACTGATTTGAAACGGCGCATCTCAAGCTCGTCTACGCTTTCAACGAGGTATGCATCTGCAAACGACACCTTTTTGCCGCGCTTGAGCAGCTGGAGGAAAAGATTGTTTTCTTCTATTATTCTTCGAAGCCCTGGCCCAGGGAAACCTTCGCAATGTTTACCCATGGCCGCCGCGCAGTTGATTCCAGTAAACATTGTCGCTTGCCCCGTTGCGCTTTGCGGAATACCCTCGACATCGAGATTGGCATCAATCGCAACGGAATGTTTTTCTATCAGCCGGCAAAGCTGTGGGCAGACTTCTGGATTTAGCGGATTATCGGTAGCAGGCTCGCGTAGCCCAACTCCATCGATGAATAGAAATAATATCTTCATTCTCCGCTATGCGATTGACCGGCCATTAGCCGTTTGCGACTGCAATGCACTCGATTTCAACTTTCACGTCTTTCGGAAGGCGAGCGACCTCGACACATGAGCGCGCAGGCTTTGTATCGCCAAACATCTCGGCATACACCGCGTTGAGAGCGGCAAAATCATTCATGTCTTTGATAAAAACGGTCGTCTTCACGACATCGGAAAGGCTTGAATTTGCCGCCGCAAGAACATTCGCGAGATTCGAGATTGCTTGACGGGTCTGCGCATCGATGCCGCCCTCGACAATCGCGCCTGTCTCTGGCACTAGCGGAATTTGGCCGGAACAAAAAACAAACCCGCCAATCTTAAGGGCTTGGGAATAAGGTCCTAACGCCTTCGGCGCCTTTTCACTTGCTATTACTTCAATCATCTCGTTTCTCCTTCCAGTCAAAAAAAATGGAGCCGGGTAAGGGACTCGAACCCCTGGTAATTCCTCATTACAAATGAGGCGCAGTCGCCACTGTGCCAACCCGGCTTGTTGGCGCATATTATATCATTTTTCCCCGCCTTAGGTCAACCCTCTACGGGATTTTTTCGAAAAAAGTCGATAGGTCATTTTCTATCGATCGAAATAATTCTGGCGCTTGGGAAATTGGTGTGGATGAATTCTTCACCTTTTTCGCGTCCGAAAATGAATAGGACGGTCGAAAGAGCATCCGCAATCATAGCTGATGTCGGCATTATCACGCTCGCGGAATATAACGAACCGTGCACGCTTTGCCCGGTTCTAGCGTCCTTTATGTGCTTGCCGCGATAATACTCTGCGCTTGTCGCGCAAGCTTCACCTTCTTTTAGTATAAATACCTCGTCCGTTCCTTCGATAGAAACCTTCCATTCTCCGCCGAGCGCTTTCAGATTTCCGCCTAAATCTATCAAGGCATCCATCTTGCCAATCTTTTCAGCCGCCATATCCACGGCAAATCCTTTGGCAATTGCGCCTAAATCAAGAGTATTGGCGCCCCTCCAGCGCGGAGAAAATGCGCCGGCGCTTAGTCTTTCGATTTCAAACGCGCTTTCGTAGCAAGGTCTCACGAAAGGTGAGCACTTTTCCAATATCTCGTAATCGCTAAATGATGCGAGTTTACTTAGCTCGCTTTCTTTATTGTGCGCATTGAGCAACCTTTCGACCTCGGCAAAGACGGCTTTTACTTCATGCGCCTTTTCCAAATCTGCTTCATTGCGAGTCTGAAATGCGGCAACAGTTCCCATTACAGGCCATTCGACGCGATAAACAGCGCCATTTTGTTTTCTGCCGCGCGAGCCTGAATAAATCATCGCGCCGCACACAACCGAAGCGATTAAGAGAAATACTACCTTGCGTTTCATAGCCAATCAATGCCAATTATCCGATTGCCTTGCGAGAAAAAAAGAACGCCCTTTGCGGACGTTCTCTTTTTGCCTAGAGCGGGAATTATTCCTGAGCCTGGAGCTTGGCCTTGGCTTCTTCGATTTCCTGCTTCATGCCTGCAATGGCCTCTGCCTTCATTTCTTCGGGGAGAGACTTGAACATCGTGAGCATTTCCTGAATCTCTTCTTCAGTAGGCTTGACACCGTCGACCTTCTCGGCGATTTCGGCAGCCTCGCGAACGATTGCTTCGATTTCGTCAACTGGAGCAGCCGGCTCTACTTCCGCGACGGGAGCGACCTCGGCAACTTCCGCGACTGGTGCCGCTTCTGCTTGCTTAGATGCTTCTGCCGCCTGAGCTGCTGCCGCAGCCTCGAGTTCCTTTTCTTCTTCAGCTGTTACGGTGGGTTCTGCTTTCTTATTGCAACCTACGAAAGCTACTGCGCTTATGCAGAGAACGGATGCAACCTTGATCAATGATTTCATATTTATTATCCTTATGAGGTTTGTTTTGGCTCGGGCGGCTGGATTCGAACCAGCGACCAATTGATTAACAGTCAACTGCGCTACCGCTGCGCCACGCCCGAATGTCAAAACGCCGCATATTGTATCATATTTTACCCCATACGGTCAAGGGGGTAATTGAAAAAAGCGCAAAAAAATTTTTAAAAATTTTTTAACCTTATAATCATCCTCTCACTAGTCAAAAAGCGCAAAATTTGATATAATATGCGACCAAGCCAAGGGGAATAAGAAAATGCATCCTTATAGAACACATACTTGCAATGAACTGCGCGCATCTGACGCGGGCAAAACAGTTAGACTTTCAGGCTGGATGTTTCGTCTGAGAGACCACGGAGGTATTCTGTTTGTAGACTTGCGCGATCATTACGGTCTTACTCAAATCGTAGTGCATCCGAGCCGCAGCTTCTTCGGTCTTGTCGAAAAAGCTCACCTTGAATCTGTGATTACGGTTACTGGTGAAGTAAAGCTCAGGACTCCTGATACAATCAACCCGGATCTTGCGACTGGAGAAATCGAAATCGAAGCAAACGAGCTCGTAATGGAATCCGCGAGCGAAGTTACGCCAATCTATATCCCAGATGAAAAAGCCGATGAATCGGAGGATGTTCGTCTGAAGCATCGTTATCTCGATCTGAGGCGTGAAAAACTTCACAACAACATCATTTTGCGCTCGAATGTAATCAAGTTCCTGCGCGAGCAGATGTGGACTAAAGGTTTTAATGAATTCCAGACGCCTATTTTAACAGCTTCCTCTCCGGAAGGAGCGCGCGATTATCTCGTTCCAAGCCGAATTCATCGTGGGCAATTCTATGCGCTTCCTCAAGCCCCCCAGATGTTCAAGCAGCTGTTGATGGTTTCCGGCTTCGATAGATATTTTCAGATTGCGCCCTGCTTCCGCGATGAAGCCGCTCGTGCAGATCGCAGCCCGGGCGAATTCTACCAGCTCGATATCGAAATGAGCTATGCTACGCAAGATGAGATTTTCGCCGTAGTAGAGGATGTAGTAGGCAAGACCTTCGCTAAATTCTCTACTTGGCAATGCAACGCCGCGCCGTGGCCGAGAATCAAATATCGCGATGCGATGATGACCTACGGAAGCGACAAGCCAGACCTCAGGAATCCCCTCAAGTGGATTGATATGAGCGACTTCTTCAAGCGCGCATCTTTCAAGGCGTTTGCTTCTTGCGTCGAGCAAGGGGGGCTTGTAAAAGGCTTGCTAGTAAAAGGAATCGTAGGTGTCGAAACAAGAACCTGGTTCGACAAACGCGAACACAATGTCAAAGAAAACGGCGGCAAGGGCCTTGGGTATATTAGCTGGACCAAAGAAGGCGAGCTCAAAGGACCTATCGCAAAATTCCTCACCCCTGAACAGCTCAAAGAAATGAAAACGATCGTCGGCATGGAGCCAGGCGATGCGCTCTTCTTCATGGCCGCGCCGGTCGATGAATGCCATAGGCTTTCCGGGCTGGTAAGAACAGATATCGCAGACCACATGACTAACGATATTCGCGAGAAGAATTGCTATAAATTCTGCTGGATCGTAGACTTCCCGTTCTTCGAGAAGGACCCTGAAACCGGCAAGATTATCTTCTCGCACAACCCCTTCTCGATGCCGCAAGGCGGGCTTGAAGCGCTCAACACAAAGGCTCCTCTGGAAATCGAAGCATATCAGTACGATGTAGTTTGCAACGGAATCGAGCTGAGCTCTGGCGCTATCCGCAACCACAGAATCGATATTATGGAAAAGGCGTTTGAAATCGCGGGCTATCCAAAAGATGTAGTGCGCGAAAAGTTCGGTTGCCTTTACAATGCGTTTCAATTCGGCGCACCACCTCACGGCGGCATAGCTCCTGGCGTAGATAGAATGGTAATGCTTCTAACCGATACGCCGAACATTCGTGAAGTGATCGCATTCCCGATGAACCAGAAGGCGCAAGATCTCATGATGAACGCGCCGAACTTCGTAACCGAGCAGCAGCTTAGGGAGCTTCACATCAAGATTCGCGGCACTGGCCCTGAAGCAACCGCACAAGGCTGAAAAATCAAACGAAGCTAATCCAAAGCGCATAAAGAAAACCCCCTCGTAGCCGAGGGGGATTTTCTTTATCTCTCTATTTGGGGTTTTGTTTCCTAGCTGCTCAATAAGCTCCGTACAAGGGGCCGAAATTCTTGCATGCTCTGAAGTCTGCGCCAACAGGATCATCTGCGCCGAACAGGCCCCAGCAGTGCGGCTGGAAGCGATCTGCATCTTCGACATTGCTCATGGCGACCGGAATGCGCAGCATCGATGCAAGAGTCATCAAATCCGCACCGATATGCCCATATGCGATTGCACCGTGATTTGCAGCCCAGCCATTCATTACCGAATAGACATCTTTGAACGCGCCCTTGCCTGTTAGGCGCGGCACGAACCATGTGCACGGCCATTCCGGGTTGGTGCGAAGCATGAGTTTTTCATGGACTTCTTTCGGTAAAGTCGTAGACCAGCCTTCAGCGATCTGCAGAACGGGACCTTGCCCTTTGACAATCGAAATCCTCGTCATCGTCATCGGCATCCCGCCTTCGGAAAGGAAGCTCGATGAAAAACCACCGCCGCGGAAATATTCAACCCCGACCGGAACCCACTTCGTCGCCTTGAGGCATGCTTCAGCTTCTTTCTGCGAAATTTCCCAGAACGGCTTCATCGCAGGCTTGCCCTTTTCACGCTCGGCACCGGTAGCATCAAGCGTGCAAGAGCCGGAATTCAAGAGATGTATAAAGCCTCCCTTGTTCATACCGGTCATCGTCTTGCCGGTAACGCGTTTAACCGCTTCAGGCGACCAATAAGTTCTTACATCAGCGAAAAGCGAAGGCCTATTCGTCAAGAGATACATTAGAAGCATGCAAACGCCATTGAGCGAGTCGTTTTCCGTCGCAATAACATAAGGCGCTCTTATGCCATTCCAGTCGAACGAGGAATTAAGCATCGCTTCCATGAAGTCGCCGTTCGGCCAATGATCAGTCCATTGACGCTGCCCCTGGAAACCGGCCGCCAAAGCATTTCTGCCTGCCGCTTCTTCGCCAAAGCCCATTTCCGCGAGGCGAGGATTGCCTACCATCATATCACGCATGATGATTGCCATCTTGACGACATATTCCCAGTCGGCATCTTTCGCTTCGCGAGATTTCTGAATAGCCTTCGGATTGTAATCCTTGCCTTCCTTGCACCATTTTTGGGTCCAAGCGAGAGCCTTTTCATATTCGTCCTTATCGTAAATACCTTCTGATATGCGGCGTTCGATTTCACACATATCCATATTTTCAGGCCGCATTCCGAGATACGACTGGAAGAAAGATACATCCACAAAGGAACCCGCGATACCCATTGCCGACGAGCCGCAAGAAAGATAGCTCTTGCCCTTCATCATGGCGACCGCGAGGCCAGCTTTGACAAATCTGAGTATCTTTTCTTTGACATCGCCGGGAACGCTCTTATCATCCTTTTCCTGAACTTCGCGGCCATATATTCCGTATGCCGGCATACCGCGCTGGGCATACCCCGCGAGCATGGCTGCAAGATATACGGCGCCAGGTCTTTCCGTGCCATTGAAACCCCACACTGCCTTGGGAATGCCAGGCTCGGCATCCATGGTCTCTGTTCCATAGCACCAGCAAGGCGTAACAGAAAGAGATAGGCCGACATTTTCCTTGCGGAATTTTTCTGCGCAAGCGGCAGCCTCGGCGACTCCGCCAATAGTAGTCTCTGCAATGACGCATTCTACAGGCGATCCATCGGGATAGCGTAGATTTTCGCTGATCAGCTTCGCCGCAGTCTTGGCCATATCCATGGTCTGGACTTCAAGCGATTCGCGCACGCCACGTCTTCTTCCATCGATAATCGGCCTTATGCCGACACGCGGAAAACCAGATTTCTTCCAGATTGTCTCACTCATTTTTCCACTCTTCTTTTTTTTCTGAAATTCAATCTGCAAAGCCGAGCACGTTTCTCATCGTATAAATGCCCGGCGCCTTGCCTTTTGCCCACTTGAGCGCCGAAAGCGCGCCCATGGCGAATGCTTCGCGCGTCTGCGCGCGATGAGTAAGCTCGACTCGCTCTACTTCGCCTGCGAAAATTACGGTATGATCGCCAACTACACTTCCGCCCCGCAGCGCGTGAATCGCAATTTGATCGATAGGCCTTTCGCCGCTCTCGCCATGTCTGCCATAAATCGCTGCTGAATCGAAATCTAGGTTCCTTCCTTCCGCGGCAGCTTTCGCGAGCATTAACGCCGTACCAGAAGGCGCATCTTTCTTATGGCGGTGATGCATTTCCACGACTTCTATATCGTAGAGGCTGCCAAGCGCGCTGGAAGCCCTGCGAGTAAGTTCAAGGAGAAGATTCACCCCGAGCGAATAATTGCCGCTTTGGACAATTGGGATTTTCTTCGCTTCTTCGTTTACGATAGCCTGCTCTGCAACATCTAGTCCTGTAGTTCCTATGACATAAGGGAGATTCTGCGCGGCAGCTTTCTTCACGAATTCGGGAACTGCTTTATGAAAAGAAAAATCCACTACCCCCTCGACATCTTCGCGCCATTCTCTATCATAACCTTCAAGAATATCGATTCTCGATACTACCTCTAAACCGCACGCTCCGGAAAGCGAGTCCAGCATTTTCCCCATTCTGCCGCCAGCACCTAAAATTGCTATCTTCATCTTATGCCTCCGTTCGCTTTTGCGAGTTTCTTGAGTTTGGGCGTATATTTCAAACGTTCGATCGCGCTCATCCTATCGATATACAAAATTCCATTCAAATGATCTACTTCATGCTGAATGGCACGCGCGAGATATCCGCGCGCAGTAATAATCTGAGGATTGCCGTTATAATCGAGATATTGGCAAGTGACCTGCGCAGCGCGAACGAGCGAGCCGCCGATATTAGGGAAGCTCAAGCACCCTTCCTTATCGCAAACAGTTCCTTCGGAAGCGATGATTTCCGGATTGAACATCTTCAGCGGCATTTCGATGGGAGCGTTGAACAATGCATCCTCCTCTTCATCGCATTTCGCAGGAACGTCTATAACGCAAACTCTCTCAAGGCGACCTACCTGTTGCGCCGCAAGGCCTACTCCCCGGGCATCGTTCATCGTCTCGAGCATATCATTGGCGAGCTTCTTAAGTTCTTCGTCTACAACTGCAACATCATTTGCCTTTTCGCGAAGAACCTGTTCGCCATATTTGAAAACTTTGAGAACCATACAAGCCTTACACTCCCGTAGAGCCGAATCCGCCGGCTCCCCTATCGCTGGAATCGATTTCTTCGACTTCGGCAATTTCAGCCTTTGCGACATGCGCAACGACCATCTGCGCAATCTTGTCGCCTTTATGGATCGCAAAAGGTTCATCGCCGAAATTTGCCAAAATCACGCCAACTTCGCCCCTGTAGCCGGCATCGATCGTGCCGGGGGTATTAAGAACGGTAATGCCGTATTTTAACGCAAGCCCGCTCCTTGGCCGAACTTGCGCTTCGGTATCTTTTTCTAGCTCCATCGCCAGCCCCGTATGCACAAGCACCCTTTTGCCAGGCTCGAGAACCAAATCGTCAATACTCCTAATATCCATGCCGGCGTCGCTCTCATGAGCATACGCCGGCAAGATGGCTTCCTTCGAAAGCCGTTTGAATGCAACTTTAATCTTGTTACTCATCGCTCTCTTCTTCGTCGCTAGTCGCTTCACCTGTCACTTCGTATCCAGAAGAAGGCTGTGGATTAAACCGCGCAAGATTTGCATCGCTCCACTTTGCTACGAAATAACGCATCGGCTTATCTGCCGCAGCGGCGCGAATGTTTTCGCGAAGTCCCGCGTATTCAGGTCCTTGCTCGCGATTAACGCAGACTACGAGAAGCCCTTTGCCAGTGCCGGTCGATACGAAATCGGATACTTGATCTTTCTGAAGCTTGACTGCCGCCGAAACTATTGAACGCTGATCTTGGAACGCGCCATTTTGCATTTCGTAAGGCGAGAAGACGAGATTCGTCGAAACATCGCCCGAAGCAAGAACCGCCTCAGCGCCAAGTGCCGCAATTGCTTCGACTTCCGCCTTGAAAGCATCCGCCTTGGCGTCTCTGAGAGCTTTGGAGCCGACTTTATCCTTGGATTCTTCAAAAGATGGCGTGCGAGCCTTGTCGAAAGCGCTGCGCTCGATCAACCAAACTGCCTTATCCGAAGCGATAACGCCGTAGCGCAAATCGGCATCTTCCGGATCGAGCTGGGCGACGGCCGAGGCGATTTCCTGATTCTTTGCACCAGGCGCGACTGATGTCATGGTCCTCATGAATCCATCGACATACTTACCGTCAATTGCGAACCAGTCGCTCTCGGTTACATTCAAGCCATCTTCCGCGGCTATCTTATCGAGGCGTGAAGCTTTTTCGTCTTCTCCTTCGGCAAGGGGAGCATAAGCGCGGCGGCTCAACGAATCGGAATAGAATTCTACGGCCGCGGCAATTCGCATCTCTTTATCGATTTCTTCCCTGACATCCGCAAATGGCTTCACCGTCTCGACCCCGTTGGTGTCGGTAGTAGTATACTTGTCTATTGTGCTATCGTAACGCTCCTGAAGGTCGTCTTCCGAAACTTCCATCTTTGCGAGAATTTCGGGTGTTGTCGCATCAAACTTGACTAGACGGACTTTGTAGCGATCGGGAAGTTCGAGCGACTTGATATTCTTATCATACCAAGCCTTCAAACCGTCGTCATCGACAGTTATCGCATCGGCCTTTTCTTTCGATTGAGTGAATCTTGCGACCCTAACATCGAACTTATCCGTGACATCCATGAATCTGACGTCTACTTCCATGGGCAAGACGAATACACCTGAGCCGGCAATCGCGATATTCACGAATTGGCTCATGTAATCGCGTCGAAGCTTCTCGCCCCAACGCGCGGGAGTTGTGCTGAGAGCCTGAATTACATAATTCGTATAGATATCATAATTGAATTCGCTCTGGCGGGTCATGCTCATCCACCAATTTTGCACATACTGGCTAAGAGCATCGTCGCTGACAAGCACACCTGCTTTTTGAGCTGTACGAATCGCCGCGAGTCTCTTCCAGGTCTGCTGATTGGCATCCCATTCGTTTACCGACATATCGCGCGAATTGCCAAAGCCAAGGAGATCATCCTTGTTTGCGGCAAATTCTTCGCGGCTGATTTCTTCACCGCCTAACATGCCGGCGGAATCCGACTGCGTGCCAGCCCCCGATGAGCGCGATGTAAAGAGATCGTCAAAGCAGAATGCTGCCGAAACCACTATCGCGAATACGCCCCATACCCATTTGTTGCGGATTAGTTTGTTGAACTGCAGAATAACCATTTTCTTCTATTACACTTTCTTTAATGTTGCTTTTTCTTTATTCAAGAAATCGTCTTTTTCATTTGGAGGAACCCGGGGAATCAGAATCCTAAATCTTCATCAAAACTATCGCCGCCTCCGCCGGCATCATCACTGGAAGCTTCATCAGAAGGTGCATCTTCCGATGGCGCATCTTCCGAAAGTTCATCCTCGCTTACATCGACATCCTCTGTTTCTAGATGCTGCTGCGAATTTTTTCTCGCGCGAGCCGCGAGCTCTTCGATTGCGAGCGGCGCAAGCTCTCCGGTATTAACCTCATAGCGTCCTTCGGAAAACGCGCAACGGTTTTTAAGATTCCCGCGTCCGTCGAAAGTCATTATTGTTACGCTCATTCGCGTTCCGATGGAAGGCATGGCGCGATGGATTCTTACGGCAGTGCGCGGAGATAGTTTCCACGAAAGAGTCTTCTTTTCGATTTTCTCTACATCCTCGCCAGATTCGGAATCGAGAATTTTTTGCATTCCCTGGTCAAGAACGACTTCGCAATCGCCGCGCGCGCCGTAGAGGCCGGTAAAGAGCTGGTCTTGAGAAGAGCGAATCTTGATTTCGTTGGAAGGTTTGAGCGCGGGGAAGTTGTAGTGACGCCCCTCTATCGCAAGCGTGCCAGATACGCAACGAATCTGCGCCGCTTCTCCATCGCCATTGCGGTTGTAAGCATAGCGAGATTCACCCTTCAGGTTATTGACCGTGAAGCAAGGCGTTGCGATCTTGAAAGCATCCTCAGGCATATTCTGAGGGAGTTTAACGGTGATTACGCCGCTCTGCAAATAGATTTCCCTCGTTTTATCGCCCAAAGGCTGAACGCGCGTGCCGAAACTCGCCTTGCCCATATTGAGCATGACGATTTTCATATCATTCGAAGAGCAACCGGATGGCGAGAAGTTGATGTAAAGCTTGCTCGTATCATCCGGCGTTCTGAATGAACATCCGAAGGGATAATATTTCTTTTCTTCGATTGGCAGCCACTCGGTAGAGCCGGGCGTCTGATATTCGCCGCGGCCGACTACTCTGCTGCAATATGGCAACGGGGAGAACAATTTGGAAGAAGCGCTTTTTTTCTTGGCGCCATCTTCCTGCGCTGCTTCCCCGCCCTCGGCCGCTAAGACTGCCTCTTCTACGCTCGCAGCATCTTCGCCATCCTCAGCGGCCACAATGCCGGAAATATCATCATCTGCGCCAAAGTCGAGATCATCCTCGTCTTGTGCATAAGCAGTGAACGCAAGAGTTGTTGCCAAAGCTATTACTGTACGAACGATAGATTTCATAAGAAGTCCCCTTCTTTCGAGTTTTCCTTAGATTATGTGTGCGCCTTCAGAAGGCTTGATGAGCGAACAGGTTGGCTCGTCGCCATACTTCGCCTTGTATTCCTTCGTGATAATGGTGGAAATCTTGTCTGCCGCTTCAGGATTCACGAGCAAGCAGCAGCTGCCGCCGAATCCGCCGCCAGAAAGACGTGCGCCATAGACTTCGGGAATCGCTTTTGCAGTATCGACAATCGTATCGAGTTCTTCACAGGAATTCTCGAACCAATTGCGGCTGGATTCATGCGAATCATACATCAGCGCGCCAAAGGCTTCAAGCTCGCCCTTCTCGAGAAGCGCCGCACCCTGCAAAACTCTTTCATCCTCACCAATCGGATGGACTGCCCTGCGCGCAGTCGTATCATCCAGGCCGCCGTGATAAAGCACCCATTCTGCCATCGTGACATCCCTCAAGTGGGCAACTTTCTTGCGAAGGACGCCCGAGAAATACTTTGCCGCGTCTTCGCAAGCTTTGCGGCGCGAAGCGTAGGCGCCGTCGACGAGCGCGTGCTTCGCATTCGATTTCACCATCATGAAAGCCACCTTCGGGCCCATCTCCACCGTCTCGAATGTATTATAGCGGAAGTCGCTCTTGACAAGCGAACCCGCCTTGCCGTACATCGATGAAGCCTGGTCGAGAAGTCCGCACGGGCAACCGGCGAAGGTATGCTCGGCCTTCTGGCCAATCTTCGCCATTGTCGTTTTATCCTTCTCGACTCCATAGAGCTTGGAAAGAGCGAGCACGGTGCACATCTCGAGCGCTGCGGAAGAGCTGAGGCCCGCGCCGAGAGGGATATTGCCGAGGAACATGCCCTTCCAGCCCTTGCCGGCCTTCGCGGGCTCGCCGTCGAACAGCCAATTGAAGGTGCCGGTGACATAGTTCTGCCAAGTCATTTCCTTCGCGGGAGCAACCGTAGAAAGCGTGAATTTCGCGGTTTCCATCAAATCCGCCGCCGTAAGCTCGCAATTTTCATCGTCGCTAGGTGAAACTGCGAAGAATGTCCCCTTGTCGATAGCCGCAGAAAATACATAACCTTCGTTATAGTCTGTATGGTTTCCGAGAACCTCGATACGCCCAGGCGCGTACGCTACGATTTGAGGCTTTGCGCCATACATCTTCTCGAATTTACCGACGAGCTCATCATAAACTTCTTGATTCTGCATAAGATTTTTCCTTCTTGTAAAGTTGTGGTTTTATTGTTGAAATCAGTCGACCTTGATATCCTTATTCACGTTCTTCGAGAACGCGAGCGCGTAGACGAAGAGGTAGGCGAAGCAGAAGATCGGCACTACATAGCTCGTCATGAAGCCGAACTTATCGGCAATCCAGCCCTGAATGGAAGGAAGGATAGCGCCGCCGACTACCATTACCATAAACATACCGGCCGCCTGCTCGGTATACTTGCCGAGTCCTTCAGTAGCGAGATTGAAAATTACTCCCCACATTACCGAAGCGGAAAGACCCGCGAGAATGAAGAATAGCGCGCCGAGAGGAATTTGGACAAGCCCGATTTCCGTAATGGTCTTGAAAAGCGGAAGCGATATGAGCGTCGAAGGCATTTTTGCGCCCAGCAGCGCGCCAACTGTGCAAAACGCTACACCCGTCCCGGCACATCCTAGGCACATCGCGCGGCTCGAAACCTTACCGCCAATCAATGCGCCTACGAGACGCCCGATAAGCATGAGGACCATAAATGTCGCCGCAGTGGAAGCCGCAATAACTACCGCTTGATCGGCGGAAATCCCCGCAATCTTGAGCAATGGCGAGCTGGGATTATCTGGCTGGAGCCAAAGGCGCATGTAATTCTGGGTGCCGATCTCGATTCCCATATAAAGGAAGATACCGATAACGCCCAAACGGCAGTGACGGAACGAAAGAGCCGACTTTTCGAGAACGACATCTGCCTTGCGCTCGGTCGGGTTGGGAATCGGCAGAATGGCGATAATAGCCGTCGCAACGATAAAGACAATCGCGGCCGCCATCAAAACGCCGGTGATTTGCGAGAACTGGGTCTCTTTCGTGATTTGTCCGACAATCGATCCGAGGATAATCGGGGCGGAAGCGCCGCAGAGCGAATTGAACGCGCTGCCGCCGAGGTTCAGCTGGTTGCCCTTGTTGCCGCCGCCGACAATCTGGTTGAGCATCGGGCAAATCACAGTATTGAGAAGGCAGTTTGAAAAGCCGGAAATCAATGCGCCGACAAGATATATAATCCAAGCCGTCGGCACCGCCCCGATAAGGCCCATGCTCGCCTCGAGCTTGCCGGAAAGAATCTGCACAAGTACGCCGAGCGCGCCCGAGCCGGTCGCGAGAAGCGCAGTCTTCTTGTAGCCGATTTTCTGAAGGAACTTACCCGCCGGATACCCCATGATGAGATACGCGATGAAGTTCATCGAGTTGCCGAGCATGCCAAGCACATTCGAGCCGCCGGGCAGTTTATACTTCCAAACATCCCCGGCTGGCGCCGCGAGGAAGGTCACGAAGCCTACCATCGCATAGAGCGCGAACATCGTCAATATGGCAATTAAATTACCCTTCTTCTTGTTTTCTTCCGACATTTTCGTTCTCTCCTTAAGAATTAAAGTAGGTTTTATCTCATCCTAATCAAGGCTTGGGAGGCAGTTTGAGACCCGGCTTCGGAGGAAGCTTCAGCCCTGCGCCAAGGCCAGGTTTCGGGGGAAGCTTGAGTCCTGCGCCGAGACCCGGCTTCGGAGGTAGCTTGATACCTGCGCCAAGACCCGGCTTCGGAGGCAGCTTGATACCTGCGCCAAGACCCGGCTTCGGAGGCAGCTTAAGGCCAGGCGCCAAGGGCGACTTGGGCGCCAAGGGCGACTTGGGCGCCGCAGGAGCCGCCGCAGGAGCCGCCGCGGGAGCCGCTTCTACTGGAGGAAGATCGGGAATATCATCTACTTTATCGGCCGCCGCAGGCGCCGGCTTCACGCCTTCTGGCACTACCGGCGCTTCAGGGGTCGCAATCGTCGGCTTGATGCCGGGAATCGTTGGCTTGGAGACAATCGTGGGATTTGCGCCGGCTATCTGCGCTGCCGCACCGGCCGCAGCCGCTTGCGCAGGCGTGAGATTCGATGCTACAGGCGTGCTGGGCTTTGCTTCGCCGCCTTCGCCCACGAGATCCGCCGCGAGGGTCAGCGCGCCAAACTGCATCTTCGCGCCGCTGGCAATCTTCGTTGCGCCCTCTATCTTGGCACCATTGAGGTAGGAGCCGTTCGTGGACCCAAGATCTTCGACATACCAATCGCCGTCTTTGAAATAGAGTTTCGCATGGCGACGCGAAAGGCTATCAACCAAAGGCGCAATCGTCGCGCCAATTTCGCGACCTATCGTTACCTCGGTTCCCTCGGGGAACAAGTAACCAAGCGACACACTGGCATCGCTTTCTGGCGATACTTTAATGTTGGCAATAAGCTGAATTTTCATAGCGAGCTATCTACCTCCAATTTTTTCTTACCCTTGAATTATATCATATTTTCGCTCTGGACGCAAAGAGGGGACTTAAGTTTTTCGTGAAACTCCTTTACCCCGATATGATGCCAGGCATCCAACGTTAATTTGCCGGAATCGAGCGAAATAACGCATATTCCTTTGGTATTCCACCTTGAATCATCAATTTTGAGTATATCGGAATACTTGAAATCACGCCCTTTCCAGCTAAAACCTTTCTCATCGAACCTGACGTCTAGCGAAGCGACCTTGACTAGATGCGCCCCTACGAGAAGCGCCGCGATGAAAGTAAGCAATGTGAAGCCATACTGGGTTTTTATCTTCTGAGCCTTGAAAGCTTCGAGGTTGCAACCCTCCGGCGCTTGCGTTCCTTCTATCGCCCTGTAAAGCTCGCTGGCTGGTGTTTTAGGGTAGCCGATGAAGCCATCATAACCAAACCAAATACTCATTCCTGCCATTAGGCACGCTACAAAAAGATGCCTCAAAAAGAACTCTTTATTGAGCTTAAGCTTCATTTCTCGCCCTCTTCCTTCGCTTTATGCGGTCTAAACCCAATGCATCTAGGCTCGATTAGCATATCATAAACGCGCAAAGTATCTACGCCGATTCTATTCAGCGGCTCTTGGGATATCAATGGCTTGATCGAAATTTCTCCTCCATCGAGGAATTTCAAATTCCCTTTCTGCCCCTCGGCAGGCTCAAGCATAGAGCGTCCATTTACATCGCGCGCCATGATTTCATGCTTTGCTTCGCCTTTCGGCCAGCCGAATCCTTCATCGAGAAATGTAAAGGATGAGCCGGAATCTATTATTATGGGCCTTGGGGCATCGCCTTGCTTTTCTCCCATTGGCTTTACCGCGAGGGTCAATGTCAAAGGATCGTATAGCGCAACTCTCTTCGCCGGCGCGAAACCTTCGCGCGATTCTTTCGACGCGCCAAAGATAATTTCGCCGCCGCCTAATGAAACCAATGTCCGGCCGGTTCCTATTACATTCATTCCCAAAACTCCATCGACCCTATTGCCGGAATCTCTCGCGACGCCGCCCAAATCAAGCACCATGATATCGAAATTGTCGAATTGCGCTTCGCCTAACTTCAATTTGTCGGCATGTGCAAGCTCGGGCGAAGATTCTACATTCGTAGTTCCGCCGAGCAATACTTTCTCGAGCTTTTTTTGCGGAAAATTCTCTCTTATGAAATTTGCGTCAAATGTAGTATGGGTAGCGCCGGTATCGAAAATGAGAACGCACTTCTTGCCCTCAAGCTCCCCTTCTATTAGCGGCATGGCGCCACCGCCAGCCTTGAGGCTTGCCCTACGGATACTATTCGCCGCTTCCGGCATGAAATTAGACTGCGCTTGCGATGCAAGAATCGTCCCTAACGCGCATACAGCCGCGAATAAATATCGCTTATTACCTCTCATTTATATAACCCGCCTTGCCAGATTCTTTCTTTATATCGGGATATTCCACCTCGACCCCCGCCTCGTCGATCGCCATAATTATATTCATCTTCGCTAGAAGCATAGAATCATATCTCAACAAAACGAGCTTCTTTTCGAGATCGAACTTTAGTGAAGCGCGCTCTACCCCGCTAAAACGAGATACCGCATCGTATACTTTATTTGTATTGGCGACATCAAGCCCCGGGATAGAAAAAGCTTCCTCGCGCCAATCTTCCCTCTGACACCCCGCGAGGAGCGCCAAAACAGCCGCTACGGGCAATATTTTCTTCCTTATACCCATCATGATGGCGGATATTATATCATTTTCCGTCAATTCGGTCTACTGGCGAAGTATCATTTCCGGCAAAATTCTCTTCTTTCATATAGCTACTTGACAAGCCCGATTTTCTCCAGCAATTTGAGCGCCGCTTCGGCTTCCGCCTCTTTGCGCGAGCGTGCGCAGGCTTCTGCCGAGCCTAATCCTGCGACATCTGCGCGCACATTGAAGACCGGCTCATGGCTTTTGCCGCCGATTGAAACAGTTGTGTATACCGGTTGGCGAGGCGGCGTTAGCGATTGCGCGAGCTGCAGTAGCTCCCCTTTGGGGTTGATGCGCCACTTGCCCTTCTTGGCATTAGAGACTAGCTCCAGCGCGTCAAAAATGCTCCGCGCTGCATCCAAGCCCCCATCAAGCCACGCAGCGCCTAAAACGGCCTCGACGGCATCCGCAAGCGAATGGGAATTCTCTTCAAGCGCTCCAGCGCCTTTATTGCGCCGCAGCCTCTCGGCGAGATTATGGCGATTGGCGGCGGCGCAAAGCGCCGCAGTCGATACCATATGGGTCCTATGAACAGTGAGTTCGCCTTCTTTGCAATCTTTCTCTTCCCTAAAGAGCATATCTGCCGCGAGAAGCCCTAGCACCGCATCGCCAAGAAATTCCAATCGCTGATTATCCTTTGAATCCGGCGATGTCATCCTGAATGATGGCGTAGTCAAAGCTTCTTCGAGAAGCGCAATATTCTTGAAACGATAATTGAATATCGTAGAATTATCTGTATTATCTTCTTTATCGTCCATTTGCGCGTATTATTATACCAAATTCTCCGCCCAAGTTCAATAGGCCGCTTCGCCGCGTTCAGATGTTCAGAAAGTTCAGTCTACAACTGCTAACTACTAATTCCTAATTCCTAATTTCTAATTCCTAATTCATAACTCCTAACTCCTAACTTCTAATTCCTAATTCATAATTCCTAATTCCTAATTCATAATTCTGTCCCGGCGCAGGCGCGCTAGCGCGCGCCGCAAGCGCGAAGGAAATTCGTTATCGCCTCGTATGATTTTTCAAGCCCTAGATAAAATTTCGATTTGCGGGAATTCTTCCAGCGGCAGATTATATAATGATGGCATTCATGGTTCATTTCCCAATCATAGCGCTTTGAAAATACTTCAAGCGCGACTTTGCCGCCATGCACCTTCATAATATTGAAGAAATCGTCCGGTTGCCAACGATGGGCCCTTCGAGTATTTTCTTCTCTCGATAGCCACCGGCAATTTTCTTTATAGTAGCCTCGCCGCCAATCTATTCTATCCAGCGTTGCGCCTTGAAAATAGCCATCCTTCATATCGGCGAGAAAATTTTCAAATTTAAACCACCGAAAATCTGAATCGTATTGGCACACGACCCAATACAACGAGTGGAGTCCTTGTCTTTTTTGCCTGATTCGCCTAAGCAAATGATCCCAACATAGATAAATGCCGGTCAACTTATCTCCACTACGGTAACCATGCTTTAGACCATACTTATTCCCTTTTTGAAACGGCATTTTACACCTCCAATTTTCCGAAAGTATTTAATAGATGCGCGGCCCAGCGTTCGTCTTTCTTGAAGCCCTCGACTATTCTTTTTAGTCTTTCGGGGTCTTCGAATTCCAATCGCTTTCGCAATTCATGAAAAGGCACAAGCGTTGGCAAGTTTGGACCGAATTTGAGTAGCATATATAAGCCCCAGTTGATTTCGGCATTCTCATCTTCGCGCCTTTCTTCCTCGGTCGGTTCTTCATCGCTGTAGCCATTTATCCCCGGGTCTCCCG
>JAFSMR010000024.1 GCA_017447805.1 Kiritimatiellia bacterium | reverse complement strand
GATACAATATCCATGTCCGAAAGTAAACGCTAGTTTCCTTCCTAGGAAGGAATGAAGGTGAAAGTCCTACATTTCAATCCCACCCAGTATTCTCAAGGACTAAACGCAAGAGAAACTTGCATTTACATTTGGACTTCGCAACCCACACACAGAGCTAAGAAACTAATCAGGTGCCATTGCAATGATAACGAAAATATGATACAATATACGCGTGTTTGCGAAATTGATGAAACATAAGTTCCTCTTTGAAGAGCTCGTAAAGCGAGACTTCAAGAAGAAATATAAGCGCACCGTGCTGGGCATGGGGTGGAGTATGCTTATGCCGCTACTTACCCTTCTTGTGATGAAAATCGTCTTTGAGCAATTCTTCGGCAGGACGGTCAAGAACTACACGACATATCTCTTTTGCGGAAATATCATATTCTGCTGGTTTTCCGAAGCGACGAACGGCGCGATGAAAAGTCTAATGGCAAATGCGGCGATTTTCACGAAAGTCAATGTTCCAAAATATCTGTTTCTACTCTCGGGTTCCGTGCAGACGCTAATAAATTTTGTATTGACCCTTTGCGTATTCTTTATCTTTTGCGCGCTCGATCATGTCGATTTCACTTGGCGGTTTTTCTTTCTTGCATACCCGATTTTCACCCTTCTCTTATTCAATATCGGGGTTGGGCTTGTGATATCGGCGCTGTTCGTATTTTTCCGCGATATGGGCTATCTTTGGGGCATTTTCTTGCAGCTCTTGATGTATGGCTCGGCAATATTCTATACTACCGATAAGATGAGCGCGAATGCGAAGATGGTATTCGCGTTCAACCCGATTTACCGTCACATCGAATATTTTCGTCAGATTGTGCTTTCAGCGCAAGTTCCATCCATCTCGACCCATATTGCGCTCGCCTCATTTGCGCTCGCCGCGCTATGCGCCGGGGCGTTCATGTATAAACACTACAACACGAAATTCCTCTACTATGTCTAACGAACCGATACTCAAGTGCTCACACGTCTCGATTCGCTATAGAGTCGGGGATTTCAAAAACATCGGTCTGAAAGAATGGCTGATGATGCATTTGACGCGCAAGTTCAAGGTGTTAGATTTCTGGGCTGATAAAGATGTATCTTTCCAGCTTGAAAAAGGAGACATGCTCGGAATCATCGGCACGAATGGCGCCGGCAAATCCACCCTTCTAAAAGCTGTTTCAGGCATCATGGAGCCGACCGAAGGCAGTATTACCCGGCGAGGCTCTGTGACTGCGCTTCTAGAACTTGCCTCTGGCTTTGATGGCGATTTGAATGTAAAAGAAAACACATATCTTCGTGGAGCCATACTCGGATATACGCGCGAATTTATGGATGCGACATACGAAGATATCGTGAATTTCGCAGAGCTCAAGGAATTTGAAGAGCGCCCCTTCCGTCAGCTTTCATCCGGCATGAAATCTCGCTTGGCGTTTTCTATTGCATCGCTGCTAAAGCCGGAAATTCTTATTCTCGATGAAGTCCTTTCGGTTGGGGATGGGGCATTTCGCAAGAAGAGCGAAGCGAAGATGCGCGAAATAATCGGTAGCGGCACGACTACAATCCTAGTTTCACATTCCATCAACCAAATTCAAGAGATGTGCAATAAGGTATTATGGCTTCATAAAGGACGCCAAATCGAGTT
Source organism: Kiritimatiellia bacterium (assembly GCA_017447805.1). Taxonomy (GTDB): domain Bacteria; phylum Verrucomicrobiota; class Kiritimatiellia; order RFP12; family UBA1067; genus UBA1067. The sequence continues at coordinate 113 of JAFSMR010000024.1, read as the reverse complement.
TACAAACGATGTAGCGGGTTGTTGCGAGCGATATTCACAATTCCTCGATGGCAAGTTGAAGATTTAGTTAGAAATTAGGAATTAGGAATTAGAACATGTAGTTTTTTTTTTTT
>JAFSMR010000023.1 GCA_017447805.1 Kiritimatiellia bacterium | reverse complement strand
AATTAGGAATTAGAAATTATGAATTATGAATTAGGAATTAGGAAAGTTGGAGTTGTAGAATGGAATTGGAATATTTAATTGGAGTTTAGAGTTGAAGTCGGAGATCAAATTTCTAATTTCTAATTCCTAATTTCTAATTTCTAAAGGGAGACGTCCCGAAGAGATAACGAAATAAGAAAACCTAAAAATCGATATAAAAACCTACGAAAAACAACCCTTCAAAAGGGCAATCGGAGATAATACACATGACTAGCAGTGCAAATGAAAGAGAAACGAGAGAAAGTAGCAAAGAGAGAAAAGAGAAAGCAAAATCCCCCTCCCCCTCCCCAGCGCGGGGCGCGCGGCGATATTTCGATGATGAAAAGGCGAACGACTTTTTCATCGAGCTTGCTAAATCGAAAAATATCGAATCTTTAGCCGATAAGGACCCGATGGGTTACAACCCCAGGCTCGTTCCAGAATCTTGGACGAATGAGATGCGTGAATGGTTCAGCCACGTGAAATATTATTGCTATCGAAAAGCTTTGGATAGATTTTCGATTCCGACAATCAAGGAATGGATTATCTACGGCAATGATGTCGGTTTTTGCTGGCGAGATGATACGCCGTTTTCAAAGCTGAATTTCATTCGCTCTCTTCGCGTTTTTAACGATCATAATAATACGGTAGCCTTATCCAAAGAAAAGGAAGCAGAGGCCGGGATGAAATTGGCGACAAAGAAAATCAAGGAAGCGGCGATGAAGACGCCGTCGCAGATTGCCGACGAACAGCGCCATAAAAAGGCTGCCGCGAAACACTGGACTAATAACGATTGGGAGCAATGCTTCGAAGAATGCGCAAATTGCATCGAAGAAAACGGCAAGCGCCGCTGCGCGTGCGGTTTTGCTACGCCCGCGAACCGGCGCGCGAGGCCCATCCCCGCGCGCGAGTGCGCGCAATTTGCGGCGAAGGCGGCTTCGCCGCGTTAGAAATTAGGAATTAGAAATTAGAAATTAGGAATTAGGAATATGGAAGCCGAAACTTCTCAACATATACCATTACCATTCCCGGGCGACCCGGGAATAGATAACTACACTGGCGATGAGCCGACCGAGGAAGAAAGGCGCGAAGATGAGAATGCCGAAATCAACTGGGGCTTATATATGCTACTCAAATTCGGTCCAAACTTGCCAACGCTTGTGCCTTTTCATGAATTGCGAAAGCGATTGGAAATCGAGGAGCCCGAAAGACTAAAAAGAATAGTCGAGGGCTTCAAGAAAGACGAACGCTGGGCCGCTCATCTATTAAATACTTTCGGAAAATTGGAGGTCTAAAATGCCATTTAAGAAAGGGAATAAGTATGGTCTAAAGCATGGTCTGTGTGATAAATTCGAGTATGAGAGCTGGCTGAAGATGCTTTCAAGAATCCGGCATACTGATAAAACGAGGGCCAGCCGCAATAAAATCTATACCGCCTGCACCGGCGATAATGACCATAGATGGGAGAAATTCGAAAACTTCCACGCCGATATGGGCCAAACATGGCAAAAAGGGTTGCAAATCGATAGAAGAGAATGGTGGCGAGGGTATAATAAAGAAAACTGCCGCTGGGTAACACCAGTGGAAAATAAGAAGAATCAGCATGTATGGACGCCATACGATTTTCGATTTTTAATCGAAAAGCGTGGCGCGCTAGTAGCCTATTTGACCTTCAAAGAGCGCTTCGATTGGGAGATGAATCATAAATGCCAAACCTATATCATCTGCCGATGGAAAAATGGGGCTCAAAGTAAATACTATCTGCCGGAATCTGAAAGTTGGGAAGCAATCTACGCGTTTCTTAATGAATTTCACATAGCCATGACAATCGATCGCATCAAAGACGCCCCTCGGCATCTCCACGCCATCGTCGATTTGATTCGCGAAGAAGAGCGCCGAAGGCGCGCAATTAGGAATTAGAAATTAGGAATTAGGAATTAGGAAAGTTGGAGTTGTAGAATGGAATTGAAATATTTAATTGGAGTTTAGAGTTGAAGTTGGAGATCAAATTTCAAATTTCAAATTTCTAATTT
>JAFSMR010000022.1 GCA_017447805.1 Kiritimatiellia bacterium | reverse complement strand
GATACAATATCCATGTCCGAAAGTAAACGCTAGTTTCCTTCCTAGGAAGGAATGAAGGTGAAAGTCCTACATTTCAATCCCACCCAGTATTCTCAAGGACTAAACACAAGAGAAACTTGCATTTACATTTGGACTTCGCATTTCGTAAAAGATAATCATGATTTTTCTTAAGGGGACTAGAAATCTTACGCAAAATATGCTATAATATTCGCCGTTTCGGGCCTGTAGCTCATCTGGACAGAGCAGCTGCCTTCTAAGCAGCGGGTAGTGAGTTCGAGTCTCGCCAGGCCCGCCATATTTTATCGCGAATAATGGAGGAGAACAGAAGACATGGTATGAAGACGATTGAGCGATATGTATTTGGTTCGTTTATGTCGAGCTTTATCCTCGCGTTTCTAGTATTGAGTTTTGTTCTCACTATCGGCCTCTTAGTTCAGATCGTAAGTTTCGTATTGGATGGCGTTTCGCTAAAGTTGGTAGGCGAATTTGCCGCTGTGAGCTTTCCAGAAACAATGCAATGGACAATTCCGCTAGCGCTTCTCGTATCTAGCGTGCTCGTATTTTCACGTCTTTCGGCAGATAGCGAAATTGCCGCTATGCGCTCTTGCGGCGTGAATCTTGTCATGGTAATGAAGTGGCCGGTTATTTTCGCGCTTGGCTGTTCAATTCTTGGCGCGTGGATAAATAACGAAGTTGTGCCGCGGGGGCATGAAGTAAGGCGTAGCCTCAAGACGAAAGTATCTGTCGATACCGGGCTTGAGATGCTGGAACCTGGCCTTTGGATTGAAGATTTTCCAAAAGTAAAGCTCTACTTTGGCGCGAAAGAAGGTAATTGGCTTTACGACCTTATCGTAATGGATTATTCCGATTCCAACGTCGATAGAATGATTCGCGCCTCAAAAGCAGGCATAACGAGCGAAGGAAGGGATATTCATCTAGATCTCTATAATGTAACAGTTGATCCTCTTGATGCCGATCATCCCCAGATGATGCGCATGACGAGATGCCAGCACACAATCAAGGATGCGCTTGATGATACGAAATATACCAAGAAGGGCAAGGATTTGCGTTTCTTCGAGTTGGTCGAGAAAATCCGCGAGATGAAGGATTTCAAGTATATAGAAGAAAAGATCGAAAGCGAAGAAGCCAAGGCAAACGCAAAGAATAGCGATGACGAAGAAGAGTTGACTGGCGGCAAGAAGTATGATAAAGATAAGGCGAGGCGCAATCATAGGCGTCAGAGATCGAAATTAAAGACGGAATTATCCAAAAGATTCGTCTTCGCCGCGGCTTCTTTATGTTTTGTCCTTGTAGGTATTCCGCTTGGAATCCGCTCGCAACGAAAGGAAAGTTCTATAGGTATGGCAATATCGCTAGCTGTTGCGATTGGCTATTATTTACTGGTAATGTTAATGATGAGTTTGCAGAAAAACTACCATATTCATCCGGAATATCTAATGTGGGCGCCAGTAGCGATAGCGCTAGCTTTGGCGGCAAGATTCATCGCGAAAAACAGGTAACGGAATTTCAGTGACAAATTATAAGGAGATCAATAAATGGCTAAGATACATCAAACGGCAATAGTTGAAGATGGTGCGGTCGTGGGCGAGGATGTCGAGATAGGCCCTTATGCACATATCGGCCCATTTGTCAAAATCGGCAATGGAACTAAGATTATGCAGGGCGCAATCGTCGATGGGCATTCCACGATTGGCGAGAAGTGTCAGATTTTCCCGTATGCTTTAATCGGCATGAAAACCCAAGATTTAAAGTATCAAGAAGGTTCGGTAAGCTATGTCGAAATCGGCAACAGAACAGTGATACGCGAGTTCGCTACGGTGCATCTTGGCACAAAAGATGGCGAGAAGACGATTATTGGCGACGATGTCCTTTTTATGGCCTACTGCCACGCGGCACACGGTGTAATCCTCGGCAATCATGTAATTTGTTCCAACAATGTTCAGCTCGCGGGCGATGTGCATCTTCAAGATTACGCGATTGTAGGCGGCAGCTGCGCGGCTCACCAATTCGTTACGGTCGGTGCGCATTCTATGACCGGCGGTATGGTGAAGATTCGTCAAGATTCTCCGCCCTATATGCTCGTAGATGAAGAATCTGGGAATCAGAAAGTAATAGGGGTCAATATCGTCGGCTTGACGCGTCGTGGATTTTCCAAAGATGTAATCACCGCGCTCAAAGAAGCCCACCGCTTTATTTATCGCTCCGGGCTTAACCGCTCACAGGCGCTGGAACGCGTAGAAAACGATGTCGAGCAGTTCCCAGAAGTAAAAAATCTTTGCCTCTTTTACAGAAATACACAGCGTGGAGTATGTTAGCAGGAGCTGAATTCGACTCTCGGAAGATTAAGCCGGGAATGTTATTTATCGCCTTGAAGGGTGAAAAGGCGGATGGTCACGATTTTATCCCGCAAGCGCTGAAAAACGGCGCAAGCGGGATAATCGATGGTTATGACGAGTTGGATCGAATTGCAAGGGAGCGCCGCCGTTCTCTAAAGGCGAAGGTGGTTGCGGTAACAGGTTCTGCCGGAAAAACCACAACCAAGGAATTATTGAAGACTTTTCTTTCGTGTGTTGGCAAGACTTATGCGACGGGTGGCAACTTCAATAATCATATCGGTTTGCCTTATACGATTCTGAATTGTCCAGAAGATGCAGATTTTCTCGTTCTTGAAATGGGCACAAATCATCCTGGCGAGATCGAGCATCTATGTTCAATAGCAGAGCCCGATTCTGGCGTTATAACAAACATCGGGTCGGCACATATCGAATTCTTCGGCTCGCGCGAAGGTATAGCACGCGAGAAGGGTAGATTGCTTGCGAATGTAAAAGATTTTGGCGTCGTATCAAACTCATGCTTCGCGCTTGATATCCTAAAAGACCTCGCGCTTGATCGTAAGCTTTATCTAGTCGCGCCGGATATTCCGCAAATAACCGAGGCGATGATCGAAGTATTGCCAGGCAAGCATAATATATCAAACGCATCTCTTGCATTCGAGCTTGCTTCACATTATGGCCTTAAGATGGATCAGGCGATTAGAGCACTTGCTGATTTCAGCTTGCCGGGCGCTAGATGGAGGAGAAGCGAAAAAGATGGTGTAAAATACATCGACGATACATACAATGCGAACCCGGAATCTATGATTGCGGCGCTTGATGCTTTCGTTACTGTTAAATGTACCTCGCGCCATATCGCGATACTCGGAGATATGTTCGAACTAGGCGACAGAACTCTCGAATACCATCGGGAGGTGTTCGACCACGCCCATCAGTTAAATATCGATTTAATAGTCGCAGTTGGTAAAACTTCAGCAAATTGCAAGGCGTCTATGTATATTAAAGATGCCGGGGAATTGAAGGAAATATTGCCAAAAATCGTTCAAAATGGCGATTTAGTGCTATTAAAGGCGTCTAATGGAATGAAGCTGGGCGAGGCGCTTAATTGGTAATAAAGGTAAAAGTGCAAACAAAAGGATTTGAAGAAAAAACTATACAGGTATTGTCATAGAGGGGGATAATTTGATATAATTGCCGCCTCTACGCTAAGAAGAAAGGTAGAATGATGGCTGATAAGGATAAGTTGGTTGAGGATTTGACAAACTGCGTGCAAAGTGGAAACTTTGCCGGAGTGCTCCGTTGCTTGAGAGAGAATTATGCTACCATATCGAAAAAACTCAATGCATTCGGCGTTCGTGATTTGTTGAAGAAGACGACGAAGGATCGTCTTCTTGTTTCGTTTGTCGATTCTCTGGAATTTGGTTCTAGGCCAGTCGAGGAATCTCTCGTAAGGCTCGAAAAGCTAATGGCGCTTCAGCCTGGCACATTAGTGATTTCAAAATCGATCGAGTGGGGTCTTGGCGTAGTAAAGAGACTCGACTATTTCTACAAGCGTATAACAGTAGATTTCCGCATGAAGAAAAGTCATCAATTTTCTTATGCGGCTGCAGCCGACATGCTCAAGATTATCGGGCCAGAGCATGTGCTTGCAATCCAGTATTCCGATCCTGATAGATTCTCGAAACTTTTGAAAGATCAGCCCGACGAAATCGTTAAGCTCGTTCTTCAAAGCTTCGGACCTTTGAGCATAGTGCGAATCGAAGATATAATTGTTAGATCTGGTTTTGTAAAGAGTGCTAACTGGAAGCAATTCTGGGAAGGCGCGCGCGCAAAGTTGAGAAAAGATAGCAGAGTATATATTCCTACCAGCAGAAACGACAATATCGAGCTCAAGGCCACTGAAGAAAATTACGGTGAAGGCTGGCTTTCTGCACTGGGGCGCGAAACAGATCCAAAGACAATACTTTCCTCTATTCGCGAATATGTAGCCAAGGGTCGTTTCAAAGATGCGAACGGACAAGCGAGGGCAACGATTGAGGATAGGCTTTCTTTTGCCGTTACGGCAGCTCGCAGAGTAAACGATGCATTGTATGCAACGCTTGCGATTACTATTAAGTCCCTTGGGCTTGAAAAGCCGACTCTAGCGGAAATGCGCGAATATTTGTGGGAAAAGCGCCGTTTCATAAGAGCGCTTGATACGATTAACCAGCAAGAAATCAAGAACCTTTTGCTGTTCCTGGCGATAGATGAAGAATCAAGAGCCAAGATTTGCGCGGCGATACCAGATCTCAGCTATGCCCCGATTGTCGAAATCGTCAATCTTTTTGCCGACGACCCGGTATCGCGCAAGACGATTGCAGATTACTTGCGCCTTCCCAAGTCGCCTGCGCCTTTGACTACGCTTTTCACGGGTCGCTATGATGTGTATAAGCAAAATTGGCCCGAATTGCCGCCGTGCATATCGATTCTCTCGCACGCGATTGCGCTAGGAGAAGGCCGACAAAACGGCGAAATGCTGAAGATGCAAAATATAATCCGCCGACTCTTTGCCGATAAGGCTTGGCTGGAAAAAGTTTTCTCATGGCTTAATGATAACGAAAAAGCGCTTATATTCGAGCGTTTCCAGGCTTCTATCGCTTGGGATCCTTCAACCCATCATGCGATTGTAATGCGCATGGTCCATATCGCGCCAGAGCTTTCTCAGCACGTCGTCAAGGTCGAAAAGAAGAAGGAATATTCCAGAATTACTTCGCGCCGTAGCTATGCGCTGAAGAAAAAAGAATATCTTAAGCTTATCAATGAGGATATGCCCGAAAATGTCCGCAAGATCGAAGAAGCGAAGGGCTATGGCGACTTAAGCGAAAATGCCGAATATCAATATGCCAAGGATGAGCAGAGAATCTTGATGCAGAAGCAAACGCTCATGCAGGCAGATCTTGAGGCGGTAAAGGCGGATGATTTCGAAAATGTGCCGACCGACGAAGTTGCGCCTGGCGTAGCAGTTAGAGTCGACACGAATGAAGGTGAAAAGATATATTCTATTCTTGGCGAATGGGATAACAATTTCGAACTCGGTATTATTTCCGCCAAAACCAAACTCGCGCAGAATATGCTCGGCAAGAAAGTCGGCGATCAGTTTGAGCTACCCGGCGAAGGTCAGGTCGTGTTCGGCAAGGTTATCGAGATTCTTCCTTTGAGCGAGCCAGTCAAGGATTGGATGAAGATTCCAGCCGAAATAGGAGTTCAAGTTTAATTTGAAAGATTAGTATTTCAAGCGAACCATAAACATCAATCATAAGTGAAAGGTTAATGTCATGGCAGTATTTGTAAGAGATATATCCTCGAAGAAAGCACCAAAGAATGCTCCAAAAAAAGGCAAGGTTGAAGAAGATAGCCTAGAGACAGACGAGGTAATCGCCGAAGAACACGAAGAGGAGTTGCAAGAAGAAGATGCGGCTAAAACCGAACTAATCGGTTCTGTGGTAGATGCAATTCTTTCGCCTGTATCGAATAATTCCTATGCCTCTAATATCAAATCCGCGAAGATAGAAGAAGATTCGAATAAATCGCAGGCGTTCGCGCTTTCGATTGCTAGGGAAATGAAACAGCGCTCTCGCGAAGAAGCCAATTTGCCTAAAGACGATGAAAATGAAATTCGTCTTTCCAGGCGCCCTACTACAAGAGAGCGCGGCCATGTAACAGAGCATTTCCCCAAGGCCGATTTGCTCGAATTTCGCAAAAGGCTGCTTGATGCTCGCGAGAAAGCTCTCAAAGGAATCGATTCCATCAAATCTACCGGTTTTAACGAGGCTGATGACCACGAAGCAGATGGCGGCGATGGCACAACCCAAACCTTGCGCCTGCAGGCGCTTGGCCAAATGGGTTCGTTCAATCGGACAATTCAGCAGATAGAAGAGGCATTGCATCGTATCGATGATGGCTCTTACGGCGTTTGCACAGTATGTGGTCAGCTTATTCGCAAGCCTAGACTCGTGAACCAGCCTTTCGTTTTGACTTGTATGGAGTGTCAGAACGATATGGAAAAAGAAAAGATGCGCTAAGAATGCGAATTTTCATAATACTATTTGCATCGGTGATGAACTTGACTCTCATCGATGCTTTAGTTAAAGAGTTTTCGCTCGCAAAACTTTCTGCAAGTGTTCCTACACGCGTAATTAACGGATTCTTTGATTTGATATTGGTAAAGAATCGCGGTTGCGCATGGGGAATGCTTCAAGGAAAGGTTGCAATACTTGCGGCATTTGGCGCGGTTGCGCTAGCGGCGTTAATTTGGAAGAGGAAACTTGTGTTTGGCGTTGATGATGTCAAATGGCGGCCGAAACTTGTCTCACATTTATCTCTTTGTTCCGAAGCGTTGCTTTACGCCGGAATTTTGGGTAATTTGATTGATCGTGTTGGCCGCGGATTTGTAGTAGACATGTTTTCTTTTCACTATAAGAGCGCATACTACTTCCCTTGCTTTAATTTAGCCGATTGCTATATTACCATTGCTGTAGGGCTAATGATATTCCTTGGGTTTTTGCCGCGCAACGTGGCTGAAAATGTAAATTCCAAGTAATAGCAATTTTTACATCACAATGCAAAATCTACCTATCGTCGCGATGCAAGTAGGCGTGCTTTTCGCTCTAATGGGCGTAGGTGCGCTTTCGAGACTATTTTCTCTCGTCGATGAGAAGGGCATAAATGGAATAGTCAATATTCTTATTTTGATTGTTACGCCTAGCTTAATTATCGATGTTTTCAATAGGCCCTTCGATTCATCTATGATGGCAGGGTTTTGCTGGGCTACCTTTATTGCGTTTCTTACGCATATTGCATTGATATTTCTAGTTCGTTTTTATAATCGTGGCGGCGAAGCTTCCAGACCCGTAATCCGTCTTGCGATTGTATTTTCCAATGCCGGTTTTATGGGTATTCCTCTCGAGCAGGCTATTCTCGGCGCAAAAGGAGTTTTCTACGGAATAGCTTATGTCGCAATTTTCAATATGATAATATGGAGTTGGGGTTTGCTGGAAATGAGGGGCGAACAAGCCAATTCTTCAGAATCTAGTGCCAAGCGAATAGTTAAGCGTGAAATGTTCTTAAATCCAGGCACTATTGGACTAATCGTAGGGTTGCCGCTATTTCTCTTTTCTTATCGGCTTCCTCAAATCATACATACGCCGATTAGCCTTTTGGCATCTCTCAATACGCCGCTTGCCATGATAGTTATTGGCTATTATCTTGCGCGTTCCGATTTCCGCCGTGTCCTAGGTTCATTTGACGCCTATATGGCGTCTTTCGCGCGGCTCATATTATCGCCGCTCGCGATGATGGCGATTCTTGCGCCTTTTAGATCGTATTTTCCGCGCGAAATGATGATTACGCTAGTCCTAGCAGCATCTGCACCGGTTGCTGCAATGGTTAGCATGTTTGCAAGTAAGTTTTCGCGCGATGTAGAACTATCGGTAGGTCTAGTAAGCGCAACAACTCTTCTTAGCATTTTTACAATGCCGCCTATTATCGCACTCGCGATGGAAATTTTCCCCTAGCGCCCTGCGGCACGCCTCATGCGACGATTCAATTGCTCTTGGGTGCTTTGAATAACGCGAAGCGGATTATGAAGAATGCGCCAAGCGAAAACATTCCGAATGAAATCGTTTGTGCAATGGAAAACGGACCTACCGCCGCTCTTGGGTCTCCCCTGAGATATTCCAGTGCGAATCTGATTAGCGAATATCCGACTAGATATACGCCTGTAACCAAGCCGTGGCGACCGGCCTTGCGCGATTCAGATGTCTTAAATGTAAGAATCATAAGAATTGCAAAGAGCACGAAAAGCGCCAGCGATTCGAATAATTGCGTAGGTAAAACGGCAAGCGATTTTTTCGCGCTCGCAGGAATCAAGCCATTGACAAATTGCTCGTTCCAAGCGGGGGAATTAAATGGAAATTTTACGCTGAATTGCGAAATGAAAGGATGCTTGAGCTTAAATGCGTTATCTACTAGCCTGCCATAGCAACAACCATAAAAATAACATCCGATTCTGCCGAATGCGTGGCCAAGAGGAATAACTGCGCAGAGAATATCGCTTAGTTCTGTTACTTTTGCTTTTTTTACTATGCACCAGCCAATATACCATATTATCGATAGTAGTAGCCCGCCATAAAAAACGAGTCCGCCTTGATCTACGCGGAATATATTCCAAAAATTCCCTGCGAATTGGCGATCCCAATATTCGATAACGTATGCGATTCTGGCGCCTATTACGCCGCATAGCATAAGAGAAACGAGGAGTGCCGAAATATCTCGGCGCTTGGAGATTTTTTCTACAAGAAAGCTGCAAATCAAGAAGCCTGCCGCAAGGCACGCTCCATAAGTTTTCAAATGGAGCGGCCCGATATTTATTAGATCTGGATGCATTTTGTTTTCATTTTAGAGCGAAGCGAGCAATCCGCCTGCGAGGATAAGTTTCTTTTCGCGCGCCGAAAGATTCGTCTTGACTTTGAAATTACCCTTGCTTGTAACGAGAGTGGCTTCACCATCGCCTTCAACTGCGCTTTTGATTCCCGGTATCTCGATTGTATCGCCTTCGTTGATTTTCTCGTAGTCGCCTGGGTTTGAAAATTCGAAAGGAATTATGCCGAAATTTATCAGGTTTGCGCGATGAATACGCTCGATTGATTTTGCGACTATTGCTTTAACTCCTAGGAACATTGGGCAAAGTGCGGCATGTTCGCGCGAGCTGCCTTGTCCGTAGCTTTCGCCGGCGATTATGATATTGAAAAGATTATTGCCTTTATTCTCAAGCGCTTTATCATGGAATTTCGCATCGCAAGGCTCGAAGACATATTTGGAATATTCTGGAATATTAGAGCGGAATTTTAGACGCGCACCAGCTGGCATTATGTGGTCGGTCGTAATCTTGTCGCCGACTTTAATTGTTGCAATGCCGCAGATTTTCTCTGCGAGCTTTTCGCCTTTCGGCACTGTCGCGATATTTGGACCGCGGATGATTTTAGTATTCTTTACTCCTTTGCCGGCCGTCGCTCTATATAAGAACATTTCGTCATCGATAGGAAAATTCTTGGGCTCGGGAACAGCCTTTACATTCTTTGCTCTAGTTACTGCACCCGTTAAAGCAGAAGCTGCGGCGGTTTCCGGCGAGACGAGATAAACCTTGGCGGATTTTGTCCCGCTTCTTCCCTCGAAATTCCTATTGTTCGTCCGCAAAGATACTGCGTTTGTAGAAGGCGACATGTGGGCGCCGATGCAAAATCCGCAGGCGTTTTCGAGAATACGGCAACCAGCTTTTATCAATACTCCAAGCGAACCATCCTTTGCGAGCATATTCACGACCTGGCGTGAACCGCAAGCTATACCTACTTCGACATCTTCGGCAACATGCTTGCCTTTCAAGATGTTTGCAACTGTCCTGATATCGCGATATGATGAATTTGTGCATGAGCCAATCATGATTTGATTGACCTTGGCCCCCTCGAAAGATTTTACGCTTATTACATTGCCCGGACTATGCGGGGCGGCTGCCAAAGGTTCGAGTTTGGAAAGGTCGATCTCAAATTCGTCATCGTACTTTGCGCCTTTATCAGCTGTAATTTCAACCCAATCTTTCAGGCGCTTTTGCGCGGCGAGGAATCGGCGCGTCGTTTGGTCCGAAGGGAAAACGCTCGTTGTTACGCCGAGTTCCGCACCCATATTCGTTATCGTCGCGCGGCTAGGGACATCTAGCGCCGCTACCCCAGGGCCGGTGTATTCGAATATCCAACCTACGTTGCCCTTGGTGCCGAATTTTTCGAGCACTTTCAGAATAATATCTTTGGCGCTTACTCCATTCTTGAGCTTTCCTTTCAGCTTTATCGCTCTGATTTTTGGTGTCGGGATATGGAAAGCTCCGCCAGCCATAGCTACTGCGATATCTATGCCGCCGGCGCCTATTGCGAGCTGTCCGATTCCGCCACCCGTCGGTGTATGGGAATCTGAACCTAGAAGGGTGGTGCCGGGTTTGCCGAAGCGCTCCAAATGTAGTTGGTGGCAAATCCCATTGCCGGCTTTCGAATAGATTATTCCGTACTTCTTTGCGATTGATGCGAGGAAATCGTGGTCATCGGCATTCTCGTATCCGATTTGCACGGTATTGTGGTCGACATAGCTCACGGCCAAATCATTCTTGATCGAATTTACTCCCATCGATTCAAATTGCAGGTAGGCCATTGTGCCAGTTGCATCTTGCGTTAGGGTTTGGTCGATTCTTATTGCAATTTCGGATTCGCCGCTAGATTCTTCATTGACAATATGCGAGGCGAGAATTTTCTCGACGACTGTCAATTTCGTTGCGGTTTTGCATGTAGCTTTACTATTGTTCTTTTTCATTATAATGTCTGACTTTCGTATTTCTATAAATTTTTGAGATGTTTTTCAAGCGCCGATAGAAGTTCGGCCTTGCGTTCAGCTATTTTTTCGCTTGCTATTTGCGTTCCAATATCAATATTTGGAATGTCGTTTATATTGCAGGGTTCCCTCGTCTCGCCAAATGCAGAATAGTAATCATCGAATTTGAATCGGTTGTCTTCTTCAGATCTGCCATCGATAGTTAGCTTCACCCAGCGATTTGGTATGCCTAAAGAATCTGCGGCGATTAGGCCGTGTAGAGACGAAGAAAATACTTCGCGGCAATTCGCAATTGCCGAAAATACTTCGCGAGGAGGCATCCTTACATCTATATATGCAAGCTCGGGGTGATTGAGGCGAAGATGTTGAAAACTAGACTTGGCCCATTCGCTTTCGTGTGGAATATAGCCGCGTTTGGCATTTGGCGAAGAATTTCTTTTTATATCAGGCCATAAATCCGAAAAGAATAGCCCTGGGTCGCCTAGCGCAATTTGCTTAGCATTAGCCGCTAACCCTAGCCTCTTAATGATTTCGAACGACCTTGCGCCTCTAAGAGCAATTACATCTGGTGTTCTGCGAATTGATGGCGCCAAAGCGTCGTCCGCGAAGGGGTTAGAGAGAAATCCCGTCCCGAAGATGACGATTTTCGGCGTGATTAAGCGGCGTAGTTTCATTCGCCAAGTATCGACAATCCCCTGAAAGCCGTCTTTGCCTGGCTTTAGTAAAGCCCAACCGAGAAGAGAACCGATTGATAAAAGATTAGCACGCCATTTGCTAGCCCAGACTACATCGCGCCTGAACAAAAACTTCACGAGCTCAGGCGCTACACTATCGCCAAAATTCGCTTGGCCATTCGCCCAATATAGATTCATGGGTTTCATTAGGCTTTACACCCGGAAGAAAACATCTTTTTCCTCGCCGCAACGAATTTACGGGATAGCGCGCCTTTGAGAAGCGCCAGGCGGAAGCGGAATTTTCCATATGGAATTCTTCCGGGATTCTCTTTCAGTTCCTTGAGATATTCGCGGTGGTAGTTGACATCCTTGCCGATTGTGTGCAAGGTTTTCGCGCGACGCTTTTTATACGATTCGACATCGAAGACTTGTGAAAATTCGTCTAGCGCGCCTTCAAGTTCAAGCTGGAACATTGTCCGCACGCATTTGAAGCACTTGCCGCAGTTATCCACTTCTTTTACGCATACATTCAGATATTTCTTCGCAGGGGCAAATGAAGCGACGATTTTTGTTCTATCCTGGCGTGATAGCGAAGGGAGCGCGGAGTAGAATCGGGTAGATTCCGTAGAAAGGCACCGCAATAGAAATTCATCCGCTTTAGCGAGCGCCTTGCTCGAAAGTTTAAATTCGCTTATGAGATATGCACTCGCGTAGTGATAGGCCGAAAACATTTTGCCGAGAGCGAGGACGGCGGAGGCGCTTCTGAAAGTGTGGATGTTGATATGCTTGAAGCCGCCGCCGAATTCATAGATATTCGATTCGACTTCCATGAGAGGCAATGCGACTTCGCGTGCGAAATTTTCGACATTCGCTTTTCTGCCGCGCGCGAGCTGGTCGCGCTTTTCTCTTTCTTGATTCGAAGCGTTTTCCACATCGCCGTGCGACCCGACGTCAAAGAAGGCGAGCGTATCTATTTTAAGAGCACGAGGAGTATCGGCCGTCGAGTATTCGGCCAGAGTCGCCATGGAATCTATTCCGCAGGAAGCGCCTGTGCCAACATGCTCGGGATGAAAGTTCGTATCGTCGATCGGCGCTGAAATTTCTAGCGGGCTTAGCGATTTATCGAAAAGCGGCAATGTATTGGCGAGAACATGCTCAAGATTGTGCTTAAGATATGCGGAAACCGGTGCGCGGGAAGAGGCCTTTCCGCCGGAGCGAGCAATAAGGGGTATAAGACCAACGAGGAATGCGTCGATTCTTTCTGCGACGAGATATTTCGAATATTTATCGCTTGTCTTGAACCAACAGGTTTTTGTTGCGCCATCTTGCGTAATATCTGCGCAAAGACATCCGCCTTCCAGGCGTGGGGGGCCTATCAGGATTTCAGACATTTTTCCTCGGCTTCCTTTCTTTCGAAAGTTTAAGATGGAACCGGCCCATACGCATTTCGAATACTTTCTTTTCGAGGGACTCTTCGGACATCGAAGCGGAAAACGTCGCATAGAATTTTCGCCACGCTTCGATTGCGCCAGCTCTTGCGCATGCGGCGAACCAGAGATCTGCGCAGGGGGAGGATGGGTATTTCCACGGCTTGATTTTCGAGGCGTAATGGAGCTGGACCATTTCGCCGAACATTTCGTCCCAGGCGGGATTCGCAGTTTTTTCCGCTTCGCTCATTGCCGTGTAGCGAGAGTAGTGCTCGGCGACCGCCATGAACCTAAGCGGCAGAAGTTTGATTTTCTCTTTGCAAACGATGTTGTACGCTTCTTGTTCCGGGAGAAGGGCTCTATAGGAATTCTTCTTCGCGAAATCAATCCACTTTTTCGCGTATGCGCCATTTCGCAAGGCGGACATGTTGTATACGACGAATCCCGCGCCGATTTTGAGCAGGTCCAGTTCTTCGTTTGTCCAATTGCGGGAATATTTTTTGATGAAAGGGCGGCCGGTCGGGAAGAGCGCCTCTTTGTGATATGCGGCGTAGCCTAGATCCCAGACCCCCCCGAGAAGATTGTCGTCGTCGAAATCGAAAAAGTCGAAGGCTTTGGCTATGTCGTCAAGATATATAACATCAACATCGGCGACTATAGCCTTGTCAAATTCCGGAAACAGTTCCGGAAGGGCGAGTTTATTGTAGAGATCAAGCGAAAAATGGCTTTTCGCTGGAAGAGCGCTGTCGTCTAGCCCCAGTGCGGCAGGTTTTCTGAAAGCTATTTCGCCATTGGGGAATTTTTCGACAATTTGGCGAAGAAACTTCTCGTCTGGTTCAGCCAAATCGCCGACGACCCGTAGAGAATAGATTGTGTCTTTAGATTTAGCATTCTCGAGAAGCGTCTGAAAGCAGACGGCAGCAGGCATTACATAGTTGCGGTCGAAGCAATGAATTAAGGGAATTGTTCTCATTTTATCTCGCCCCAAGCCTTCGTATATGTTACATTATCGACTTCGCCGCACCATTCCGTAAAAGATTCTTCGCCGGGGACTTCTATTTCGAGATGTTGAAACCACGAATCTTGTGCGGCGCCATGCCAATGCTTTGTATTGGCGGGAATATTTACTGTTTCTCCCGGCTTGATTAGTTGCGGCGCCTTGCCTTCTTCTTGATAAATCCCTTTGCCTGCAGTAACGATAAGAATCTGCCCACCGCCTGATGTCGCATGGTGAATATGCCAATCGTTTCGCGCGCCAGGCTCGAATGTTATCGTGGAAATTGCGAGCTTTTCGCACGAAAGCTCGTTCTTGTAACTATTGCCATTGAAATAGTTCTTGAATGCGCTATTGGCTTGGCCAACTGCGAAAATCGACCAATCGGCGCTAAGCGAGTCAGGGTTCGAGGGCACCTGAACATGTCTGACTATTTCACGCATCGTCTCTTCTTTAAGCCCTACGTTCTGCCCGATTTTAAGATGCGCTTTCAGCTGAGGTTCGGTATCGTTTCTTGCTGCAAGCGCGCCCAATGTCGCGATTTCCCTTTCTCTCCAAGTTAGAGTATCTCTTGCAAAAATATCACCGAAAAGATGTGCTTTTAGATATTCGTCAAGTTGCGGGACGAAACTGTATATTCCGCCTTTCACTTCGCGACCGCAAAGTTTCGTTTGCACGGCTGTCCCAAAAACAATAGAAGGGCCTTGCGGAAGTGGGCCTGGCCGCGGACCTTCCCTAGGGTTTAAATCATCCGCGACTATCCTAAGGGTCGCGGCGGCGTTCAACGCGCGCGGAAAGCCGCAATACGCATATAGTTGCGAGATGATTTCCTTAGCTTCATTCAATGTTAGCCCTGTGCCAAAAGCTTCCTTAAAAGCCAATGCGAGCGATTTTTGCTCTCCGCGCGCGAGTGACGAGGCGATATCTACAATTGCCGCCTCTCGTTTCGAGAGCGGTTTTGATTCTTCTTGCGCTTCGGTTTTCGCTAGTGTAAAAGCGCATATAACGATAGCGAACAAAGCGATTTTTTTCTTCATATCAATTGCCCCGCAATCCTCGAGGCCTCCGCACCACAACATCACCATCAGTGGACTATGCAAAAGCCCCAAGACATCGCATATTATACCAAAATTCTTCCTTCTCTTCAATGGTAGATTTTACTATTCCCGCGACTCTTTTATTTATGGGGTCTGGGCGTTGCGGAAAATGCGAAATTTTGATATAATATACGCCGTACATGGGAAATAAGAAGTATGTTATCGTTGCCGGGTCGGGCGACTACCCTCGTCTAATCGTCGAAGGCGCAAAAAAGGCCGATGCCGGTCAGATTGATGTCGTGGCGATTAAAGGTTCGACCTGGCGCGCCACTTGCCGGGCGGCTGACAATGTGGATTGGGTAACTCTTGGCGGAATCGCCGAGGGAATAAAAAGAATTGCTGCAAAAAATTACGATGGCCTGATCCTCGCGGGCCAAGTTAACCCTCTTTCGCTTTTCCGCGGCAGATTCGATGACGAAGTGAAAGCTTGGCTCAATGAGCTTGATGTAAAAACCGCACATACGATCTTCGGCAAGCTTATCGAGAAGATGACTGACTTTGGTATCAAGACTTTGCCGGCTAGTTGTTTTATGGATGGCAATATGCCCGGCGCCGGCCTATTGACTTCACGTGAACCGACGAAAGAGGAATATTCCGATATAATCCACGCCGCGAATGTCGCGAAAGACGTCGGCAATCATGATGTCGGCCAAACCGTAATGGTGAAGCGCGGAATGGTCCTTGCCGTCGAAGCTTTCGAAGGAACAAATGCTGCAATCAAGCGAGGCGGCAAACTCGGCGGAAAGGGGTCTATCGTCTTCAAGGCGGCGAGAGTCGGCCACGATATGCGCTTCGATATCCCCGTCGCCGGCTTAAAGACTCTAAAGACGATGAAAAAAGCCGGCGCTACGGTTCTTGCTTTTCAGGCTGGCCGATTGGTGCTGCTCAATAAAGAAGAAACTTTGACTTACGCAAATAAACACTCGATTGCGATAATCGGTATCGAATCTGGACTTCCCTACGCGCCTTTAAGACCATGAAAATTCTACTGCTGGCAGGAGAGCAATCTGGCGTTCTTTACGCAAATGGAATAAAGCGACATTTGGCCGCCTCCCACGAGGTTCGCGGGTATGAAGATTACGGGTTTTCGATTTCCGATTTGGCTGTAATGGGTCTATGGGCTGTTTTGAAGAGAATCGGTTTTTTCTTGCGAGTAAAGAGGACGATGGAAAAGGCAATTATCGAATGGCGCCCAGATGTCGTATGCACAATTGATTACCCGGGAATGAATTTGAAACTTGCTGCCTTTGCAAAGTCGCGAGGCATACGCGCCGTTCACATAGTATCGCCGCAGGTTTGGGCGTGGAAGAAAGGGCGCATACCGAAGATCGAAGCTTCGCTTGATAAATTATATTGCTTTTTCCCGTTTGAGCCGGCGCTTTACAAACCGGGCTTCGCCGAGTTTATTGGCCATCCGTTAGTCGAGCAAGTATCTCATAGGAATCAAGGTTTGTCATCGCGCGTCGTCGCGCTGTTGCCAGGCAGTAGATTGTCTGAAGTCGAAAGAAATTTGCCCGTAATGCTCGAAGCTGCGAATAGATTGAAGAATATAAAAATCGAAATTCCCGCTGCGAATCCCGGCGCGAAATCAGCGATCGGGAAAATCTTGAAGCGTTGCGCGAAGCCGCAAAGCCTATCGATAACAGTGTTCGATGGCGAGGCGAGAAGAGTTTTGCAAAGGGCGGATGTCGCCGCGGTCGCATCGGGCACGGCTACATTGGAAGCAGCGCTCTCTAGGTGCCCAACTGTTCTTGTATATAGAGTCGGCGCGCTGTTCGCGTGGCTTGTTAGAAGATTCGTAAAAGAAATTCACCATATAGGGTTAGCCAATATCATATGGGAAAAATCTCTGCCGGAAGATAAGACTACTCCAATGCCGGAGTTGTTGCAAGAAGATTTTACAGCCGATAATCTTAGCGCGATTCTCGAACAGTGGCTTGACGACCCTAAAGAGCGCTCCAAGGCGATAGCGAAGCTGGATGCGACATGCCGCTTGCTCGATTCGCGAACTGGTTCGCTTTCGTATATCGCTTCGGAGATTGAAACTGGCGGAAAGGTGGCGTGCGCAGTATGATAAAAGGATGGCTCAAATTTTTTCGTGTAGTGAATTTGCCGACTGTACCAGGCGATTTGTTAGTCGGCGCAGCGATTTGCGCTTGCGGGGCGGGTGCTCTTGCGAGCGGTTTCTACGTAAATCTCGCTGTCGCGACGTTAGATGCCATCCTAATCTATATGGCAGGGCTCGCCGATAATGATGTTGTCGGCGCATCTACCGATAAAGCTCGGCCGATTCCGGATGGTGAAATTACATTAAGCTCGGCGAATCTTTCTCGAGTGCTTTGCTGTTTAGGCGTTGTTATTTTTGCCTGTATCGCCAAGCTTCCACTTCTTTGGTGGCTTGCGGCCGCCTTTATTCTTATCGCGGCGTTTATCTATAATCGCACGAAGAATATTTTCCTCATGGGCTTTTGCCGCGGCGCGAATGTGTTTTGCGGCGCGGCCGCGACTTTCGGCTCGTCATTGCGTTATCTCGAGACTTGGCGATTCGCCGCGCTCATCGCCGCGATAGCGATTTGGAGCGCATACTTTGCTTTCGTCACGAAATATTCTGAAGGTGAAGAATTCGATGAAGCGAAAAAACGCCGTGTGGGGATTTTGATCGGCAGCGTGATTTATATTCAGCTCGTATTGCTGATGGTGTTTCTGATAAAACCTCTGTTGATTGCGGGCGCAGTCCTGTTATTGGCGCTTAGAATCCTTAAAGAGACAGCGAAAGGAGTAAGCGCGTCATGAAAAAGCTTACTGTAATTGCCGCGGGCTTAGGCTGGAATATGCTAAAGAGGCGTAATGCCCAAAATATCGCGGGTATTCGTTTTTCCCCTCGGCCAAGCGTATTCCCGGCAGTCACTTGTCCCGCGCAGGCTTCCCTAAGGACGGGTAAGGCTCCACTTGAGCACGGAATGCTTTCTAATGGCGTATGGTTTGAAGATCTGCAAAAGCCTTCGTTCTGGGAGCAAAGCGCCAAACTCGTGAAAGGGGAAAGGATTTGGGATGAAAGCACCGGTCTCTTCTTCTTTCAGCAGTCGCTCGGCGAAAAGGCCGACGTAATCGTCTCGCCCGCGCCTATTCATAAACATGGCGGCGGAATGATTATGTCGTGCTACACAAAACCGAGTGCGCTCGCCCAAATTCTCGAAGAAAAAGCTTCCAAATTCAAGCTTTTTCGCTATTGGGGTCCGTTAGCTTCTTCCAAAATCGGCCATCAGTGCATAGATTATTTCGAGGCGGCAATTGAATATCGAGATGTAGATGAAGCTTATCTATATTTGCCGACGCTTGATTACGCGGCGCAAGCATATGGTCCCGATTCCCGTCAAGATTTAGCCGCGTTCGAAGATTTCAAGCGCCAACTCGAGCGCGTCGCGACATTTTGCCGCGTTCGCGGCGCGAAGCTAGTCGTCACGGGCGATTACGAAATAACGCCAGCTACGATGCCGCCCTGTCACCCGAATTTTACTCTTCGCCAAGCAGGCCTCTTCACGACTAGAAAAATCGGCAAGATGCAATACCCCGATTTCTATTCGTCGAAAGCATTCGCGATTTGCGACCACGAAATATGCCTGCTGGTCGGCGAAGAAAAGGAAATGGCTAAACAAATCCTTCTTTCTTCTGGCAATTATGATAAAGCGCCGGAGGGGTATGATGATATTCTTCTTGCCAAGAAGGGTGGCTGGTGCGAATATTCATGGTGGAGTAAATCCTGTGAAGCGCCGGACTGGGCATCACATGTTGATATACACAACAAACCAGGCTTTGATCCGAAGGAATTGTTTTTATTCTGTCGTGGCAATGTAAAAGGGACGCATGGCCGGCCATGCGAAGTAGCTTATGGAGAGACGTAAATTAGCAGTCGGATATTTCTACAATGCGCCGTTTCAGGAAATCTGCGCCAAGCATCTCGATAGAATTCGCGAAATCTTCTTCGCTTGGCCTGGAGTTTTGTCTTGCCGTCCGGCGCCGGATTTTACTCCAGAAGTAAAAGAAAGATTGTTTGCAGATTTGAATTGGGCTCGCGCCAATGGTATCGAACTCGATACGCTATTTAACGCAAATTGCTATGGCGACCAAGCTATTTCGACCACCCTAGCCGATTTCGTAAGACGCAACATCGATGAAATGTGCGAGAAAGGCCTAAATCCTGATTGCGCAACTACTACCTCGCCGTTTATTGCAAAGGTATTGCGCAAACACTATCCCAATATAAAAATTCGCTGGAGCGTTAATATACGTGTTCATGGAACGGTCGGCTTCGAAAGCGTCCTTGACCTATTCGATTCTTTTTATATTTCTCGAGAAATCCAAAGAGATATCAAGAAAGTCGCGGAAGTTTCCGCCTGGGCGAAAGCAAACAATAAAATGCTTGGCATGCAGGCAAATTCCGGTTGCTTGAGGCAGTGTCCGTTTCAGACTTTCCACGATAATCTTCACGGCCATGGCGATGGAAGACGTTCCGAAGATATCGCCGCTTCTTCAAAATATGATTTTTCGTTTTTCCTCTGCAAGACTAGGTATTCGCAAGGAAACGAAGAAGATTTCTTGAGAGCGACTTGGCTTAGACCCGAGGACATGCGTGAATATGAAAAATATGTAGATATCGTTAAGCTTGCTACTCGCCGTCATCCAGACCCCGAAGCGATTATCAACGCTTACGCTACATGTGATTATGACGGCAATTTGGCTCTTCTTATGGATCCCGCGCACACTTTTGCGAAATCGTTCGATAATAAATCGTTCGACCGCCCATCTTCGCTGTGGCACCAGGTCAGGGATTGTCCGCAGGCAAACGATTGCAAGCACTGCGGGAAATGCAAAAAACTTTTAGAGGAGGTCTATAGATGAAATCTGTTCAAGATATCGTAGAGATGGCTAGCGCATATTATTCTAGTGCGCTTCTTTTCGCCGCGATAGATTGCGATATTTTTTCTCGAATCGAAAAAGGCGAAATCGAGGCGGATAATCGCGCGATGTGCTTGATGCTTGATGCATTGGTCGCGGAAGGGCTGCTTGAAAAATCCGCCGATGGCGTATATTCGAATACTAGCGCATCGCGTCTAGCGCTTATTCCTGGCGCGCCTGCCGATTTGACTAATGCTATACGCTATAATCGCGATGTGTATCCGGCATGGGGAAAGCTCGCTCAATTCGTAAAGACCTCTCGTCCCGTGGAAAAGCCCGAAATTCATCTAGGTGAAGACGACGCGCGAACAAAAATGTTCGCCTCCGCGATGTTTTCGAGAGCGATGGCCATAGGCCGCGGAATTGTTCCTATGCTTGGCAAGCTCGAAGGTAAAGTCTTGGATCTCGCCGGCGGTCCGGCAGCTTACGCGATTTTGATGTGCAAGGCAAATCCCGCCCTTAAGTGCACAAGCGTAGATTTGGCGCCGATTAGTAATGAAGCGAAAAAATACGTACTTGACGCCGGCTTTTGCGATTGTATAGAATGTAGGGCTGGTGATTACCATACCGACGAATATGAAGAAGGCGAGTATGATTTTGTTACTCTCTTTGGTTGTCTTCACCAAGAATCGCCCGAGATGATTGTCGATATATTGAAAAGGGCTAATAAAGCGCTGAAGAAAGGCGGCAACGTTTTTGTGCTCGATATGATGACCGATCATACCAAAACTTCGCCGAAATTTTCTGCGCTCTTTGGTCTAAATATGGCTCTAACGACGGAAAACGGTTGGGTGTTTTCGGATTCGGAACTAAAGCTTTGGATGAATGAAGCCGGATTTGTAGCTGAGGAGACACTTAAAGCCCCGCCCCCCATGCCCCACTGGCTTGTAGTTGGCGAGAAAATATAATGGCGCTATCTTTTACAGCTCTCGATTTCGAAACTACTGGCTACGATGGCTGTAGGGATAACGACCCGTGGCAACTAGGCATCGCCGTTGTGGAAAATGGCGAGATTGTGGAAATGCGCGAGTGGTTTTTCGGAACCGCTCTAACACCCGATTTCGAGCCAATGATGTCACAATGGGAAAGTTTTGCGCCATATCTCGAATCTCGCACGCTAGTCGCGCACAATATCGCGTGCGAAAGGACGATTCTTCGCCGCATTGCCCCGCTTACGTCTTGGGGACCTTGGATCGATACCTTGAAACTTACCAAGGCAAGATACAAGAATTTGCCAAGCTATAAACTTGGCGATGTTTGCGATCTATTTGGCCTAGTGCCACAACTCGGCGAAAGAACATGGCATGACGGACTCTACGATGCGGTCGCTTGCGCAAACCTCGCGCTCTTTTTAGGTTAAAGGCTCTTCGCCCCGTGGCCATCGGGTAGGGCCGCGCTTGTCCCGTCAGTTTTTAGGAACAAAAATTTTTCTATGTTTAACAATTCCAATCTATAACTACAACTAAACTCTCCAATCCCAATTAGCAACATTTTTACATTGGCAACAATAAACAACCTTCAACTCTAGGCGCAAATAGGTTCAAAAATTTGAGACTACTTTCGCCCAGGGCGCGAGTAGGTTCAGAAATTTGAGGCTACCTTCGCCCAGGGCGCGAGTAGGTTCAGAAATTTGAGGCTACCTTCGCCCAGGGCGCGAGTAGGTTCAAAAATTTGAGGCTACCTTCGCCCAAGGCGCGAGTAGGTTCAAAAATTTGAGGCAACCTTCGACCAAGAAGTCATGTTCAGATGTTCAGGGGAGGGCGGCAAGCCTAGCGCTGCCCACCCGGCGGCTGATTGCTACAGTCCTTGAAAGGGGTTGCAGCTGAAGCCGGATGATTGGCTGGAACGGGCGAAAGAATTCGGTCGTCTTGGAGATGAAGAATTTCTCATACTCTCTGCGGCGCTTGAAGATGAAGCATTTGTGCTGAAGGAAGGTTTGCTCCTTGCGGAAAGAGAAATTCTCGAGCGTGCGACATCTACGCCAATAACGGTGACCGTTATTTTATCACCCGTCTTGACAATGCTCTTGGGGTCCGTTACATAATTATCGGAGAGCTCAGAGATGTGAATGAGCCCATCTTGGTGTACTCCTATATCCACGAACGCGCCGAATTGCGTTACGTTTGTTACAATGCCTTCGAGTTTTTGTCCTTCCTTGACATCCTCGATTTTCGTAACATCATCACGGAATTTTGGCGGTTCGAAAGTTGCGCGCGGGTCGCGACCGGGTTTCACGAGTTCGGCGACGATATCTTTCAAAGTCGGTTCGCCTACTTCATTTGTAATATAGCGTTTGATATCGATTTTCTTGGCGGCTAGGGAGTTGCCGACAAGCGCGCCGACGCTCAGACCTAAGTCTTTTGCGATTTCTCCAACGAGTTTATATCGCTCGGGGTGAACTGCGCTTGAATCGAGCGGATTGATTGCGCCTCTGATGCGCAAAAAGCCGGCGCATTGTTCAAACGCTTTCGAACCAAGCCCCTTTACTTCGAGAAGTTGGCTGCGAGAAGTAAAGCGTCCATGCTCATTGCGCCATTCTACTATGGACTTGGCAAGAGTCGGCCCGACGCCGGAAACTCTCTCTAGGAGCGGAGCAGAGGCGGTGTTTAGTTCTACGCCAACGCCATTTACGCAGCTTACTACAACTTCATCTAGCTTGGCGCCGAGGAGGGGTTGGTGGACATCGTGCTGGTATTGTCCGACACCAATGGCTTTGGGGTCGATTTTCACCAATTCCGCGAGAGGGTCTTGGAGGCGGCGGCCGATTGATATGGCGCCTCTAATCGTCAAATCGAGGTCGGGGAATTCTTTTCGTGCGATTTCACTGGCAGAATACACCGATGCGCCAGATTCTGATACGCTTACAGTTATGATATCTGTTCGGCCGAGCTTTTTTAGTGTGTTTCTGACAAACGATTCCGTCTCTCTTCCAGCCGTACCATTGCCGACCGCAATAGCCTGAGGAGAATATTTTTGAACGATTATTCCAATCGCTTTTTCTGCTTCTTGAGGATTTTGCGTTGGGTATATGACGGCTTTGCCGAGGAATTTGCCGGTAGAATTAAGCATCGCGACTTTACATCCGGTCCTTATGCCAGGATCAAGCGCAAGTACGGATTTTTCGCCAAGTGGGCTTGCCAACAGAAGATGGCGAAGGTTTTCGGCAAAGACTTCTACAGCCGCTCTATCGGCTTCCATCTTCTTTTCTACAGTCACGTCGATTTCACAACTGGGCGCGAGAAGTCTTTTGTATGCATCAAGCGCGGCGATGCGGATTTGTTCGCCGTCTCTATCGATCGCTTTTATGATTTCATCAATTATGGGATCTTTATCCACTTCAAGACGAACCCAGAGAATGCCTTCTTTTTGTCCTCTGCGTATTGCGAGATATCTATGGCTTGGGATAGTCGCGATTGGTTCGGAAAAATCATAATATTGCTCGAATTTCGTCGGCTCGGCCGGTTTGGGGCTTGCGACTTCGCTTTTTACAACGCCTTTTGTCGCAAAGGCTCTTCTGACTAGTCCACGGACGATTGAATTATCGGCGATTTTTTCGGCGATTATATCGCGTGCATATTGCAAATCTTCTTC
Organism: Kiritimatiellia bacterium; assembly: GCA_017447805.1. Taxonomy (GTDB): domain Bacteria; phylum Verrucomicrobiota; class Kiritimatiellia; order RFP12; family UBA1067; genus UBA1067. The sequence continues at coordinate 136,068 of JAFSMR010000022.1, read as the reverse complement.
GGGGGCATCTGGCGCTTCTCCATTCCAAATAGCCTCGGCCAAAGGCTCGAATCCTTTTTCTTTTGCGACCTGTGCGCGGGTGCGGCGTTTTGGTTTGAAGGGCTGGTAGATATCTTCAAGAGTAGTCTTTACGAAGCAGTTTTCGATTTCTCGCTCCAGTTCTTCAGTGAGCTTGCCTTGTTCGTTGATAGATTTTAGAATCGTCTTTTTTCTATCCTCAAGCTCACCATAATATTCTAGGCGCTCTTTGATTTTGGTAATTTTGACTTCATCTAGATTACCATGTGCTTCTTTGCGGTATCTTGCGATAAAAGGGACTGTGCAACCATCCGCGAGGAGTTTCTCGACTGCGGCGGCTTGCTTTGGCGCGACTAGGGCATCGGCGCTGACTCTTACAATAATCTTTTCACTGTACATGGGCGCGTATTATAACAAATTTACTCCTCTGGGTCTAGGGGGCTTGTTCCCCTTTTTATAGCCGCTGGTGTACTAGACATCAGGGTAAAAAAATGATATAATAGCGACATGAAAATTGCTAAAAAGTTTTTTGTTGGTTTATGCGCGGCGCTCACCGGGTTTGTATCACAGGTTGCAGATGCCGAAGAATTCAATCTTAATGCCGATTGGCGTTTCAGCTGGGCGAACGATACGATTCCCCTTGCGAATGCTATGAAGAGCGTCGAGAAGGGCTCGATTCCTTTCAATGTCGCAAACTATGACGATAGCGATTGGCAACTTGTGAGCGTGCCGCATCCCGTGAATGCGCACGATAGCTTCGACAACCACGCGGTTGATCCGGGCGAAGCGAGTTTCAAGCGCGGGATGATGTTCTATCGCAAGGTCTTTACCCTCGATTCTGCGCCGCAAGGCAAGGCATTTCTTACATTCGAGACCGTGCGCCAGACCATATACGTCTGGGTGAACGGCGAGTTCGCGGGCTACTATGAAGCCGGAATCGCGCCGACCGCCTACGATGTAACGAAGCTTTTGAAGGAAGGCGAGAACCTCATTGCGGTAGCTACGGATAATACGGCGATGAGAGGCACGAAGATTTTCGCGAAGGAGACGCGCCCCGGCAACGAGCCTGGCGATATGTCCGGCGACGGGTGGCAGTGGAATACGACCGATTTCAACGAAGTGCAGGGCGGCCTCGTCGGCAATGTGAAACTCGTCACTAAGCCAACGAAGACTTATTTCACGCTTCCATATTATAACAACCTTAAGACTATGGGCACATATATTACGGCTGAAAATTTCGATTTCGAGAAGGGGACGGCGAAGATAAACGTGAAGGCGGAAGTCCGCAACGAGAGCGCGGCTGATGTAGATGCGAGAGTCAAGATTACGATCGCCGATGCATCCGGAAAGACCGCGCCGAAGGTTCTCGAGAAGAATTCGCATTCGACAATCATAAAACCTGCGAAAGATGCTGGCAAAGTATTTTTGACATCGCTCGAGAGCGACATCTATAGCGAAAACCCCGCGCCGACGAGAATCGTATCGCCAGATGTCGTATATTTGAACCAAAGCGTGGAAGCGAGTGGCCTTGTTTTCTGGTCTCCGGATACTCCTCGCCTTTACGATGTAACGATAGAGCTAGTTGACCTAAACGGCAAGATGCTCGACAAGCAAACGATCAGGACCGGCTTCAGGCATGTAGAATTCAACGCCGAACAAGGCGGGCTCAAGATCAACGGCAAGAATGTATGGCTGCCGGGCTATGCGCAGCGTGCGACGGACGAATGGGCGGCGATCGGAATCGCTCCCGATTGGCTGCAAGATTACGATGCGGCGCTTATTCGCGCCTCGAACGCGAATTTCGTGAGGTGGATGCATGTAGCGCCGAAGCCCGCGCCGGTTCGCGCATACGATAAGTTCGGCGTCGTCAACGCGTGTCCTGCCGGCGACAAGGAAGGGGACGCGAAAGGGCGTAGCTGGGCGCAGCGCGTCGAGGCGATGAGGGACGTGATGATATACTTCCGCAATTCGCCCTCGATCATATTCTGGGAAGCGGGCAACAACAAGATTTCCCCCGCTCACATGAGGGAGATGGTAGAGCTAAAGTACCTCATCGACCCGGATGGGTATCGTTTTATGGGTAGCCGGACCCTCTCGGAGAAGAACGAGATAAAAGAGGCCGAGTATGTCGGAACGATGCTCCACCGCCACGAAGCGTCGGCTTTCGAATCGATGTGCGAGCTCGGAAAGTTCATGCCGATAATGGAAACCGAGTATGCGCGCCAGGAATCTCCACGCCGCTCGTGGGATGACTATACGCCGCCGGACTACGACTATCGCGGCAAATTCCTGAATGGCGGCAAGAAGGAAGCCGGCTACGACGTATACGACCAGACGCAAGAAGATTTTGCTCTCTCGACCGCGAAAGAATACGCTGGGTTTTATTCATCGCGCAATTCCGGCAATCGCGCAAAGACGTATACCTGCTGCGCGGCGCTTTGCTGGACCGACTCTAACCAGCACGGCCGCAACTCTTTCAGCGAAAACTGCCGCTCGTCCGGAAGAGTTGATGCGGTAAGATTGCCGAAAGAAAACTTCAATGTCTTTAGGGTAATGCAATCTGAAGATCCTGCTGTAATGATTGTAGGTCACTGGAGTTATCCTAAACTTACTGCCGAGACTTATTGGTATCCCCTCAAGAAATATAATGGCCACTTCATGGAAGAGACGGGTGAGAAAGCCCAAAGAGACCCTCTCCACAAGACCGTGTATGTAATCGGCTCTGCACATTGCGCCTCGGTAGAACTTCTCGTAAACGGCAAGTCGAAGGGCGTGAATTCGAAGCCAGATAGCATCTTCATCTACGCTTTCGAAAATATCGATGTAACGGAATCGGGAGTAGTCGAAGCGATTGCGCGCGACCGCGATGGGAATGTAATCGCCAAGGCGAGCGAGCGGACATTCGAAGGGAAAGGGGCGATAGAGATCAAAGTTTTGACAGGTCCGAAGGGGTGGCTTGCGGATGGCAGCGATATCGCGGTAGTCGATTTCGCGCTTCGCGATGCGAATTATACAATTCATCCCTACGCGAGCGACAAGATTTCGTTCAAACTCGAAGGCGACGCCGTATTCATGGGCGGATGGAATTCAGGTACATTCGATGAAACCTCGCCCGTCGGCAAAGATTGGGTGAATCTCGAATGCGGTATAGCTAGAGTATTCGTCAAGGCTGGCCGCACGCCCGGCAAGGTGAATTTGAAATGGCGCTTGGAGGGTGGAAGCCAAGCAGGTGTTGTAGCGCTAGAGTCGAAGCCGGTAGAGTGCAAGGGCGGCATACTCGCCGAGATGTCGCAAGAGATGCCTGCAAGTGCGAAGTCGTATGCTCGCAAGTCGAGCGTAGAGGCGTTTCAGGACCTTGAAGGCGTCAAGGCCGCGCCAATCAAATACAAAGTCTACGTGAACGGCGAGCAGGTCAAATTCGCCAAAGGGCTCGGCGCCCCGGCCAAGCCCGATGATAACACAGGCGTAGTATGCGCTTACGAGCCGGTCCTCGCGGCGATCAAGGCAGCGGGCGGGAATCTCGAATATTCCGTTGATAAGAAAATCCCTGGCTCGAAGAAATGGCTGAGGAAGCTTAGCCCTACTCCTTATGCGCCAACGCTTACAGTCAAGGCGGGTGGCCGCGAAATCGATGCTTGCGTAGGCTTCACAGAGCTCTTTATCGATAATGGCGTCGATAAAAACCTGACGAACTGCGAGATATATGATGCAAAAGCGAAGAGGGGCATTGTTTGCGGCGAGCTCATCTCGCTAATTGGCTATATTCCCGGCGTAGAGATGGTTACCGACGAAAAGAAGGCTAGAGTAGACCTAAAGATTAGTAAATAACAATTCACTGTAGCATTTTTTCGGAAAATTTGGTATAATTTGCGCAATCTTGCTAGCCGGAGTGGTGGAATGGCAGACACCAGGGACTTAAAATCCCTTGCTGAGTTTTCAGCGTACGGGTTCGAGTCCCGTCTCCGGCACCAAGAATCAGCGTATGGCCAAATCTAAAGGGATATTGAAAAACACGATGATAGTTGGGGCTTTTACTGCCCTATCGCGTGTTTTTGGCCTTGTACGAGAAATGTTTCAATCTCGCCTTATAGGCGCCGGGGTAGAGCAAAGCGCTTTTACATTGGCTTTTGCAATTCCAAACGCGGCGCGAAAGTTGTTTGGCGAAGGCGCTTTGACGGCGGCGTTTGTTCCAATCTTCAAAGGCTCTGTAGAATCTGAAACGCTCGAGAAGGCTGCGAAACTCGCGCGAAGCGTAATGACGATGGTGCTATTGATGCTGGGCGCGATAGTCCTTATCGCAATGGGTTCGCTTGAGGTAGTAGTAAAATTCCGTAACGAGCTTGGATTACAAGATATGGAGCGCTTGAAACTAACGATTAGGTTGGTTAAAACGCTTCTTCCTTATATGATATTTATTTGCGGCGCCGCTTTCGGCATGGGAGTAATGAATGCGCTAGGCAAATTTAGAGCTTCCAGTTTCATGCCGTGCATTTTGAATATATTCTGGATTGGAATTCTTGTTTGGATTTCATTTTTCCCCGGCATGCGGCTAGATCAGCGAATTCATAGAGTCGCGATGGCGATATTGGTCGCTGGTGCCGTGCAGATGTTTTTCATGTTCTGGTGCATGGCTAAAGCTGGTATAACGCCACGTCTTTCTTTCGCAGGGTGGGGTGATGAGAAAGTAAGGCTCGTTTGGCATAATATAGCAATTGCAGCGCTTGGCGCCGGCGCGATTCAGATAAACTATATGCTCGACCAATTCCTCGCACAAATAGCAAGCCCTTGGGCGGCTGGGGTAATAGGCTACGCCGAGCGTTTGATGGATTTGCCTTTAGGAATAATCGGCGTCGCTTTTGGTACTGTCCTTTTGCCTACATTCGCCGGTCTATTCGCCAAGGGAGATATCGATGGCGCGCGAAGCACGCTCGCATCCAGCGTCAAGTCGCTTATGTTCATAATGTTGCCGGCCGCGGCGGGACTCTTTGCGCTTGCCCCAGAAATAACGAGCGTAATCTACGAAGGTGGCGATTTCGATTCAATGGCAACGATTCGCGTCTCACGCGCGCTTGCGGTTTATTCGCTGGGGCTTGGATTTTTTGGATTTTCGAAATCAATCGTTCCTTGGTTCCATGCCCAGAATGACATGAAAACGCCTCTACATGTCGCGGTAGGGACGGTCGTTTTAAACGCGTCTCTTAATATTATTGCGGTATTGCTTCTTCCTGTAGAGTGGCGTCATGTAGGGCTTGCGGCTTCAACTGTAGTTTGTTCGGCGGCAGGTTGCTGCGCCTTGATAATTTTTGCACGCCGCAAGAATGGCTGCTTGGGTTTGATTGCAATAATTCCGAATATTTTCAAAATGGGCTCTGTTGCGCTTTTTATGGGTTGCACGATTTGGTTTTTACGTTTTCCGATAAAGAACCTTGTTGCGAATTTGCTATCTGGAAAAGTCGCTGCGAATATATTTTCGCTAGGCGCCTTAGTCGTTTTGGGCGGCTTGATTTATGGCGCGACATCATGCTTGGTGTTGCGAGGCGAAGTTAAAACGCTTCTAAAGCGCCGTAAAAGACCCCAAAGCACTAAATTATAGATAACAATTCAATAAATTTCTAAGGATGCAGGGAAATGAATGATATTAAAAGCGATATTCTTTCTAAAATCGGCTCCACGCCGTTAGTGGAAATTTCTTCTCGCCTGAATAAAGGGTCGGCTAGAATTTTAGCGAAAGTTGAATTTTTCAATCCCGGTGGAAGCGTAAAAGATCGTGTCGCATTTTCGATGGTGGAAGAAGCAGAAAGGGCTGGTGTTTTGAAACCTGGCGCAACAATCATTGAGCCCACTAGCGGCAATACAGGCGTAGGCCTCGCGCTCGTTTCTGCGGTAAGAGGCTATCATTTGATTTTGACGATGCCAGAGACGATGAGCATCGAGCGGCGCAAACTCGCCGCGGCCTATGGCGCCGAAATCGTTCTCACTCCAGGTCCCGCAGGCATGAAGGGCGCGATCAATAAAGCAAATGAACTTCGCGCATCTATCCCCGGCTCGGTTATTTTGCAGCAGTTTGAAAATCCTGCCAACCCCGCCGCACATTATAAAACGACAGGGCCTGAAATCTGGGCCGGGACGAATGGTGAAATCGCCGCGTTCGTAGCAGGCGTAGGCACAGGCGGAACAATTACCGGCACCGGCAGGTTTCTAAAGGAGCGCAATAGCAAAGTAAAACTTTTTGCGATCGAGCCCGATACGTCGCCTGTGCTTTCCGGCGGCTCGGCGGGTCCCCACAAGTTGCAAGGAATTGGCGCGGGGTTCGTGCCGAAAGTCCTCGATACGAATATACTAGACGAGGTAATACGCGTATCTGCCGAGAATGCCGGCGAAACTGCGCGCAAGGCTGCCGCGACAGAAGGTCTGTTCGTTGGCATATCTTCCGGCGCTGCGCTTTGGGCTGCTTTGGAGGTCGCAAATAGGCCTGAGTTCGCCGGAAAAACGATAGTCGTTCTTCTTCCTGATACCGGCGAGCGCTACCTTTCGACTTGGCTTTTCGACTAAATGCATGAAGGGTTGATAAGCAAAGCGAATTCGAGAGTTGTTATCAAGGCTAAATCCGATGCATTTGTATGTTAAGAAGCTACGAGATAAATGTGGGGATTTTTGGTGGTATTCGCTCCTCATGTTTCTCGCTTGCCGTTCGGGCGATGCAGTTCAGGCTTTTATCGGGCTTTGGCTTGTTCCTAAATTCGTGCCGCAAAATGAACTTGGCGCCGCGCTTCCGATTTTGCAGGTAGGCTCGGTGTTCGGTCTTCCAATGGCGATTTTGGTCGTCCCGTTTTCTCGCTGGCTTACTATATATTCCGCAAGAGGGGAGCGCGGCAAGATTAAGCGTCTGTTATCGATTACATTTTGCGGGGTTGTCGTAGCGTTTTTATTGGCGGCGGTTATCGCAAAATTCCTCCTGCCGATGGTCTTCGATAGAATCAGCATTGTCAATGGATCGCTCGGACTATTGATGATTTGCGTTGGCTTGATTGGCCCGTTTTCTTCAGTATTTTCCAATGCATTGCAAGGGCTCAAGCGTTTTGGCGCAATGGCATTTATACAATTTCTCGGCGCGCCGTTTCGTTTAGCCGTAATGCTTGTCGCGATGCCATTTCGTGCGCTTTCAGGCTATATGCTAGGCCAAGCGGCTGGCCCGGCGCTAAGCGTCGCTTTTTCTTGCTGGTCGCTTAGAAAAGAATTGGGCAAAGATGTAAAATCCGAAAAGCTCGGGCGTGAAGATTGCCGTGCAATGTTTAAATATACCCTGCCGATAAGCGTTTATATTACGCTTGGGATACTCCTCGGTGCTTGGCAAACGCTGCTGTTCCGTCAAAGATTGCCGGAAATCGAATCTGCAGCGTTCTATATGATATCGCGCCTCGGCGAAGTCGCCGCATACGCCGCGCTCGCACTAATGGCGATAGCGTTCCCTCTGGCTGTAGAAGAAACGCATAATAATCAAGAGAAGGGCAAGTCGATACTCGGCAAATTGCTCATGGGGTCGCTGGGTGCGGGGCTCGCGGTTTCGGCGGTGCTGTTATTGTTCGGTTCGAAGATTCTTGCGATTTTGCCTTCGGGAAGAGATTATGTTCCTTATTCTTCTTTGATGGTTGTATATGCTCTTCGTATCTCATTTTCTGCGGCATGCGGCGCGTTCTTTTCTTTCGAGACTGCTGCAGGACGCTTCTCGTTCCTTTGGTATTGGGTGCCGATTACGCTTTTCGAGACTGGCTCGCTCGTTGTGCTATCCGGCTATGGCGCATTTAACGGAATATTGCCGATCTCTATTCTTGACTGGATGGCATCGTTTAGAGCAACGAGACTTTGTTTCTATGTTTGGTGGCTTTTCGCGCTAAGTTTAGTTCAGCTTGCGGTGATTGCCATTCATCTTTCGGCACGAAAATATTTTCAAAAACGATAAAACATCATCATCAAGGAGAGAGAGAAGATGAAACACATAAAAGATATACTGATAATTACAATAGCCTCGGCGTTGTATTCTTGGTCGCTTGTTACATTTATATTGCCATACGGTATTTTGACGGGCGGTATTGCAGGTATTTGTAACTTAATATATTACGCATGCCGTTTCCCGGTAGAAGTCTCTTATCCTATAATCAACGGAATACTTTATCTCGTAGCGCTGAAATTCCTCGGTTGGCGATTCTTGGCCAAGACGATTTATGCGACGCTTTCTATTTCGTTTTTCATTTGGCTTTTGCGTCTATTTATGGTCGACCCCAATAGCGGCGAGCTCGTGATGATTTTAGGCGCAGAAGAAAAATTCATGTCGCTTTTGATAGGCTGTTCGCTTATGGGTATTGCGATCGCTACATTGTTTTCATCTAGCGGATCTAGCGGCGGTAGCGATATTATTGCGGCGGTTGTGAATAAATATTATCGATTCCCCATCGGCACCACGCTTCTTATATTCGACTTCCTTTTTATCGGAAGCGCCTTGTTTATTCCGAAATTCGGTCCGATGTTGGAGCGCATCCGTTTCGTAGCATTCGGTATTTGTGCAATGGGTGTAGAATGCGTTATGATTACGTATGTTTTGAATGTTAGAAGAAGAAGCGTTCAATTTATGATTTTTACTCGCCGCCATCAGGAAGTTTCAAAAGCCATATCGGATGCAACTGGCCATACCATGACTCTTCTCGATGGCCACGGTTGGTATACCGGTAAAGATATTAAGGTAATTTGCGTCTTGGCGCGAATGTATGAATCGGCGATAATATTCAACATCATTAAATCTATCGACCCGGCGGCATTCGTAAGCCAGTCGCATGTAATCGGCGTTTGGGGTGAAGGTTTCGAGCCGGAATTCGGCAAAAACAGCTAGTTGAATTTTCTGCCGCCACAAAGAAATAGAATCGAAACCCAATGAAAGTTTCAGTAGTGTTGCCGGCGTGGAAGGGGAAGTTTCTTCGTGAAGCGATTGGCAGCATTCTGGCGCAGACCTTCAGCGATTTCGAGTTGTTGATAGTCGATGATTGTTCGCCGGAAGATATAAGAGGAATTGTAAATAGCTTTCCCGATCCACGAATTCGGTATAGTCGAAATGGACAAAATATCGGCGCTCGCGATTTAGCCGCAGCATGGAACAAGGCGATGGAAAACGCGCGCGGCGAGTATGCCGTCTTGGCTTCTGATGATGATTTATACGAGAAAGATTTTCTCTCTACTCTTGTAGCGCTGGCGGATGAACATAAAGATATATCGCTATTCCATAGCCGCGTTGCATTTATCGATTCAGCTGGGCTTGCGCTGGGTTTGTCTGAAGAGAGGCCAGAATACGAGACACCGGCAGAATTCCTCTTTTCACGTGCCGTTAAAAGAAATTGGCAGTTCGCCCCGGAATTTTTATTTCGTGTCGATAGATTTCGTGCCATCGGCGGCTTTGTATCTTTCCCCCGGGCTTGGTATAGCGATGATGCTACATGGCTGAAATTGGCATTTGAAGGTGGCGTAATCTATTCACCGCGAGTCCTGTTCCGTTGGCGCAAATCAAGCGATAATATTTCTTCGCTCTTTTCTGACTTAGAGGATAAATTAAAAGCCGGCTTTCTCTATAAACGCTGGATTCATGAATATATAAACAACCTTGCAGCCGAAACCAATTCGGAAGAAGATCTGAAAATTCTCAAACTCGCCGATTCAAAAGTCGATGGCGAAATCGACCACATGGCTTTTTGGCTTTTCCATAATGCAAAATTTCAAGATTCTCTCAGAGCGTTTCATCATATAAAGGGTGGAATCGGCGTAAAAGCCGCTTTTGCTTATTCCATGTTTAAGATTTTTCTCAAAAAATTAGTTGCTCTAGTATCGAGGAGAATCGCGAAATGATAAATTGGCGCGTATTTCAGATCGAAGAAACTCCCTCTACGAATATTCTTGCAAAATGCGGGCGCCCGGGAGATGTCTTTTGCGCGGACTTTCAAACTGCCGGACGTGGCAGGCTAGATCATAAATGGCTTTCCACAAAAGGCAAGAACCTGATGATGAGCGTCGTTTTAGATGTCTCTGGAAACGATCCTCATGAAGTCGCAACCTTTCCTCTAGTAGTAGGGCTTGCCGTAATTACAGCGCTCAAACGCTACGCGCTCGACCTAAAACTAAAATGGCCCAATGATATTTTGGCGAGCGATAAAAAACTCGCAGGAATACTTTGCGAGAGGAATAACGATTCCCTGATTGCCGGTATTGGCGTCAATATCCTCGAGCGCTCATTCCCTGCCGAAATCGCCGCGCGCGCGACATCCCTCGCAATCCTCGGCGCCAAGACTGCAATTTGCGATGTTCGCGATTCTATCTTAGAGGAAATCAGCCGTTATTATGAGATCTGGTCGAAGGACGGCTTTCGCTCTCTTTGGAAGCATTTTGTCGCGATCGACTATCTAAAAGGACGCGAGGTCCAGATTTTCGAGCAAGATGATGCTCTCCCAGCCGCCGCCGGAATTTGCAGTGGAATTCAAGAAAATGGCACATTATTGGTCAATAATGTGCAAATTTGGGCGGGTGAAGCCCATGTCAAACTTGGCTAGCGAACAAACGCCGCATAATTTTGATAAATTCCCCCTTGACGGCATGGGGTGAAAAATGGTAAAATACCCGCTGTTTTCCGATATACTATCCTGCTCGGGTGGTGAAATTGGCAGACACGCATGCTTGAGGTGCATGTGGAGAGATCCTTGCGGGTTCGAGTCCCGCCCCGAGCACCAATCTTTCCCATTAATAGTCAGGAGTTAAGAGTTGGGAGTTTGCGCTCTTAAAAATTTACGCTTACTACTAGACCCGGGGGCAGAAAAAATGGTATAATATAAAGCATGAAGATTTTGACAGGTATCCAGCCATCCGGCAAATTGCATTGGGGTAACTATTTTGGTGCTATGAAATCAATGTTCGACCTTCAGGCAAAGGGCGAGCAGATGTATATGTTCATTGCCAATTTCCATGCTATGACAACTGTGCGCGAGGGCGCGACGCTTCGTGAAGCCACGCGCGATGTCGCGCTCGACTATCTCGCTTGCGGATTAGACCCCGCTAAAACAATAGTCTACCGTCAGTCGGATGTGCCGGAAGTCCAGGAGCTCGCGTGGTATTTATCGTGCTTGACGCCTATGGGCTTGTTGGAGCGTTGCCATAGCTACAAAGACAAGATGGCGCATGGCTTTGAAGCTACCCACGGTCTATTCGCCTATCCCGTTTTGATGGCGGCAGATATCTTGATAATGAATGCGGATCTCGTTCCAGTCGGCAAAGATCAAAAGCAACATCTCGAAGTAACGAGAGACCTTGCGCAGAAATTCAATAATGCGTATGGCGAAATCTTTAAGCTCCCAGATGCGTATATTCCGCAAAGCGTTGCGACTATTCCCGGCACGGATGGGCAAAAGATGTCCAAGAGCTACCATAATACGATTGGACTTTTTGAAGATCCCAAGGCGATAAAGAAAAAGGTAATGGGGATTGTCACAGATTCTACACCGATGGAAGCGCCAAAGGAGCCTGAGGGCAATTCTATTTACGAACTCTATAGGCTTTTTGCAACTCCCGAAGAAGTCGCCAAAATGGCTGCGGCGTTTCGTGCAGGCGGCTATGGGTATGGCATGGCGAAAAAAGCTCTTCTGGAAGCCTACCATAGGCTCTTCGACCCATTTAGGGCTAGACGCGAAGAGCTCGCGCGCGACCCCGATGCGCTTGAAGATATTTTGCGAGATGGTGCGCGCAAAGCGCGAGAGGCGGCTTCCTGCACCATGGAAAAAGTAAGGGTTGCCGTAGGATTGTAAAATTTTCAAACCAACAAAAAAGAAAGAGGCTAATCACATGAGCAACAGAGTGTATTCAAAAGAAGAGTTGGATGCCGCATTGGCATCGATGGGTATTACTGATCAAACGGATGTTTCGCGCTATGGCTCTGGCCATATCAACGATACATTCAAGGTCGAGACGAAAAGAGGTGTAAGATATATCCTCCAGAGAGTAAATACCGATATCTTCGACCCCGTCCTGCTCAAGAACAATATCATGCGCGTTACGACTTTCCTGAAAGAGAAGGGCATTAAATCTCTCGAGGTAGTCGGGTATGAAAATCCTTGGCGTCTTTATGCATTCCTCGAGGGCTATACCTCTGTCGACCTCGTGACCAATCCTCGTGAAGCAGAGCTCGTTGCAGGCGCCTTCGCGAAATTCCAAAACGACCTCGCCGATATTCCGCCGCCGCGGCTCGATGATATCATCGCGAAGTTTCATAATACCGTCTACCGCATTCGCCTTCTCGATGAAGCGGCCGCCGCCGATGTAAAAGGACGCAAAGCCAATGTCGCCAAGGAACTGGCTTTTGTCGATGCTCGCAGAGAAGAAGCGGCTAAGATTGTAACGATGATGGAAAAGGGCGAAATCCCCGAACGCATTACCCATAATGATACAAAGATCAACAATGTAATGCTTGCTCCCGATGGCTCGAATGTCGTAATCGATCTCGATACGACCATGCCAGGTAGCGCACTCTACGATTTCGGCGATATGGTCAGGACCTCTACCGCCGCCGCCGCTGAGGACGAGAAGGATTTGTCGAAGGTCTATTCAAAGAAGGAATATTTTGAAGCTCTTGTCAAGGGGTATCTCGCACAAGCCAAGTTCCTCACCGAGACTGAAAAATCGCTCCTCGCATTCTCCGGACGCCTAATCACCCTGACGATTGGTATTCGTTTCTTGACCGATTACCTCGCTGGCGACACATATTTCCGCACCGCATACGAAGATCATAATCTCGTAAGATGCCATACGCAATTCAAGATGGTCGAATCCATGGAAGAGCAAGCCGCTGAATACGAAGAAATCGTTCGTAAATATTCTAAGTAGTCAGTAGCTTGTCGCTAGTTGTTAGGGCGGTCACATCGTGGCCGCCCTATCTGCACCGCGCTTGTCGCTCACTGCGGCCGAGGCTTGGCGCATGAGTTAATTAACCATGTAGATCATGTAGAGTGCCTTCAGCGCAGGCAACACTTCCACATTGGCAACATTCTACAACCTCGAGCCGCCGGTCACGCCCATACTAACACGCCGGCCGCGAGGCGGCCGCCTTAACATTCGTCACTCGTCACACGCCCATCTTGCGGTATGCAAAATGCAAAATGCGGAAGGGGACTAGTCAAAATCAACAAAATATGGTATAATACGCGGCGTTACACTACGAAAGGGTGCGTTATGGGAATTAAGATACTCGGAACCGGGAGTTACTTGCCCGAAAAAGTCGTAACGAACGATGATATTGCCAAATCGCTCGAGACGACTGATGAGTGGATATACTCGCATACTGGTATTCATTCGCGTCATGTCGCCGGCGAAGGCGAATCTTCTTCGACTATGGGTGCGGAAGCTGCAAGGCGCGCGATGGAAGTTGCAGGCGTCAAGCCTGAAGAGATAGGCCTTATTGTAGTAGCTACATCTACGCCCGATTATAATCCATTCCCATCTACGGCTTGCATCGTCCAAAGCCTTCTTGGTTGCACTAATGCCGGCGCGTTCGATTTGCAGGCGGCGTGCGCGGGGTTCGTTTATGCTCTCGAGCAGGCGAGGGGATTCGTGAATTTCTATCCAGATAAGAAGGCGATCGTAATTGGCGCCGAATCATTGACTAGGATTCTCGATTGGTCCGATCGTTCAAGTTGCATTTTGTTCGGTGATGGCGCAGGCGCGGTAGTCCTCGGCAACGATGAAGCGCCGGGCGCCGCGAGCGCCAAGACAACTGCGCATACGATACTCGGCGCGGATGGCCAGGGCGCGCATTTCATTACGAGGACGGGAGGTTGCAAAAACGCGCTTCCTTTCGCGCCGACAGGAATCCCGGCGAAGTGCGAACCCGAAAAGCCTGAGCTCGTTTTGATGGGCCATGATGTATTCGCGTTCGCGGTAAGGACGCTTTCCAAGGTCGCGAAAGATTTGTGCGAAAAGCTCGGCACCTCGCCCGAAGCGCTCGATAGAGTATTCGCGCATCAGGCGAATGGACGCATTATAGAAGCCGTCGCAAGAAGAATGAAATTGCCGCTAGATAAATTCTGGCTGAATCTGGAAACTACCGCCAATACTTCAGCGGCGTCGATTCCGATTTCTCTCGACCAGGCAGTCAGGGCCGGGGAGCTTAAAGACGGCATGAAGATCGTGATGGTCGGGTTTGGTGCAGGCCTTACATACGCCGGGACATATTGCACGTGGCCAAATCTTTAATCAATTTCAAAAACAAGGAAATGGAAATGAAAAAGGTAGTCGTAACTGGAATAGGAATGGTAACCGCAGTCGGCAATGGCCGCGATGCTACATGGGAGGCCGTGAAAGCCGGCAAGCCAGGCGTAAGGCGCATAACGAAGTTCGATCCTTCGCGTTGCACATGTCAAATCGCAGCGGAAGTAGATGGATTTTCCGAGTGGGCGCTCGGGGGAGGGTATCTCGACAAGAAAGAAGCCCGTCACATGGCGCTCTTCTCCCAGTACGCCGTAGCTACAGCCAACGAGGCGTGGAAAGACGCCGGATTTACCGAAGAAAACAAGCCCGATATGGATCGCGTCGGCACGATGTTCGGTTGCGGAATCGGCGGGCTTGAAATCACTGGCGATTCTTTCAAGACGCTGTTCGATAAGGGACCGGATAGGATTTCGCCTCTCGCGATTCCCGAGCTTATTTCCAACGAAGCTTCCGGCAATGTAGCAATAGCGATAGGCGCGAAGGGCCCCGCGCAGGTAGTGGCGACGGCATGCGCCAGCTCAACCGATGCGCTTGGTCTCGCGCTCGATATGATTCGTGCAGGCAGGGCAGACGTGATGATTGCCGGCGGAACAGAAGCCGTAATCATGGAATTCACGGTAGCCGGCTTCATGAAAGAAAAGGCTCTCGCGACCCATTTCAACGATAATCCCGAAAAGGGATGCCGTCCGTTCAATGTGGATAGAGACGGCTTTGTGATGGGCGAAGGCGCGGCGGTGCTCATTCTCGAATCCGAGGAGCATGCGAAGGCGCGCGGCGCGAGAATTTATTGTGAACTAGCCGGCTACGGCGCTTCTTGCGACGCCTATCACATTACGGCGCCAGATCCTTCCGGCGATGGCGCGGTCAAAGCGATAGAATCGGCTTTGAAGGATGCCGGCGTGGAAGATCGCTCTCTCGTCGATTATATCAACGCGCATGGTACTTCCACCCATCTCAACGATAAGATGGAAACTACCGCGTTCAAGAGAGTCTTCGGCGAAGAAGGCGCGAAGAAAATCAACATTTCGTCGACTAAGCCTTGCCACGGACATTGCCTTGGCGCCACTGGCGCAATCGAAGCGGCGATTACGACGCTTGCGGTCGCCGATAAATTCGTGCCGCCGACGATCAACTACGAAAATCCCGACCCGGAACTCGATTTGAACTATACGCCGAATACGGGAGTCGGGCGCGATATTCGCGTAGCGCTTTCGAGTTCGCTCGGCTTTGGCGGTCATAACGGAATTCTCGTATTCAGAAAGGCGTAAAGAAGATGGAGTTCCCGACTTTCAAAACCACCTACAATATCGAGGGCGAAAAACTTTTGCCGCATCGTCCGCCATTCCTTTTCGTCGATAAACTGATTGCGGCAGACGAGACGGGCAGTATCGGCGAATATACGTATACTCTTGAGAAGAACGATTTCTTCAAGGGGCATTTCCCGGATTATCCGATTGTCCCGGGGGTCGTTCTTATCGAATCCATGGCGCAAGTAGCCGGCGCGGGAATCGTAGCTCGCGGCATAGTCGGATTTACCGGCAAGGCGAGCTTCATCCTGGCGGCAGTCGATGGCGTCAGGTTTCGCCGTCCCGTAAGGCCGGGCGACAAGCTGATTACAGTAGCCGAAGTGATTCGCGTCAGAAGGCCGCTTGCTTCCTTTGCGCTCAAGGGATACGTAAACGGGGAACTTGCTTGCGATTGCACGGTGAAGTGCATGGTGGGCGACAAATAATCGAGATTCCTCGTCTTATGAACAAAGAAATCAATATCGGCAAGGAAAAGGAAGCCGAGACTGGAATCAGGATCGTCGCTTCAAACGATAAATTCCTCGATAAATTCGTCCATCGAGATGCATTTTTGCCCGAGGCGGAAGAAGTAGCGCGCGAGATTATAAAAGATGTAATCGAGCGCGGCGACAAGGCGGTAGTCGATGCGATACAGAAGTATGAAGGCGTAAAGCTAAAGCCATCCGACCTCGCAGTTGAACTCGGCAATATCCGCGAAATGGAGCAGGGGCTCGCGCGCGATATAGTGGAAGCGATCAAGCTCGCGCTCGGTCGCATAAAGAGTTTTGCCGAAGATTCGATGAAAAAGCCGTGGAACAAGACGACGCTTCGCGGCGGCAGAGTCGGCGAGTTCTACACGCCAATCGAAAGAGTCGGCGTGTATGTTCCCGGCGGCACGGCACCTTTGATTTCCACGGCATTGCATACGGCGACTTTGGCGAAAGTCGCAGGCGTGAAGCAGATTGTCGCTTGCACACCCGCTGGCAAAGATGGCAAAGTCAACGAAATTCTTCTTTATGCAATGCGTTGCGCCGGAGTAAACGAAGTCTATAAAGTCGGCGGCGCGCAGGCTATCGCCATGATGGCGGTCGGGACGAAGACTTGCCCGAAAGTGGAAAAGATCGTCGGGCCCGGCAATGCGTTCGTGACAGCCGCAAAGAGGGCGGTTTACGGGCTTGTCTCGCTCGATCAGGTAGCGGGGCCTTCGGAAATCGCTATTGTTGCGGATGCGGCCGCGAAGCCTCGTTGGATAGCCGCAGATATGCTATCGCAGGCAGAGCATGGCAGCGGCCACGAAAAGGCGCTTTTGATAACGACTTCGCCTGCGCTTGCCGAAGCCGTGCGCGAAGAAATAACCGTTCAGGCTGCGCTTCTTTCGCGTCATGAAATGGTCCGTAGAGTAATCAAGAACGATGGAATTTTAATCGTACTTGCAAAAGATTTGCAGGAAGCGATGGCGGTAGCCAACGATTTCGCGCCCGAGCATCTTGAAATCATGACTAAGGACGCGATTACTCTAATGAAGAGCGTAAAAAAGGCGGGCGCCATATTCGCCGGACCCTGGACGCCGGAATGCGTCGGCGATTTTGTCGCAGGCCCAAGCCACGTTCTTCCTACGGGCGGGTCGGCCGCGATGTTCAATGGTCTTACGACGGATGATTTCCGCCGCCGTCATAGTTTCGTCGCGTTTTCAAAATCCGATTTGGCCGAAACGAGATCTGCCATCGAAACCCTCGCACAGCTCGAAGGACTTGGTGCGCATGGTCGTTCGGCAACAATAAGGTTCGAGGCTTGACGTTCTTTCAGAAACATGCGTACGGATTCGGCTATAGATTAGCCGCTTTTCTATGGCCGTTCTTCCCGCGAAGAAGAAAAATTTCCATCGAGAATATTCTAAAGGGCCATGTAACGGAAGATGCTACCGAGGCAAAGCGCATAGCCAAGGCTTCGTGGTGCCATTTGGCGGGCCATATAGCCGAGGCGTTTATGGTCCCGAGGGTTATTACGAAAGAAAATTGGCGCGAGCATCTCGATGTCGAAGGCGCCGACAAAGAGGCGGTATCGCTGTTGCTGGATTCGCCCGATACGCCGGTCCTGCTCGTAAGCGCGCATCACGGCGTTTGGGAAGCGGCTACGAATCTTATTTCTTTCGCGCGCCCGATGATTGCCATCGCCAGGACAATGAATTCGAAATTCGTCTCTCGCTGGCTCGAGAAGCATCATTTCCGCGGCAGAATAGAAGTAATCGACAAGAATCACGGTTTTACGCCAGGCGTAATCCATCGTTGGAAAGAAAAGAAAGCCGCGATGACGATTCTCATGGACCAGCATACCGGCAAGGGCGCGAAATTGAAATTCTTCGGCCGCCCTGCCTATACTTTCACATCTGCGACGAGGCTCGCGATGCGCTCCGAAGCGCCGATAGTAGTTGGTTCGTTCGTAAGAATCGCCCCTTATCGCTATAAGCTCGTGGGCGATGCACCCCTCAAATTTACGCAAAACGACGATAGGGACGCGGCCACGCAACTTTTGAACGATAGACTAGAGAAGGCTATACGTCAATATCCCGAGCAATATTTGTGGAGCCACAGAAGATGGCGACTAGATTAAAAAGCATCCTAATTTAAGCTTCTGCTATCAGGATGCATGGAAAGGAAAAACAGAAAATGTTGACATGGATGGATAGTTTGAAAGGGCGCTCGCTTATGCGCCTGACATCCTTTACCGACGAGGAGATGCTCAATCTCGTCGAATTGGCCGAGCAGCTGAAGGCGCGCAGAAAAGCCGGCGTAAGGGGAGATCTTTTGCACAGAAAGAATATCGCGCTCATCTTCGAAAAATCATCTACGAGAACGCGCAACTCATCGATAATCGCCGCACGGGATGAAGGAGGCGGAGCCGAGTACTTGACTAGGCCCGATATCCACTTCGGCAAAAAGGAATCTGTCAAGGATACCGCGAGGGTGCTCGGAAGGATTTACGATGGTATACTTTTCCGCGGCTTTGCCCAAAAGACTTGCGAGGAATTGGCGGAATATTCCGGCGTCCCGGTTTGGAACGGATTGACAGACGACTACCACCCTACGCAAATTTTCGCCGATCTTCTTACGGTAAAGGAAACCTTCGGCACGCTTGAAAATTGCACAATCGCGTATGTCGGCGACGGCAGAAACAATGTCGCAAATTCGCTGATGATGGGATGCGCAAAAGCCGGAATCCGCTATGTATGCTGCACGCCCAAAAAGCTTTGGCCCGATGAAGAAAAGCTCGCCGAGGCGGAAGCCGTTGCGCGCAAAAACGGCGTAGACATAAGGATTTTCGATGATCCCGTCAAAGGCGTAAAGGGTGCGAACGTCCTTTATACGGATGTTTGGGTTTCGATGGGCGAAGAATCCAAGACGGCCGAAAGGATCGCGCTCCTGAGGCCTTATCAGATAAATATGGAGCTAATGAGGGCGACCGGGAATCTCGAAGGGCGCCTTATGTTCCTGCACTGCCTGCCCGCGTTCCACGATTTCAACACCGAGGCGACTTACAAGACCGGCGCGCTCGAAGTGACCGATGATGTATTCGAATCGAAATATTCGAAGGTATTCGACGAATCAGAAAATCGCATGCATACGATCAAAGCGCTGTTCGTATCGGCGCTCTGCGATCGCGAAGGGGTGTAAGAATTTTCAGTTGAGTATACATTTGCTATTGACGGCGATGAAGAAAAATTGATACAATATACCGCGTTCGGTCCGAGAGGTTACAGTAATTTCGCAGGTCCGGGCGCTAAAGTACAGAAGGAAAAATAAAGATGGAAATCTATATTGGTAATCTCGCTTACGCGACGACCGACGAAACGTTGAAAGCGGCGTTCGCAAATTTTGGCGAAGTTACCGCTGTTCGTGTTGTTACGGACCGCATGACAGGCCGCAGCAAAGGTTTTGGCTTCGTTACGATGCCTAACGCCGCGGAGGCGCAGGCAGCTATCGATGCCTTGAATGGACATGAACTCGAAGGGCGCACAGTGCGCGTCAACGAGTCTCAGCCCAAGCCGCGCGAAGAGCGCGAGCGTGGTGGCCGCGGCGGCTATGGTGGTCGTGGCGGATATGGCCGCGATCGCGATCGCGGACCGAGGCGTGAAACTCGCTGGTAGTTAACGGATCTGGCCGGCGGCTTGTTTTCACCCCGCCGGCCATTTCGTTTTCCAGAAATTGGGATTCCCTTCCCCGCGAGGTAGCCAAGTGATATCTAATCCGGATTTCGATAAAGATTCTTTCATCGATATCGTGATGAAAGATTCGCGCTATAATCCCAATGCATACGCTTTTTTGATGATGGTGCTCGAAAAGCTTTCTGCCGACCGCGTCGCGCTTAACGCAAAAAGCATAATGGAAGGTTTCCGGGCGCTTGCGATAGACCTCTGGGGTCCGATGGCGTATTTCGTTTTGAACGAATTGGGCGTGAAGAGATGCGAGGATATAGGTGAGATGATGTTCAATTTATGCGATTCAGGGCGAATCGGCGGCGCGAAAGGGCATGAAAGAGAAAGTTATGCGGATGGTTACGATTTCGAAGAAGAATTCAAGCGCCCTTACGATTGCCCTGAAGATTGATTTTTTTAGTCGATGAATGAAAGATGTTTGAGCTTTTTGTCTTATGGAAGAATTATTATCTAACGATATAGCAAAGTCGATTCGCACGATGGCCGAGCGGGCAAGAAGAGCCGCGCGCGAGATGAGAAAACTTTCGAGCGAAGAAAAAAATACCGTTCTTCTTGCGATTCACGATAAGCTAATTGCCGCAAGAGACGCTATTTTCGAAGCTAACAAGCTTGATATAGAAGAAGCTAAGCGCAATAATCTATCCAGCGCCTTTGTCGATAGGCTTACCTTTACCGAAGAGCGCTTTTTAGAAATGATCAACGGCGTGAAAAAGGTCGCGACTCTTCCGGACCCTGTAGGCGAGACGATTTGGACGCGTCAAATGCCAAGCGGAATAAATATTTCCAAGACGCGTGAGCCATTCGGAGTAATAGCGGTCGTGTTCGAATCTCGTCCAAACGTATTCGTAGATACTGCGGCATTGTGCCTTAAGAGCGGCAATGCGATTATTCTTCGCGGTGGCAAGGAAGCAATCAGGTCGAATATGGCCTTGGCAAAGGCAGTTCGCGAAGCCTTGCCTTGCCCCGATGCAGTGCAGCTAGTCGAAACGACCGATCATGCGGCGGTCAGGGAAATCGTCCGCGCGGTTGGGCTTATAGATTTGGCGATTCCTCGAGGAGGCGAAAAGCTTATACGCGCGATGTGCGAAGCGGCGCTGATTCCCGTATTGAAACATTACAAAGGGGTTTGCCATATTTATGTGGATGACGAGGCAGATCTTGCAATGGCGCTTTCGATACTCGATAACGCCAAGGTCCAAAGGCCATCCGCATGCAACGCGGTCGAGTGCTTGCTTGTTCACGAAAAGCTCGCGCCGCTCTTTTTGCCTATGGTAAACGCCTGGGCGAAGGGGTCTAATGTTACGCTTCACGAAGATGGCGCGGGCGTCGAATATCTTTCGCTCGATTTGAATGTCGTTCGCGTCAAAGATTATCGCGAGGCTATTGATTTCATAAACGCGAATTCTTCTGGACACTCCGACGCCATAATCACGAATAATATGGCTAGAGCCGAGGAATTTTTGCGCGATGTCGATTCCGCCTGCGTCTATCACAACGCTTCGACGCGATTTACCGATGGCGCGCAATTCGGCATGGGCGCGGAAATCGGCATCTCGACCGATAAACTTCACGCGCGAGGTCCGATGGGGCTAGAGGAACTTACGACTTATAAATATAAAATAACAGGCGATGGCGTTATTCGTGCTTGACTACTAGCGCTAAGGCACAAAATATGGTATAATATGCAACAATGAAGCAGATAAAATATTGTATAGTCGCGCTTGGCGCGGTTTTGTTGGCGGCAATCAATGGATTTGCCGCGGTTGAAGGCACAGTTTCTCGCGAAGGCGCGGAGAAATACACGGTATCTCTCGATATCAAAGGTGATCAAGCCTTTGTGCGTAGCTTAAGACGAAATCTCGAGCTTTCAGGCGTATTTGAAATTCGCTCCAGTGGCTCTATCAAGGTATCTGGTGAAGTCGGCGGACGGATTACGGCTGAAGGGCGTCAAAAGGTGATGGGGTTGAACTCTCAGGCGAAGGATGCCGCCAGCGCTCGTAACGAGGCAAGAGTTCTCGCGAATAAGATGGTAGAAAATTATTCTAATCAGACGGGCTTCGCGCTAAACCAAATCGCGTTTGTCTCGAAGCACGGCAATGCAGGCGAACTTTATGTATGCTATCCAGATGGCTATGATATGAAAAAGCTCACGAGCGATAGCAAGGAGGCCGTCGGCCCTCGTTGGAAAGATAGCCAAACTCTTTTCTATACAGGCTTCCTCGGTGGCGGCCCAGGCGTTTACGAGGTGAATACTACTACCGGCAAGAAGGCCAGGAGATGGAATTTCAAAGGCCTTACTACCGGCGCGACGATGTCGCCCGATGGCAGGAGCGTTGCGATAATTTTGTCGATCCACGGCAACCCTGAACTTTATGTTATCGATGCTGTAGCCGGACGCTGGACGCGCCTGACGACGACAAAAAACGCAAGCGAGGGACAGCCGTGCTGGAGCCCGGATGGCAGCCAAATCGTTTATGTCTCCGATGAATCGCGCTATCCGCAGCTTTACGTAATCGATGTAGCGACGAAGAAAAAACGCCGCCTCACGGCGAAAGGTTCGCAGAATGTAGACCCGGATTGGGGAAGCGACGGACGCATTACATATATAACAAAACGCGGAGGAACATCGCAAATCGCAATTCTCGATCCAAAAGCCGGCGGCGACGCAAATGCTGTGCTTGTAGCAGAAGCGGGCAATTGGGAGCATCCTTCTTGGGCTTGCGATAATCGCCATGTAGTGGCTTCGCGCGATAAAGCTTTATTTATCGTCGATACGATGGAAGACGGCGATAAACCGGTTCGTCTTTTCAATAACGATGGCAAGTGGATTACTCCAAGCTGGAAGAAGTAAAATGAAAATCGACGTATCGTATGTAGCGGAATTGGCTCGGCTGGAGCTCACCGATGAAGAAAAGGCCGTCTTCCAGCCTCAGCTCGAGAGCATCGTCAAGTATGTAGAAAAGATATCTGAAGTCGATACCGAGGGGGTCGCGCCGATGATGCATGGGCGCGAGATCGTAAATTCGTTCCGAGATGACGTCATCAAGCCATCCATGTCTCGCGAGGCGGCGCTAGGCAATGCGCCAAGTAGAGTCGGAGATGAATTTCTTCTTCCTAAAATCGTAGAAGGCGCGGAAAGTTGAGGTAAGGAAGATGGAACTTTACGAACTTGGAATATGTGAAGCTAGAGCCTTGCTGGAGAAGGGCGAAATCAAATCGCGCGATATAGTCGAGGCGATAATCTCGAGGAAAAACGCTTACGATACGAAAGTCGGCGCATATCTTACATTCGATGAAGAGGCCGCTCTCAAGATGGCCGACGAAAACCCGAAATCGGTGCCGATTGCCGTAAAAGATTTGATTAATGTCGTCGGCCAGCCTTGCACATGCGCCTCGAAGATTCTCGAGGGCTACATTTCGCCTTATGATGCGACAGTCATCAAGAACATGAAGGCAAACGGGTTTATTCCTGCCGGCAGAGTGAATATGGATGAATTTGCAATGGGATCGTCGACGGAAAACTCGGCTCTCGGCAAGACGCGCAATCCATACGATTTGGAGAGAGTCCCTGGCGGCAGCTCGGGCGGCAGCGCCGCGGCGGTCGGCGGAAATCTTTGCATAGCAGCGCTTGGCACGGATACCGGCGGCTCCATCCGCCAACCGGCAAGCTTCTGCAATTGCGTTGGCGTGAAGCCGAGTTACGGGCGCGTCAGCCGCTTTGGCGTAACAGCCTTCGCAAGCTCCCTCGATCAAGTCGGCCCGCTTGCAAAGAGCGTGGACGACGCAGCGATTTTGCTCGGCGCGATTGCCGGCAAAGATGAAATGGATGGAACGACTCCCCGCGAGATAGTGCCCGATTATCTCGCCGCGGCCAAAGCCGGGACATTGAAAGGCAAGAAAATCGGCGTTGTCAAAGAATACCGCGAATTAGACGGTATCGACCCCGAAGTAAAGCGCATTACCGAAGAAGCGATCGAAAAATGCGCCGCGAATGGCGCGGAAATTGTCGAGATATCGCTTCCGCATGCCGAATACGCCATGGCCGTCTACTATATTATCGCGCCGGCAGAAGCAAGCGCCAATCTCGCAAGATTCGATGGCGTTAGATTCGGCCATAGGTCGGCGCGTTCGCAAGATGTCTATTCTCTCTACACCCGTTCGCGTGCGGAAGGATTTGGCCCGGAAGTCAAACGCCGCATAATTATGGGAACTTATGTTCTTTCGAGCGGTTATTACGACGCCTACTACGGCCGCGCGCAGAAAGTAAGAACCTTGATTCGCCGCGATTTCGAAGAAGCGTTTTCCAAAGTCGATGCGATCCTTACGCCTTGCGCGCCTACGCCGGCTTTTCGAGCCGGTGAAGTGCAGGATCCCTTGACGATGTATCTTAACGACCTCTTTACGATTCCTTCATCGCTCGCCGGAGTTTGCGCTTCAAGCGTGCCGGCGGGATTCACAAAAGCTTCTCCCGAACGCCCGGCGCTACCGGTTGGCGTGCAGCTAATTTGCGGCTCGTTCGAGGAAGCTAAATTATTCGATATATCTAAAGCATTTGAGGAGATCATGAAATGAAGGCGGTTCTAGAAACTACCAAAGGAACAATAACCCTTGAGCTAGACGAGGCAAAAGCTCCGCTTACCGTTGCCAACTTCGTCAAGTATGCCAAAGACGGTCATTACAACGATACCATATTCCATAGAGTAATAGATGGGTTCATGATTCAAGGCGGCGGATTTACTCGCGACATGAATCAGAAGCCTACTCGCGAGCCTATTCGCAACGAAGCGATGAACGGTTTGGGAAATCTGCGCGGAACGATCGCAATGGCGCGCACGGCCGTCGTCGATAGCGCAACGAGTCAGTTCTTTATCAACCTCGTGGACAATAATTTCCTCGACTTCACCTCGCCGACGCCGCGCGGATTCGGCTATGCCGTATTCGGGAAAGTCGTAGATGGCATGAATATAGTGGATGAAATCGCAAAAGTTGCTACAGGAACACGCGGATATTACGAAAATGTGCCCGAAGAAGCAATCGTAATAAAAAAAGTTACAGTAAGTTGACGCTTGCATTATTCCGAAAAAAATATTATAATTATCACCGTAAAGTCGCACTAGGAGTAAAAAGTAATGAATAAGCTAGCCATATTCGCAATGTCTGCCGTCCTTTCGGCAGCGATTTTCGCACAGGAAGCAAGCCTTCCGGATTCCGATGTGAATCTTGATACGCCCGAAGAAAAGACTGTAGCGAACGATACGCAAAATCGTCAGTTTGCCGATTGGCCGGCGTTTTTCGCGATTTATGAGTATCCTGAAACGCCAGACCTCGTGGGATTGAGAATTACAATACCTTATTCCACGAAGCAAGAGAGCGTTACAGGTATCGACCTCGGCTTTTGGGGCCGTAGCCAGTATTTCGAGGGTATCCAGCTTAATCTCATTCGCAATGACGTCAAAGATCGCGGCGCCGGCATTCAGGTTGGTCTCTACAACTCGATTACCCAGGCAGATGCATTGGCGATTCAGGTCGGCCTTTGGAATGAAGCTGGGTATATAAGCGGTATTCAGGCAGGTCTAGTAAATGTAGCGAGCGATGTTTCCGGCATTCAAGCCGGCGTCATCAACCGTTGCGAAGAAATGTATGGCTTCCAGGTAGGCCTCGTGAACATAATTCGCTCGGCGCAGTTTCAGTTTATGCCGATTCTCAATGTCGGCTTTTGATAAAGTAGCAAGAAAATGTTGATAAGACCATTTGCGGCCGTGAGGCCAAACAAGGAAGACGCGGCACTAGTCGCGTCTCCACCTTATGATGTACTTGATACAAAAGAAGCCAAAGCGATTGCCGGCAATAACGATAAGAGCTTTCTTCATGTATCGCGTCCTGAAATCGATTTGCCCGAGGGGATAGACCCTTCCTCGCCAGAAGCCTACGCAGCGGCGAAGAGCGCGCTTGATTCTCTCATGGCGCGCGGGGTGCTTGTTAAAGACGCTGAAAGGCGCTTCTATGCATATCGCCAGCAGATGGGTTCGCATTCGCAAACAGGTATCGTAGCCGTATTTGATACCAAGGAATATCTCGGCGGCGTCATAAAACAGCACGAAAAGACTCGCAGGGATAAAGAGGATGATAGAACGCGCCACATCGAAATCCTTAAAGCCCACACGGGACCGGCGTTTTTGACCTATCGCGAAGATAAGGCGATAGATGAACTCGTTCGCGAGGCCTGCAAGGCCGCTCCTCTCTATGATTTTACAGCGCCAGATGGCATTATTCATACAGTGTGGGAAATCGGCGGCGAAAACAGCTGCGCAGCTTCCGAAATCGAAGAACTCTTTGCGCGAATAAAAGTTGCATATATCGCAGATGGTCACCATCGCTCTGCGGCAGCTTCGCGTTATGCGCGCGAGCATGATTTCGAAGGCGAAAGCCGCTACTACCTGGCAGTCGCATTTCCGGCAAATCAGCTGAAAATTCTTCCTTACAATAGGCTCGTGAAAGATTTGGCAGGCCTAGGCGAAGAGGAGTTTTTGGCAAAGATTTCTTCTTTCTTCAAAGTTGGCGAGAAGGGCGAGCGAAATTGCCGTATGTATCTCAATGGCAAATGGATTCCTCTGAGCTGGGATTTGCCCTCGGAAGGCAGCGTAGTTTCAAAGCTCGATGTTTCTTATCTGCAAGATCATCTCCTTGGCCCGATTCTCGGTATTGGCGATGTAAGAACGGATGAGAGGATTTTCTTCATGGGTGGAATTCGCGGCGAAAAAGCCCTTGAAGACAAAGTCGATTCCGGCGAAGCGGCCGTAGCGTTTTCGATGGAAAGCGTAACAGTCGAAGAAATGATGGCCATTGCGGATGCGGGTGAAATAATGCCGCCGAAATCCACCTGGTTCGAACCAAAACTGCGTTCAGGTCTGTTTATCCATCAAGTAGAATAGGTATGGCGAAAGGCCCGGCGAAAAAATCGCGTCTGACGATAAAGCGCATGAAGGCGTTTTGGCGCCTAATGCGCGGCAAGATGGTGCGCGAAAAAATGAGCGCGAATCGTGTTGCGGCCGGCTGGGCGCTAGGGATGTTCGTCGGCTGCGCAATACCGTTCGGTTTTCAGCTGATTATATCTGTTCCCATTTCTGTAATCGCACGCGTGAGCAAACTCGGCGCTACGCTCGGAACATTCATAACGAATCCCATTACCATATTTTTCATCTATCCGGCGCAGACGTGGGTCGTGCATAGAATCCTCTTCGCTTCCAACCCGCAGATGCCATCTGAATGGACGTGGCAAGCGGTGAAAGTTCTAGCCGGTCGAACAATTGCAAGCTTCTTCATCGGTGGCGTATTGCTCGGCATTATACTTTCACCAATCATGTTTTTCTTTTCGCGGCGCGCAGTTTTATCTTATCGCGTCGCGCTTGAGCGCAGGAAGGCGAAAAAAGCGCCGCACACGATACAACCCCATGATTTCACCAGAAAAAATCGCCGCGATTAAAGCGCTAATGGCTGAAGCTGATTTGCGCGAAGAGGATATCGAAGAATCGTTTATCCTGGGGGGTGGGCCTGGCGGACAAAAGACCAACAAGACATCCTCGGTCGTCCGGCTGGATTATCCAGCCAAGAATCTTCAAGTAAAATGCGGCGAAACGAGAAGCCGCGAAACAAA
The DNA here is from genome assembly GCA_017447805.1 of Kiritimatiellia bacterium. Taxonomy (GTDB): domain Bacteria; phylum Verrucomicrobiota; class Kiritimatiellia; order RFP12; family UBA1067; genus UBA1067. The sequence continues at coordinate 108,611 of JAFSMR010000022.1, read as the reverse complement.
CCGCTGGCTCGCGAGGCGGAGCCTTGCAGAAATAATTCTCGAGCGCGAGGCGGGCATAAAATCCGCCGCGCAGCAGGCGAGAGAGAAAATCCGCCGGCAAAAGCGCCGGCGCTCGCGCCGTCAAAAAGAAAAAATGCTTGAAGCCAAGCACATCCACTCAGAGAAAAAGGCGCTACGCCGCCCAGTTTCCGAATGATAGTTTGGCGGCTGTCCTTAGACGCCCCGCGCCTACTTCGCTTTCGGCTTTGCCTTAGACTTCGCAGCCTGTTTCTTCTTTGAAGCGCTGGTTTTCCCTTTATCAGGCGCTTTTGGATTATCCTCTTGTTTCGTATTGGAGGATTTGTTTATATAAACATTAACTGCTTCGCCAGCCAATTTCGGGACGTTTTTGTTGACTTTCCAACAACCTTTTTGTATGCCTCCAACGCGCTCAATGTTGCCTAATGCGACTAATGCCCGAAGATATTTGTAAGCTACCGACTCGGATTTGCCCAGATATGCGCTTAAAGTCGATAATGAGACATTCTTGGTTTTTGCGACGAAGTCCAAAACCTTATTTGCTATTTTGCATTTTATCAATATGCATATTTTGTTGGGGTCTTCATTCTCGCCTTTTTCTGCTTCTTCCCAATTAGGGGCTTTATCCAAGAAAACCTCGATTTTATCCTCGGTAAATTTTGGCGCGTCTTCTTTGATTTCCCAATATCCGTCCTTAGAGCTGCCGACGCGTCGTAAAATGCCTAATACATATAGTGCTCGAATATATTTGTATGCTACAGACGGCGAGCAGCCAACATGTTCGCCCATAGTCACTAATGTGGCATATTTGTTTTTTGAGAGGAGTTCTATAATCTTATTTGCTATTTCGCATTTTATCGTAGAAGGCTTTCTTGTTCGAGTCTGATTTTCTTTTGCCTGGTTGATGATATCCGGTAATGATATGGTATCATCGAAATTGAAATCTCCCACAACTTCCCATTCGGGAGTCTTATTGGATGCAGAACGTTTCAAGTAGCCTGCTCTTCTCAGCGCGGTAACTGTTTTGTATGCGTATGTTTGAGGAATGTTGAGCGATTCGCTGATTTCAGATACTGTAATTCGACCATATTTTTTGATTCCCGCAAGAATGAACTTCGCTGTATTTGTTATCGTCAAAATAGAAACACATCCAGGTTTGATCTTAAACCATCTATAAGATTCAGGCACATTATTTTCTTCTACTTTGTCCTTCATGGCGTATATCCCCATAAAATTTTGCAGTATTATACCAAATATGTCTGAAGTCGACAAGGGGTGAGCGCGTAAAAAACTAACATTCCCCCTTGACGCGGAGTGGATAGTTTGATAAAATACGCAGTGTAAACTTGTGAAAGTTTGAAACGGATGATGGCAAATGCGATAGCTAGAGAGAGAGAAAAGACTAGCGCCGCAGCGTGTGGGCATCGCTTTGCCTCGAAAACCCCCTCTTCCGAAAGGGGGCGCGGCGTGAGCGAAATGCTTCCACATAGGGAGATTATCGTCTATAAAGGCGATGGAAATGTAAGTCTCGAAGTAAAGACAGACGGCGAGACGGTTTGGCTTACGCAAGAGCAGATATGCGCATTGTTTGGACGAGACCGTACTGTCGTCACTAAACATATCAACAATGTGTTCAAAGAGGGTGAACTTCCAAAGGAGGGGGGTTATGTGCAAATTTTGCACAAAACCTCCCCTGATGGCGGGCGCCCTGTCGCCTATTATAACCTTGATGTCGTTATTTCGGTAGGTTATCGCGTAAAATCGGTCCAAGGCACTCGTTTCCGCCAGTGGGCGACTAGGATGCTGCGAGAAATGTTGCTGAACCGGTTTGACGAGGTAAAGCGAATCGGAAATCTTGAACGGCGCATGGATGCTGCAGAAAACGGCATAAAACGACTTGAACAGGGAGTAAATTACCTAGTAAAACAAATTTCAGAGCCGCCGCCACTTCTTCCCAAGAACCGCCGCAGAATCGGATTCTGTGTCGATAATGACGATGTGCCCACCAAGCCATACGGCAAGAAGAAAGGGGGTGCGGCGTGAGGAAGGGTAAACTTAAAGTTTATTGCGAAACGTCTTTTTGGAGTTGGCTCCTTTCAAAGCCATCTACAAACCCCGACCACGCGGTCAAACAGGCGTGGACGAGAAAATGGTGGAACGAGCGCGCACCGCTTTGCGAAATATATGTTTCACCTTTCGTTTACCAAGAAGCTGCGGATGGGAACCGATCTCTAGCGGCATTGCGCAAGGCTGAAATATCGAGGTACGAATCGCTTGCTGGGGCTCAAGATCAAGTACTGTCATTGGCAAAAGATCTTTTGAGAGAGCATGCTATACCGGAGAAAGAGACTCTTGATGCGCTTCATATTGCGACGGCCGCAGTTTACGGAATGGATATATTGCTGACATGGAACTGCAAGCACATGGCCAATCTGGTTACCTTGCCAAAGACAGCTTCGGTCGTGGCATTCGCGGGATATGAGTGCCCAAAGATATTAACGCCAGAGAAGGCGATGGAGGTGGAATATGTCTGAGCGGAAAGACGATATATATGTGGCAGAAATTCGTAAGACTCGCGTGCGTCTTAACAGGGAGGCGGGTTATATCCCTGAAATCGCTCTAGCCAAGGCATTGGATTTTGCCAGAAATGCAGGCTTGAAACAAAGTCGCCTTAATCCTATTACGCCTCGAGTTGCATCTTGAAACACAAATTTCGTAAACTAAAACATCAACAACCATAACAAAGGAACAAGTACTTGAAGGAACGAACGAGAAGGAAATGGATTAAGACTGGCGCGCCGACAGACGCGACGGCCCGCGCCCCGTTCGTTCTTACGAAAGGGGGTGCGGCGTGAGAGTTTATCTTGACAATTGCTGTTACAACAGGCCTTTCGATAATCATGGCAATATGGTGGTTGCGCTTGAAGCGTTAGCCAAGTTGCAGATACAGGCTATGATGCATGAGGGCAAGATTGAATACGTGTGGTCCGATATCTTGACTTGCGAGGTTGCGGAAAATCCTTTCTTGGAAAGAAGAGAATCTATTTTGTCTTGGGCGGGTAATGCCGTTGCCTATGTTCGCTCGACCAACGAAGTACTAGAGAGAGAGCGTGAATTGCAGAAACTAGGACTGAAAGCGAAGGATGCTTTACATGTCGCTAGCGCCGAGATTGCACATTGCGATTGGTTGATAACTACCGATAGAGGAATAACAAAGAAGATTCAGACGCTTGGCGATATGACAATCGGCAATCCAATGTCCTTTATTACACAGGAGGCATCTTATGAATGAGACACGACTTTCAGATACCGAGCTAGGGGCCCATTGCCTTGATATTCTTACAAAATCAGTCGGGCCTGTCGATGCCGAGCGTTTCATATCCTATGTAAATAGAGAAAAGATGGATTATACCAAGTGGCAACAGGGGCTTTTCGCGGGAGAGACAATCGATTCGATAGCCGAGAGGGCCAGACTTGCCGGAGTTCGCCATAGAGCCGCTACAGGATGGGGCGTCGCTTCCATGAAAGCCCAGGCAAACTAATCGACACGACACCAAGGAGAAAGCAAGTGACGAAAAGATATAGCAAAGTATTCGAGAGGCCCTTGGCCGGGGCGGATGCTTTCTCCTACGCCGAAAGGAGGCCCGTGGCATGAGCGAAATGCTTCCACATAGGGAGATTATCGTCTATGAAGGCGATGGAAATGTAAGTCTCGAAGTAAAGACAGACGGCGAGAAGAAAGGGGGTGCGGCGTGAAGGAAAAAACGGCGTATAGCCTCCAAATAAATGAAGGAGAAATCTCCAAGCTGTATCAAGAAGTGCGTTCTATCATGGTGTCGGCCCGAGAGAGAGTCCGTTCAGCCGTCAATTTCGCAATGGTCGAAGCGTATTGGCTGATTGGCAAAACTATTGTCGACATGCAAGGGGGCTCGGCAAAGTCAAATTACGGTGATGGATTGATTTTGGAACTTTCCAAGAGGATGATAAGCGAATTTGGCGCTGGATTTGGCGTTTCAAATCTTAAGTATATGCGACAATTCTTTCTTGAATTTCCAATTCGCCACTCACTGCGTGGCGAATTGGGATGGAATAAGTACTTGAAGGAACGAGCTAGAAAGAAATGGCTGAAGACTGACGAGCTTGCCCGTGCTCCCTTTGCTGATGCAGAAGAAAGGAACATTATCTAATGGCTAAGTTGTCGTCATTCCTTGGCATCATCCTTTCTATGGAAAAGGAGGATTGCGAAAGACATAAAGGACCGCATGTTCACGCATGGTATAGTGGATACGCCGCATCTTTCAATGCTTGCACAGGTAAGATGTTTGCCTGCGGCAAGCGTGGTTTCCCTGAAAAACAGGCTAGATGGATAAGGACATGGATAGAAATTCATCAAGAAGAGTTGGCGGCTGCCTGGGAGATGCTTAAGCGCGGTATCAATCCGCCGGAGATACCGCCACTTGTCAGATAATGAAAGGTTATAGCGAATGGAACTTTTACATATAGTCGAGAGAGCCAAAGCGTTGGACGGTCTGAATGTGGCCGTCGAGTTCGACACCGGCGAGAAGGGTGTGTTTAACTGCTCCTATTTACTCTCCGACCCATACTGGTTGCGATTGAAAGAACCGACATTTTTCAGAACCGCAAGGGCTGAATACGGAACGGTAGTATGGGATGATAATATTGATGTGGCTCCTGAATCAGTATGGGAGCGCGCTGTATTCGAATCTAATCCTCAAGGATGAAACACCAATTTTCGTAACTAAAACATCAACAATAACCAAAGAAAGGGAAAAGTACATGAAAGAACGAACTAGAAAATCATGGCTGAAACCTATCGTGCTGGCAGGTGCGATGGCTCTCGGCCTCGGCGCGTTCGCCGCCACCTACACATGGACCGGGGGCGGAGACGATGCAAATTGGTCAACGCTTGCCAACTGGTCGCTTGAAGCAGGTGAAGTAACTGCCGCTCCTGGCACTGGCGATACGGCTATCTTCAATACCGCAGATGCCGCTGTCACGCTCGATTCGGCCGTGACGATAGGCACGATTACGGCAAATCAGGCTGTTGCCATCACTGGCACAGGCGCGATGACGCTTGAGTCGAAGATCGACGGCGAGGCGGTTGTGACATTCAATGACGTTACCATTACGGCTGGAGGTTCCAGCGTCACGATTTCTGCGCCTGTTGACATTCCGCAGGATAAAACCCTTACCCTGCATAATGCTGTGGGCAAGAGCATTCATCTTTCTGGAAAATTCACCGGCAAGGGCCAAATTGTCGCCAGCAGTACCGGTAAAACCAACAATTACTCTGGTGTGAAGTTTGATGGCGAAGGTTGCGATGGTTCCGAATTTGAAGGAACGGTTAAAATCTATTCCTATCTAAGCGGCAACAACCATCAGCAGCGCGACAGCCATCTTATAGCTCCTTCTGCGACGAGCGCAAAGGCGGTTTGGCGCTTGAATGTCGACTCTGTTGCTCCTTATTGTAGCGATTCTCTGTTCAATGAATCTGGTGCTTACTCGTTGGGCGCAGTGCAGTGTGACTTGATGAACAAGACTACTGCCACTAATATCAATTTCGAAGTTGGTGCACTAGACCAAGATAGTTCGTTTACCGTTCGCAACACAGGAAGCAATGCCGGCAAGTTCGGATCGCGCAACACGATCAAGTGGGTCGCGAAAACGGCGACTTTGACGCTCGGTGCAACTGCGCTTCAGATTCTCGATATTGCCGGTGGCGGTAATGCGGTAATCGCGAGCGAGGCGGCATTGCCCCAGCGAATCAAATTCTCCGAGGATGGCGGCGTTCTAAAGACGGCCGCAGATCCTTCGAGCGTTCTCACGAAGTCGGATGTTGATATCGTCTATGATGACGAGGGTGCGGATCATGTCTGGGCTACGGCGCTTGCAAGTTCCAATGAGGGTGGTTTCGAGAAGCGCGGCGCAGGTACGCTGACGCTCGCGGAGATTCCAGCCTACAAGGGTGCAACCAAGGTTTCCGCCGGCACGCTCGTAGTTCCGTCCGGCACGACGCTTAAAGATCTCGTCGTCGAGGATGGTGCGAAAGTGGCCATTGACCTTTCCACTTATGGCGAAGGAGATTCGCCCACCATTACCCTTACCGGCACTACTGAGGCAACGGTTGAAGATTTCGTTTTCCTCAACCTTCGCGAACAGTATTCTGCCGCAATAACGCTTGAAGAAGGCACTGTCACCATGGCGGTAAGCGCCAATACCGACACTGTTAAGTGGACAGGTGCGGCAGGCGACAATGCTTGGGGCAATGTTGCGAACTGGGCTGTGGGCGATACGGTCGCAACTTCGCTTCCCGATGTGACTAAGACCGTTGTCTTCCCCGCCAATACCGGCGATGACGAATATTGGGATGTGGAACTTGTGTCAATGCAGACCGTTTCCAATATCGTCGCGGTCGGTAACGTCAAGTTCTCCGGCGCAAAGATCAAGGTTTGGAATAGGACGGTGGAAGAAGTCACGACTAGCGCCGTTTCCGGCTCTGGTCTCGTAATTCTCGGCGATAATTCCGGCTTCACGACGGATGGGACATCCAAGCAGACGATTACAGTCGAGAACCCGATTCGCGTTGATGCTTCCAAGGAGGCTCCGGCTCAGTTCCTTGGACAGTGGGCGAATAGTGGCAGCACAGGCCTTACGCTCAAATTGCTGGGAAATATGTCTGGCTCTGGTGCGCTGGAAGTGAAGGGGCAGCGACTTTCCTGGGCAGTTGAAAATGACTGGAGCAACTACTCTGGCTCCGTCTTTGTTTATGACGACTATGAACGCTTGGGCAGCAATCGGCGCAATAGCGTAGCTTTCAAGTCCACGAAGGCGACCAATGCGAATATGACTTGGACGCCGAATAACAGCAACAGTCTTTTCGAGATAGGTAGTTCTACATTCTATTTCAAGGCGCTCAATGGCTATGTCACGCTCTCCACGACCCAAACCAACTACCAGCACAACCGTCTGGTGGTAGGCAATGACGATGACGAGGATAGCGAATTAACCGGAAACTTCTTCGCCAACTCCTATGCCGGCTTGATTGAGGATAGAGGTGCGACACTGCAGAAAGTCGGCTCTTCCACGCTCACTTTCAGCGGAAAGCGTCTTACTGGATATGAGATCGACGATGGCGTGCTGGAATTGACGGCAGACACGTCGGTGCGTGTTCCTTATAAGCCAGGTGGCAACTCTACTACTGAGTGCGAAATTGACGATCCGGATCTTTCCGGCATAGCTCGCCCGACAATAACATTTAAGGGCGGTACGCTCAAGCTCGCCGACACAGTGACTGCGGATCCTTCTGAAGGATTTGTGTTTACTGCCGGAAAGTTGGCGGTAGTCGACGATGGCGGCGTTGACCGCACATTTGCGACGGCTGTCGGCAACAGCAAGACTAGCGGCTTCACGAAGAAGGGTGCTGGTACACTGACTCTTACGGAAACCCCCACCTATACGGGCGTAACGCGGGTTGATGAAGGTGCGCTTATCGTTCCTGCCTCTTTCGAGTATACGCTTGGGCAGGGTACTTATGTCGATACCTCCTACGAAGAAGAGGGTTATGTAAAGCTCGTTCACGGCAATTCGGTCAAAGTTGACGAAACCGAGTACGATACGATCAATGCGGCGCTTGAGGCGGCGGAAGATGGCGCTACTGTCACTGTGACGCTCCTTACCGACAGCGTGGAAGATGTCGTGATTCCTGCTGGCAAGACGCTCAACATTGATCAGGGCGAATACACCTTTGCAGGCACCGTAACTGGCGCTGGCACGCTCAATGTTGGCGATGGCGTAAGAATCGTCCTTTCTTCGATGAATGCGCTTGATGGTCTTACGGCGCTCGCTGGCACGGGAACGCTTGTCATGGACGGCAAGGGAACGGGAACTGTCGCGAGCGATGCTTCTGCCAACCTCAAGACGCTTCTTAAAAATGCGGCATGGCAGGGCGTATTCGAGTTCAAGGACTGCTACCAGATTTCGCCGGTCTATTGGATGGGCGACTTCGGCAACAGCGGCTCTACGCTTCGCTATAGTGGCACCTGCGCGACCTATCTCAATAATACTTCTTATAGCGACGGCGCCCACAACGTCGGAACGCTTGATATCGCCAATGGTGCGACCCTCAAGATCAACGGCACTTATGGCTCGGCGCAGAACTTCGTGATTACTTCCGCGTTCACGGGCGCTGGAAAGCTCACAATCGGCATCGCCGGTAACAATAACAAGAATGTCCAGTTCACGGGCGATGTTTCCGGTTTCACCGGCTCCATCGACTGGGCGAGCGACACGGCCAATACGCGCCTCGTGTTCGGTTCTACCAGCAAGGACTTTGTTGCGAAGTCGCTCGTGGTGGGCGAAGGTGCCGAGGTGACGATTGGCTCCGGCTCGACCTGGATGTTCAAGGGCGGTGCGATTGTCGATGGCAAGCTCACCATTGTCGATAGCACGGCTGAGATGCTCTGCAAGTACAGCCCGAACTATCTGCGCGGATCCGGCACGATTGTGTTTGCTGGCGGCGCGGTCAAATCGACCGGCAACTTCGGCTATCACTCCACCGATTGGACGGGCACGACCATTCTCGGCTTCACTCCGGCGAGCGGTTCTTCCAGCCCGTTCAACACGTACGGCACTGCCAATTCCTCGGTTGGAACCTCTGCCGCGTTCACGGGACATCTTGGCGGTAACTTCAGCATGGTGCCTGCGTTGAACCTTGTGAGCGACTTTACATTCAACAACGGTTCTTCTACCGAGACCGCTTGGGAATCGGGCAAAGTTACAGCATTGTCTGGCATAACAGGCAAGAATAACCTGAACTTCACTTGGGTCAATCCGAACGCAGGTCGTTATGCCTACTACACCATCGGCACGATTGACGCCGACGGCTTCGAAGGTACGATCTCAGTTGCGAATAAGAATGCGCTTGCGATTGGCGCAGTTGCGTTCGCGGCGGCGCCTGCCAAGGAGACCTGTCTCGTCAAGATGTCCGTTGCCGAGGGTGGCAAGATTTACAACATCGACGGCGAGACGAAGAACGAGGTGGCTGTCGGCTCGATTCTGACTACTGCCACTGTAGCTGGCGCGGCTAGCGAGACGAAGCTCATGCTTGGCGCGGACGGCATTTACGTGGCGGTTGCCTCGATTGGCTCCACCTACTACTCTTCGCTCCAGGCTGCTGGCGAGGCCGCGCTGGCTGCCGACGATCATGTGTTCACGGTTATCGACGGCACGACTTCGCTACCTGGCTGGGAGTATGATTCCGATGCCAAGACCTTCACCAAGGTCGATGTTGCTCAGGTCGGCGAAACCAAGTACTTGACGCTCGCATCTGCCATCGCGACCGGCACGACCGATGACATCGTGCTTATCGCCGACTGCGCCGAAACGGTGACGCTTGGCGAGGGCCAGACAATCAAGCCCGGAACATATGCGTTCTCAGGCGTTCTCAAGGGCGCTGGCACAATCTACTATGCGGCTAAACCCACGACCGTCCCGACCTTCGAAGATTGGACCGGCACCTTCGTCGCCGACTGGGAAGGTGCGCAGGGCACTCCGTTCCCGGCCAATGATTATGGTATCGAAGGATCGGTAGTTGAGGTGCGTAAACTTGCTGGCGGCTATGTGCCGATTCCTGGAACCGAGAATGTCGATCGTACAATCCTCCCGACCGTCAGTATTCCTGAAGAATGCACGATGAAGCTCAACAATGGCTACTCTAGCACGATCACAACATTCACGAAGTTGACTGGCTCTGGCACGTTGACCATTGAGGGTTATACCTGCTACTTCAATACGCTTGATAACTTCACTGGCACGATTACTGCAGCTACAAATCTCAACTGCAAGATTGTGGATATCGTAACCTCTGCTACCATCGCGCCCGGCACCTGCCTCGTGAAGGGCGGCACGTTCACGGATGTTGCCGATACTACGGTCAATGGCGAGGCCCCCAGTGTTGCGCTAAAGGTCGTTACGACTGGTGACGATGCTGGCATTTACTTCGCACCAGTGGCACTGATTGGTACGTCGTACTACAACACCTTGCAGGAGGCTGTGACGGCAGCTTCGGCAACGAGCTCGACCAAGGTGCTGCTTGTTGCATCCACGGAAGGCGAGACGGCCACGATTCCCGCACCCGCGGCCGGCGGCAATGTGATGTTCTACATCGCGGCCAACGGCAATACGCTCGGCACGGTCAATGCGCCTGATGGCGATTATATCCTCACGACCGCGACGGAGACGGTCGCAATTGATTCGACAGACTACGAGGCGACCAAGTATCAGCTCGTCGAAGCGGCGGCCGCTGTCACGGTGAACGATACACGGACGCTCTATGGCGCAGCCCAGATGCAGCAGGCCGTGAACGCGGCAATTGCCGGCGGTCTCGGCGCAACGATTGAGTTCGTAAACGGCACCGACGGCAGCGCATATGCTGCTATACTCACGGCTTCCGGCTTCACCGAAGAAAATGGTGTCTGGACCTTCACAACTTCGCCGGTTGCCAAGGTGACGCATGGTGTAATCGAGACATCGTATCTCACTCTTGCAGCGGCCATTGACAATGCCCAGTCTGGCGATACGGTCAAGCTCGTTGCTGATGTCGATGTGATTTCGACCGGCCTTACGTTCCCGGCCGAGAAGACCGTCACCTTCGACCTGAATGGTTATACGCTGACCGCCGGCAACGGGGCCACGAGCCACGTTCAGGTGAACGGTGTCGTCACCATCACCGACAGCTCCGAAGGCGCTGAAGGCCAGATCGTCTCTGCCGAGGTCGGCAACTACGGTCTTGTCCAGGTTGCGGAAAGCAACACGCAGGAAGGCGCGGCGCTCACGATTGCGGGCGGCACGATCGAGGCTTACTTCCCAGACACGCTCAATGACGATAACCAGCATCCCGCCTATGGTGTTGCCATCAAGGGCAAGGACACCGTCTTCAACATGACGGGCGGTAAGGTCAAGGCTGGTCTCATGGCGATCATGGGCCACGGCAGCAAGGCATCCGGCGGAACGTACACCATCTCCGGCGGTACGATCGAGTCGGTTGACGACTTTGCGATGTATCTGCCCACCAAGGGTGGTTGCAGCGTCACGATCAGCGGCGGTACCTTCGTTGGTCAGGGTGCGGTGAGCGCCAGGGCTGGCACGGTCACGGTTACTGGCGGTACTTTCACCGCGAGTGGCGATGGCGTTGCGCCTGGCTCGAATCCCGGTACGACTGGTCTTGGCTTCATGGCTTTGGCGGTCACGCCGAACTATGCGGCGGTTGAGGTAGCCGTTTCTGGCGGCGTGTTCACTTCCGCCACTGGCGTTGCGGCTGTTGGCCTTGTCGAGTCCACTAATGCTGGCTCGATCTCGCTCACTGGCGGCACCTACTCCACAGATCCTTCGGACTATGTCGCTTCTGGCTATGAGGCGACCGAGGATGATGGCGTTTGGGTTGTCGGTGAAGTAACAACAACTCCGATCGAGCCTGGCGTTGAAACTCCATTCGATACTGCTGAAGATGCTGCGAATGTTACATTCAAGGCTCCTGCGGCTGTGGAAGCGGAAGATAAAGTTGATCCTACGGCCTACAGAGCGCTCTTCAAAGATGAACCCACTGTAATCGAGAAGGATGGCAAGTTCTACTCGACCTACGAGCTCAAGGACACCGTTGTTGAGGCGATCGTAGGCGCTGTTGCCGAGCCGTTCGATGGCGACGGTACGGCTGACCTCGATATCGGCGCTCTTGCGACGAATGATAAGGAAGTAACGGTTGCTGCAAAGCCTGGTCTCTACTACGGCGTCTATACAACGGGCTCCTTGTCCACAGCCTTCACGGCATCTTCTTGCGTGATGGCGACTGGCAATACGGTTGCTCTTACCTTCCCGAAGGGCGGAACAACTCAGTTCTACAAGGTGTTCGTCTCGGTAACCCCAGTAGATGTACCTCAAGAATAAGCTTAAATAAAGCTTGATTCCAAACCCTAGGAGCCGCTAAAGCGGCTCCTTCGGTTTTTTATGCCCTCACAGCACAATCGCTCGCCCCCAAAAACTCAAACTGGGAAAACAAGACCTGTTTTCCCAGTTGATACAATTCCCAAGTTGGGAATACATGTTATACCTGCTAATTAACCCACAGGACAAGAAATCTCCTGTTTCTCCTGTTCTACATGCAAAAATCAACATCCGAACGGCGGCCTGAGGGGCGCCGCAAAAGCCCCGCCAGAAAAGTGGCGGAGGTTTCGCCCTGGCGCGCAAGCGTCGCCAGAAAAGTGGCGGAGGTTTCGCCCTGGCGCGCAAGCCCCGCCAGAAAAGTGGCGGAGGTTTCGCCCTGGCGCGCAAGTGCCGCCAGAAAAGTGGCGGATTCCCCGCCAACGACGGGAATAAATATATATATTCATTTGTTTTGTCATAATCAATTTCAGATATGGCAAAACAAGCGGTTGTTTTGCCATATTTGGTTTTGATTGTCGCAAAACAACCGCTTGTTTTGCCAGAATCAGTTCTGATTATGACCGTGCAAGCGCTTGTTTTGGGATATTTAGTTTTGATTATCGCAAAACAACCGCTTGTTTTGCGTCGTTCAGTTTTGATTATCGAAAAGCAAATGGTTGTTTATAGCCTAGGATAGCCTTATGGCCACAAGTTAATGTCAGCATCGCTTCTGGAGGGACGCGCTTGTCGCGTCCGTGACTACGGCGGCCATGCTTTGGCCGCCCTACCATTCGTCATTCATTATTGCGAAGCAGGGCGATTATGGGACGCGATTAATTTTCGGATGAGGCATATTTTAGGCCTTTGACTTCTTTGGGGTGGTCGCTGGTGCCGAGTATTGGCATGAATGAGCCAATCCATTTCCAGCCGCCTTTTTTGGGTAGCGTAAGCTTAATGTGATTCTTGCCTTTTTTCAAGTGTATTTTGGAAGGTTCTCTATACCAGTAGTCTTCATCGACAAGTGGAATTTCTTTAGGGTTGCCGGCTGTAGCGGGGTGAACCCATTTTGGCGGGTCAATGGGATGAGAATTGATTTCGATTTTTGCGCCATGTTTATTCCATTCGCCCAGCTTTGGGGTCGGGGCATCGCGGCTTCTGCCGTCCGAGCGAGAAAAGCCGCACATGCCAATCCATGCGCCGCAATCAATATCTTGATTGCAATCAATCCAAGTTTCGAGTATAACTACGCCATCGTTTGAATTTATGTAGGCGGCTTTAGGAAACCAGAAATGCCGCGGATATATCGTAGCTTGCGCTATATCGTTTGCGATGAGATTGCCTTTGTCATCTGTCATGCGCCAACGCATGTGGGTTTGCGCGATATATGGGAAGGGGTGCCGGAATGAAGCGAAAAGTTTATCGCGATGGGCGATGATTCTTCTTTCCAAATCTTGAGCGAGAGCGAAGCGCGGATCATTTGGCGCAGGGAGGCGAGCGTAGAGAGTTGGTTCATCCTTTTCGCGTCCTAGCCAAAAATTATCCGATAGAAGGGCAATTGCCGGATACACGGCGTTCATTCTGATTACATCTTCAGAATCTAAAATAGCGTCATCATGCCAAACGCCGATAATCGCGCCTAATTTTTCTTCTTTGGTTCCCCAGCGGCAGGGTTGTTGATATGCGGCTACGGATAACAGCTCCTCGGGGTCTACATGGTTGATATAGTAGCTGTTTTGGGAATCGATATAGGCCGTAGCGTCGCCGCGTGGATCATTGGCACCCATCCAGAGATGCTTTATCGATTGGCCCGGCAACTTCAAGCCAGGACTCCAACCCATTAGTTTTCTGCCATTTCCTGTAACTTTTGCTGCCCAGTAATCGAGATGGGATTGTGGAACTTTTTCGCCGCGTTCACGAGCTTCATCGGTTCCCAGGTGAATAATCGGCATAATATCTGCCGGAGCGAGCGAGCAGAGTTCATCTATCAATTCGCCGAGGATGATCTTCGCTTTTTCATCGGCGAGATTGCCTATTGCGGTAGCTTTCCTAAAGGCGAGGGTATGGCCAGGCATATCTAGCTCTGGAATTACGGTTACTCCTCGCGCTCGAGCGAATTCGACGACCTCCTTGAATTCCTTCTGAGTGTAGAATTTGCCGATATTGCGAGAAAAGGATTCGCGTTTTTGGAGCTCCGGGTGGATTTTCGATTCCAGCCGCCAGCCATAGTTATCTGTAAGATGCCAATGGAAAATATTATATTTATATGCCGCGAGAGCTCTAATTACATCCTTTATGGATTCAACACTCTGATAATTTCGTCCACAATCGAGCATTAGCCCGCGATACTTGAACTCGGGCCAATCTTGTATTATGCAATCTGGAACGGGTTTGCCTTCGGCTTCGGAAAGCTTCTTGAGCTGTGCGAAGGTGGCTTTTGCATAGCGTAGGCCTTCTTCATCGCCTTCTGCGCTTGGTTTACCTCCCCTAACCCTAAGAATGTATGCGCCGGGGGAGATGCGCTTCTTTACAAGAGCATGTGGCGCGCGAATAACTTCTCGTGGCCGCGGCAAAAGTTCATCTAAAGCATCGCCAAACGCCAAATTTGGCGAAATTACCAGCGAAAATATCGCTGAAAAAAGAATATAAGCTACTTTCCTATTCATAACGACCCCTTCGTTTGGTATTGTATCATATTTCGGGCGTAATAGTCTAGGGGGGAAAGCTTCTTTTTTATGTTCCTAGAATAAGGCAAATTGTTCCCTAAGCCCTTGCGCTCGGGGGGTAAAATATGGTATAATATAGGGGTATGAACCTGTTGAAATTTCTGATTGGCACGAAAAACGAGCGTGAATTGAAGCGCTTGTGGCCGATTGTGCGTAAAATCAATGAGATAGAGGCCGAATATCAGGCCAAAAATTTCCGTGATGAAGATTTTCCCCGCAAGACAGCCGAATTTAAGGATCGTGTAGCAAAAGGCGAAAGCCTTGATTCGATTTTGCCCGAGGCGTATGCGCTAGTGAAGAATGCGTGTCGCAAGCTTATGGGTACGACCGAGGAGGTGTGCGGCCATACGCTTGAGTGGAACATGATTCCATTCGATGTGCAGCTCTTGGGCGGCATCGCGCTTCACCAAGGCAAGATTGCCGAAATGCAAACAGGCGAAGGCAAGACTCTTGTTGCGACTTTGCCATTGTATCTTAACGCGCTAAGCGGCAAGAATGTTCAGCTTGTTACGGTTAACGATTATCTCGCGAGGCGCGATGCTTCATGGATGGGCCACCTCTACAAATTCCTGGGGCTTACTGTAGGCTGCATCCAGAACTCTATGGATTCCGCAGAGCGCCGCGCGCAGTATAAGTGCGATATTACTTACGGCACTAACAGCGAATTCGGCTTTGACTATCTTCGTGATAATGGCATGGCTCAGCAACCTGAGCAGGTTGTGCAAAACGGCCACTATTTCGCGATTGTCGACGAAGTAGACTCGATCTTGATCGATGAAGCAAGAACCCCGCTGATTATTTCCGGCCCGGCTACGATGTCCACGAGCCATATCTACCAGGAATTGCGTGGAATGGTCGATTCGATTGTTCGCGTTCAGACGGCGCAATGCAACGAGTTGATACGCGATGCGAAGAAGGCATGGGAATTTGGCGATAGCGAGACGGCGAAAGAGAAGATTTATCAAGTCTATCACTCTACGCCCAAGCACAAGCAGCTCCTGCACCTGCTGGAAATTCCCGAGGTAAGAAAGTTGCACGAAGATGGCGAATTGCAGATGCTTTCCGAAATGCGCAAAGAACGTGCGCGCGAGTTGAAAGAAGAGCTCTACTTTACGATAGACGAGCGCACGAGAGAAGTTGCGCTAACCGATAAGGGTTGCGAGAAGATTTGTCCACAAGATCCCAAGCTATTCGTATTGCCTGATCTGGCTTCGGAAATGAGCGCGATAGACGGCGATAAAACGCTAACTGACGCCGAAAGGCTTGCGCGCCGGCGCGATGCGCAAAGTGCGTTTGTCGAGAAGAGCGACCGCGTTCATGTAGTCGACCAGCTTCTCAGGGCTTACTGCCTTTACGAGAAAGATGTCGATTATGTCGTGCAGGATAATCACGTTTATATCGTCGATGAATTTACAGGACGTGTTTTGCCAGGGCGTAGGTGGTCTGACGGACTTCACCAAGCAGTCGAAGCGAAGGAAGGCGTCGAGATAGAAAAAGAAAGCCAGACTTTTGCGACGATTACGATTCAGAACTATTTCCGTCTTTACGAAAAGCTTTCTGGCATGACCGGTACCGCGGAAACCGAGGCCCGCGAATTCAAAGATATCTATAAACTCGATGTAGTGGTAGTGCCGACGAACAAGCCGGTCAACAGAATCGACGGCAACGACCAGATATATCGCACACAGCGCGAAAAGTTCAAGGCGATTATCGCAGATGTCGCGCGTCGCCACGAGAAGGGGCAGCCTGTCCTGCTCGGCACTGTTACGGTCGATACTTCTGAAATCCTTTCGAGGATGCTTAAGATTGCGCGAATTCCGCACGAAGTCTTGAATGCGAAGAATCATGCACGCGAAGCGGAAATCGTTGCGCTCGCCGGCATGAAGGGCGCCGTTACGATTGCGACTAACATGGCTGGCCGCGGAACCGATATCAAGCTCGGGCCGGGTGTAGTCGAACTCGGCGGCCTTCACGTAATCGGTTCGGAGCGTCATGAATCACGGCGTATCGACCGCCAGTTGCGCGGACGCTGTTCGCGTCAGGGCGATCCTGGTTCTTCTCAATTCTTCATCTCGCTCGAAGACCAGCTAATGCGTCTCTTTGGTTCGCAAAGAATTGCCGGGTTGATGCAACGCCTTGGCTTGAAGGAAGGCGAGGTAATGGAGCATAAATGGTTGAATCACTCGGTAGAAGTAGCCCAGAGGCGCGTAGAACAGCAACATTACGCAGTGAGAAAAAGGACTCTCGAATACGATGACGTAATGAACAAGCAGCGCGCGGTCGTTTATGAACTTCGCTCGCGCATACTCAATGGAGACGAAAAGACTGTTCACGGCACAATCCTCGATGTAGTGAACGATCTCGTCCGCTCGCAGTGCGATAGATATCTCTTCAGCGAAAAAGACGGGCGGCTTGACGATTTTATGGCTTGGCTAGGCGTAACATTCCCGGTATCTATTCCCGAGGAAGATATCCGCCCGCTGCTAGGCGAGCCCGAAAAGGCCGGCGATCTTGTTTATTCTCGAGTAGAGGAAGCCTACGAATTCAAGTGCTCTACTGAAGATAAAGATGCTCTTCCTTTCATGGAGAGAAGCGTATTCTTGAACGTAATCGATTCGCAGTGGCAAGAGTATTTGCGCTCGATGGATGATTTGCGCCATGGAGTAAATTTGCGTGCGTATGGTCAGCGCGACCCGCTAGTCGAATACAAGAAAGAGGCTTTCGGAATGTTCGAAAACCTCATGAACGGTATCAAGACCAAGGTCGTTGCGAGCGAATTCAGGTCCATGACGATGGGCAATATGCGCCGCATGATGGCGATGATGGAAAAAGAGCGCAAGCTCGCGCGCACCAACGAAAGCGCGATAGCCGTAGATGGCGATAGGACCTCCGGCGCTTCGCCATCTTCTGGCGCGACCGCGGCGCCGAAAGTAAACGAGCGCGAAATGACGGTAGCCGACGTGTTTGCCTCGATGATGTCAATGAATATGCGCCGTAGGCAAGAAGGCGTATCATCTTCCGGCGCGAGTAGCGCGGCGAATATGCCGCCGCCAAGCGCCATACAAGAGCCTGTTAGAGCGAAGCCCGTGGCCGGGCGGAACGACCCTTGCCCTTGCGGGTCGGGTAAAAAATATAAAAAATGCTGCGGGAGGAATGTATCATGACTACTGCGATAATATTGGCTGCCGGTAAATCTGAACGCCTCGGGACAGGCGCCGACAAGGCGTTTCTATCCTTGGGGAACAAGCCGGTCGTGGCGTGGAGCTTGCTCGCTTTCGAGCGTTGCCCGCTTATCGATAACATTATTCTCGTCGTGCGCAAGGATCAAATTCTCGCCAGCAAGGCAGTAGCGAAAATGTTTGGAATTTCCAAACTTACAAAAGTTCTGCCCGGCGGCAACAAGCGACCGGATTCCGTGCTGGTGGGGCTGGCGGCCTGCGATTTCGATACCAAATATGTAGTGATTCACGATGCTGCCCGCCCGCTTGTCACTAGCGAGAACATAAGCGAAATCGTCAAGCTCGTAAAGAGGAATGCCGCCGTCACTCTTGGCAGGAAGATCGTAGATACGGTCAAGAGAGTCGATAAGGGCACGGTGGTCGTAGCAACAGAAGATCGCGAAAAACTCTGGACGGTCCAGACTCCGCAGGCATTCAATATAAAGGCGCTTAAAGATGCCTACGCCAAACTCCCGGGCGATGCTTCGCCTACGGATGATTGCCAGGTCATGGAATTGGCAGGCGAGTCGGTCAAGATATTGGAAAACCGCAAGCCCAATATCAAAATAACCACAATCGAAGATTTCGAAATAGCCAGCGCACTCTTGAAACCTTAAAAAAGATTATATGGGCAAAGTATTTGCAGTTCTAGGTGATATTCACGCAAACATCGAAGCGCTTGGCGCCGTGCTGGAAGATTGCCGCGCGCAAGGCGTTACGGATTACCTTTGTACAGGCGATGTAATCGGCTATAACGCTTCGCCGAAGGAATGCATGGACGCCGTAAAGGCGCTTGCTTGCCCAGTGGTCAAGGGCAATCACGATCATTACGTATCTTCTCTCAGCGTAAATCTAAACGATTTTCAACCACATGCGGCGGCTGTAATCAGATGGACTCGCGAGCAGCTTGCGACAGAAGACTTGCAGTGGCTTGCCGATTTGCCTTATGTCGTTACGGTTATGGGCATGACGCTTGTGCATTCCACGAACGACAAACCCGAAACTTTCGGTTATGTATTCGATAATCTACAGGCGGACGCGAATTTTGTGCACCAAAAAACGCCGATATGTTTCCATGGCCATACTCACTGCCCGATGATTTACGAAAAGTCGATGAATGGGGTTTGGCGTATAGATCCGCAGGAAATGCGTCTTCAGCCCGGGCGCAAATATTTCATAAATGTCGGTTCGGTCGGTCAGCCGCGCGATGGCGATCCACGAGCTGCATACATGATCTATGATGTAGCTTCGAGAGTTGTGAAATTCAGAAGAATCGAATATGATATCGCCGCGGCGCAAGCGAAGATAAGAGCAGCGGGTTTCCCCGAGCGCCTTGCGGAACGTTTACAGTTTGGACAATAATCAGATGCGAAGACTACTTTTCCCTCTAATAACGGCTTTTTTCGTCTCTTGCGCATTCGCAGAGCGCTCGTCGATTTTTGGCGTTGAAGCTTATAATGCAAACTTCCCGGCGAGGGATATCAAAACCAATACTTTATTTTCACCTCTCGCGCTGGAGCACGATTGCTGCACTCTTGCCGAGGCATTCGATTCTATCGGAAGGGCAAATGTCGCCGAGAAGTTGGGCGTCATGACCGATTTCCCATCGGTCTATGGGCCTATTATCGAAAGTTTCGCAAATGCCGATGAAACGAATAGGGTGGAATTCATTTCGGCGCGTGCGATTTGCGTAAAGGATAGTTCAAAAGCAGATAAAGAATACCGCAGAAAAATTTTCGAGCTCAATGGTTCATCCGTATGTTCCGCATGGCCTACGATTGGCGTAGAGCGTTGGTTTAGAGCAAAGATGGATGGCAATATGGAAGATTATCTTGTGCCAGCTTCAAAGATTACCAGCACAGGCTATACTCTTCTCGATGTCGATTATATCGGCGCGGAGTTTCCGGATGATGTAAAAGTAGAGGATTTGACGGCTGATTTCACCAAAGATGAGATGAAGAAGACTCTTCCATTCTTAAAGATTTCCACATCGCTAGTCTTTAGATATGATGATGGGATTCTTTCTTTGAAAATTCCTCTCAAGGGCGGCGCCGATCTTTATATCTTTACTACAACCAATGAAAAGCCGCTTTCAGATGTAAGAAAAGTCGTCAACGGAGATAATTTCAAGAGTATAATATACAATCATCAGCCGGTAGAAGGGCGCGGCGCAAAAGAATCTTCATTCGATTTGTATTTGCCGAAAATCGATTACACATCTTCTTGCGATCTCGATAAGGCGCTTGATTTCGCAAATGTGGCAGAGTCGGGTTTTCAAAGTCTAGATAAAGCGCTAAGAAAACGCGTCTCGCGCCAGACTGCGAGGTTGAATATTTCCAAATCAAAATTCCCCAAACAGCCCGAAGCGCAAGAACTTCAAGTAAATTCAAAGAGAAAGAGGATGGTTATCGATAGACCGTTCCTATTCTTCATCCACATGAATGAATTTGATCTTATTCCCGCGATAGGCGAATTCTTGGGCGAGGATGGCGCAAGATAGTCTGAGAAGGGCATGAAACAGGAATAAAGACTGTAGATACAAAAGATTTCAAGGAGCAAGAAATGTCTGAAACGTCAAGTAATTATAATGCCGAGAACATACAGGTCCTGGAAGGAATGGAGGCTGTTCGAAAGCGCCCTGCGATGTATATCGGCGATACTGGGGAGAGAGGCTATCATCATCTGGTATATGAAGTAGTGGATAATTCCATCGATGAAGCTCTAGCAGGTTATTGTTCGAATATCGATGTCGTAATCAATCCCGATGGGTCGCTGACAGTGCAGGATAATGGACGAGGCATACCTGTAGATATGCACCCGACGCAGCATCGTCCGGCAATCGAGGTAGTTTTAACTATTCTTCATGCCGGCGGAAAATTCGATGGCTCGAACTACAAAGTCGCCGGCGGCCTTCATGGTGTTGGCGTATCTTGCGTAAATGCGCTATCGGATTGGATGAAGGTAGAAGTAAAGCGTGGCGGTAAAATCCACAGTATAGAATTTTCGCGCGGCCATGTAACAAAACCTCTTGAAGTAATCGGCGAATGCGGAGAAGAAACCGGAACAAAAGTTACATTCTTCCCAGACCACACGATTTTTTCCTGCCGTGCATTCAAGTGGGAAACGCTGACGAATCGTCTCAGGGAATTGGCGTTTCTCAACAAAGGCGTAACGATACATTTCCGCGATGACGAAGGCGAGGCGCATCATGAAGAAACCTTCCATTACGAGGGCGGTATAGATGAATTCGTGGAATATCTAAACGCCAATAAAAAGGCGCTTTCGCCAGTAATCCATTTCGAAGGCGAAAAAGAAGGCCTAACGGGAATGGTTCAGGCGGAAGTATCTTTCCAATATACCGAAAGCTATTCCACGCTCGAGCAGACTTATTGCAACAATATCCATACAATCGAAGGAGGAACGCATCTATCGGGTTTTCGCCGCGCGCTTACTTCAACGATAAACAAATATGGAACCGATGCGAAGCTTATCAAGGAAAAGGATAAGGTAACCGGCGATGATATGCGCGAAGGATTAACGGTTATCGTATCGGTGAAAGTTCCTCAGCCGCAGTTTGAAGGCCAAACCAAGACTAAACTCGGCAATGGCGAAGTCGATGGAATTGTCGCCGGAATCGTTAGCGATAAGCTGATGACGTTTTTCGAGGAAAATCCGTCTATTGCGAAAATCATAATCGAAAAGACTCTTCTCGCTTGCCGCGCTCGCGAAGCTGCGCGTGCAGCACGCGAATCGACGCGCCGCAAAGGCGTAATGGATGGGTTGTCGCTGCCCGGGAAATTGCGCGATTGCTCGGAGCGCGATCCTTCAAAGACAGAGCTGTTCCTCGTCGAAGGCGATTCTGCAGGCGGCTCGGCCCAAACTGGACGCGATAGGGCCACGCAGGCGATTCTTCCTTTGCGCGGTAAAGTAATAAATGTAGAAAAAGCACGTATCGACAAGGTATTGGCAAACAACGAAATCAGAACTCTGATTACGGCCATCGGTTGCGGATTTGCCGAGGAATGGGATATTTCCAAAGCCCGCTATCATAAGATCGTAATTATGACCGATGCCGATGTCGATGGTGCGCATATCAGAACGCTGCTTCTTACATTCTTCTATCGCAAGATGCCTGAACTTATCGAGAAGGGCTATATATATCTCGCTCAGCCGCCGCTCTATAAGGTAGAAAGAAAGAAGAAGAGCGAATATGTCCTTACCGATGATGAACTGACTTCCAAACTGCTGACTCTCGGGCTTGATGATTTCGAGTTGAAAGATAAGGCAGGCGAAGCAATGGATAAAGATCGCGCTAAAGCTTTTCTTACACTCCTGGCAGAAATCGAAGCGACATGCAAGATGGTGGAAGAGCGCGGATTCGATGCGGCGATTCTCGCGAATGACGAGACGCGCCAAGGTGGCGGCGCATCGATGCTTCATAAGCAGTTCTCTTCGCTTTCCGGTTATGGCTACACGAAAGACGATTGGTTCGGCGGGCCGCTGAAGAAGATTCTTGATGATGTAAGAACCCATGGCAAGCAGGGCCTTTCGATTTACCGATTCAAAGGTTTGGGCGAAATGGATGCAGATGAATTGTTCGATACGACGATGAATCCAGCCAAACGCCGCATGCTACGCGTAAAGATGGAAGATGCCGTTGCCGCAGATAGAATGTTTACTCTTCTGATGGGCGATGAAGTAGAGCCGCGCCGTAAATTCATCGAAGATAACGCGTTGAACGTTCGAAACCTCGATTTCTAATCCAGGAAAGGAGCACAATGAAAATATCATTAAAAACCATAATCCCCCTTGCAATAGCCGCTACGCTATCGCTTGCGACGGGCTGCGCGACGGTGAAATATTCTTCGCCTGCGGCGTTGAAAGATTTCAATATCAAAGGAACCGAGCCGGGTCCCGGTAAGGAACTGGTCGTCATCGATACTTCGGGCTTTTATATCCTTTGGTGTTTGCCGATTGCGTCAGGCGATTTGCGTTGGAACGAGAATAAGAAATCAATCGAAGGCGGGATTAGCTGGTTTGATGACCTTTGCGGCGTTAAAGAATTGCAAGATGCCCTCTTGAAAATCGCTGAAAGTCGCAATTGCGATCTCGCGGATGTCACTTATTTCGATTCCGATACAATCTATGCCGGCCCTAGCTACGAAGGTGCAGTAGGGATATTTTTCGGTTCTTCCAGATTATCTGCTTCAGCTGTTCTTGTTCCGCGCAAGAACGAAAACAAGGAGGCAAGCCTATGAAAAAGTTACTTCCAGCAATATTTGCCGCTATCGCCCTTGCGGGATGCAGCTCGTATACCGAGATCGCACGTTGGGATTCGGATGTAAAAGTCAATGACGGTGAAACACCTGTCGCTTCATTCATTACTCAGAATTTTTCTTACCAGTTGTTCTTTTGCATTCCGCTTTGCACCGGAGTGCCCTGGACCGAAGGTGAAGGCGATATCATAGATGATTTTAACGTGAAAGCATTTGCCGATGAAGCAACGATAGATACAAACCTTGCAACTCTCAAGCACGCTTGTGATGTTGTCGGTTCTCATCGTATCACTGGGCTTAAGACGATTGAAGATGACGACGCAATTTGGAGTCTTTTTCTTGTAAATCGTCACGAAGTAAGAACCCAGTGCATGATTCTGCCGGAAAAGAAATAACAAGTTTAGATGTTCAGATGTTCAGAAGTTCAGATGTTCAGAAGTTCAGATGTTCAGGTGTTCAGTAGTTTAGAAGGTCAGGTGATTAACGCCTGAACTTCTGAACTTTCTGAACGCGCCGAAGGCGCCCTGAACTTTCTGAGCCTGTTGGCTATTGGAGGGCAGCCAGGAGATCCGATACATCGGTGACGCCGATGAACTCGGCTCTCTTTTTGCCGTCAACGAAGCAGAAAAGGGCGGGGATTGAAAGAATTCCGAATTCTGCCGCGAGTTCTGGCGCTTCATCAACATTGATTTTCGCAATTTTAACATCAGGCGCCTTCGGCAATAGCTCAGATTCGATTTTTTCTCCCATCATAATGCAGGGGCCGCACCATGTTGCCCAAAAGTCTACTATTACCTTGCCGTTTTGAATCGCTTTATCAAGCTCGTCTTTTGTCTTAATTTGAATAGCCATGATAAAAATTCCTTTGTTTTATGCTTTGGGTGTGCAGGTTTGACCTTCTTTGGAATCTTTGACGAGCCAGCCTAGGGCGGCGATATCGTCGCGAAGTTTATCTGATAAGGCCCAATCTTTCGCTTTACGGGCCTCGGCGCGCTTTTCGAGCATTTCGACTATTTCAGCCGGAATCTCGGCTTTTTCTTTTTTACCGAAGAATATTACGCCTAATACTTCGTCCATGCGCTTGAATACGCCTAAAGTTCCTTCTGCGCCTTTTGAATTTGCCTCACGGACGAGTTCAAAGAGCGAGGCGAAAGCTTTTGGAATATTCAAATCGTCATTTACTGCGTTTGTGAAATCATCGAGATGCTTCAGCGCCCAGGCCGGGGCTTCGCCATCCGTAGCTTTTTCTACGCAAGCATCTATTCGCGACAAGGATTTTCGCGCGTCCTCCAATGCGGTAAATGCAAAGTTGAGCCCTGCGCGGTAATGAGCATTGATTAACACATAGCGGATTTCGCGTCCGCTCCATCCTTTATCGAGCAGGTCGCGAAGCGTAAAGAAGTTGCCGAGAGATTTGGACATCTTTTCGCCGTTTACTTTAAGGTGGGCGCAGTGCATCCAGGTTTTAACGAATTCTTTGCCTGTAGCGGCTTCTGCCTGGGCGATTTCATTTTCGTGATGAGGGAAGAGGTTGTCTATTCCGCCTGTATGCAAATCGAAAGTTTCGCCGAGATATTTCATCGACATCGCGGAACATTCGATGTGCCAGCCAGGTCTGCCGCGTCCCCACGGCGAATCCCACCAGACTGGACCATCGGATTCTTCCCAAGCTTTCCAAAGAGCAAAATCGCCGACATTCTCTTTATCGTATTCATCGGCGGCGCATCTCGAGCCGGTGCGCTGATTGTCGAAATCGATATGTGCGAGTTTGCCGTACGAAGGGAATTTGCGGACATTGAAATATACGCTGCCATCCTCGCTTTTGTAGGCGACGCCTTTTTCTACGAGCGTAGAAACAAGAGCAATCATTTCGGCGATGTGATCGGTCGCGGCGGGATAGACCTCGGCTTTTTCGATATTGAGCGTCGCCAAATCCGCAAAGAAGGCGTCTTTGTAGGTTTTTGTGTAGTCGCGCAGGGGAATATTCGAAGAATTCGCGCCGCGAATCGTTTTGTCATCCACATCCGTGAGATTCATTACTTGCTTTACTTGCCAGCCGTTGAATTCAATTACACGGCGCAAGATATCTTCAAAAGTATAAGCGCGGAAATTGCCTATGTGTGCGAAGTTGTAGACTGTCGGTCCGCAAGTATACATGCGAACCAGATTGTTTTCTATTGGTGCGAAATCTTCTTCGCGTCTTGTTAAAGAATTGTAGACTTTCATTTTCTGCCCTGATAATTAAAGTTTTTCTACTTTCATTGTTAAATTGTCGCGTCCGAGAACTCTAACCTCGGCGCCTGAAGGAATAGAGGAATCGCTTATTGCCGACCATTCGGCATCGCCAATTTCGACTCTTCCTTCAGCCGGTGGTTCGATTGGCTTCGTAACGACGCCTGTTCTGCCGATAAAATCTTCATTGAAATTCGAGGCGCTATGGGATGTATCGCCTTTGAAGATGTTCTTCAGCAATCTTCTCAATATCGTAAGATACAGAATCGAAAATAGCGAAAACGAGGCGAGTTGCCAGGATAGCGTCATCGCCTCATCGAAGGCAAATCGGCAAAGTCCAACTGTTGCTGCGGAAAGCCCGAAGAAAAAGATAACGAAGCCGGGCGCCATTAATTCCATAATCATCAAGATTCCGCCGGCGTATAACCATAGCCAAGCACATGAAGTCATTTTGAAGCCTCCTTTATATCAACGAGTTGAGAACCCGGGGTTGAAGAAATAATGGAATTTACCAACTCGTCATCCAGCATTTGACGGCGCGTAGTGGGGTTTATGTGTTTAACCTCTTGTTTGGCTTCCGGCAGTTCGCGAGGTTCGGGTGGTAAATTCTGCGTCTGCGGCGCTATGGTAGTAGAAGGTCGCGCGATGTTCGTGCTTTCAGGCGCCGGACGGGGATTTAAGTAAACTTCCTTGAGCGCATTCACATCGCCAGATTCTTTAAGCGCTCTAACAGCCTTCATTATCTCTTCGATGGTTGCTGTAGTGGCGATTCTTCCAGCTCGAATAAGGGACATTTCAAGAACTGTCCTTACACTTAGAACATAGCGAAGTTTATCTTCCAGTTCTACAAGCTGGTCGCAGATTCTGAAGAGGCGTTCGCTGTTAATGTTCTTTGCCTGTTCGGCAAGGACGGCCATTTGCTCTTGAGTCGCCTCGAGGGCTTTTGCATCTGTGCCAAGCGCTTGTGCGACAACGAGATTCCGGAAGTGGTTTAGAAGCTCGGCCGCAAGACGGCGAAGATTCTTGCCGGAAGAATCGAACAATTCGATTGCATCTAGGATTTTCGCGCTTTCCCCGTTGATTATTGCGCTTGCCAAATTTTCCAGTGCGCTTCTCGAGACGAGCCCGAATACGCTTAAGGCATCCTCTTCGAGTATTTTCGTTCCTTTGAACGATACTAGCTGGTCGAGCGAGCTTAGGGCATCTCGCATACCGCCTTCTGCGCCTCGTGCGATTGCAAGAAGGGCATCTTCATCGGCATCGATATTTTCTTTTCCGCAGATATATTTCAGTCGCGAAACAATATCGTTGGTCTGGATTCTTCTCAAATCGAAGCGTTGGCATCTCGAGACGATTGTGGCCAAAACTTTATCGCCCTCGGTAGTCGCGAAGACGAATTTAACGTAAGGCGGCGGCTCTTCAAGAGTTTTGAGAAGTGCATTCCATGCGGCCGCCGAAAGCATGTGGCATTCGTCGATAATAAAGATCTTGTATTTCGAGGTAACAGGCTGAAATTGCACGGCCTCGATAATCGGGCGAACATCTTCGACTTTGTTGTGGCTTGCAGCATCAAGTTCTATTACATCTAACGAGCGGCCAGCGGCGATTTCGTGGCAGTTGACGCATTTGCCGCACGGTTCTATGCTGCCGGAATCGCCTTCGTGCCGGCAGTTTAGCGCTTTGGCGAAAATTCGCGAAAGGGTAGTTTTGCCGATGCCACGCGAACCAATGAAAAGATAGGCGTTTGCAATGCGATTGTATTCTATCGCGTTGCGAAGAGTCTTTACTACATTTTCTTGCCCGACGACATCTGAGAATGTCATTGGACGATATTTTAGCGGCAGTGCCAGATGTGTAGTTTCTTCCATTTCGCCAATCTCCTATTTTGGTTTATTGGCGAGCGCCAATACACGCTCGGCGAAATCAGGGAAGTTTTCGATTTGAATCTCTTCGGCTTTGCCGCTATCGATATATGAAGCGAAACTTGAATCTACGGGAAGTTTCACAAGCGCCGGAATAGAAAATTTTTCCGCGAGCCCGGCCGCCTGCGAGGGGCCGAATACTTCGATCTTTTTGCCGCAGTCCGGGCATTTTAAATAGCTCATGTTTTCTACTAGCCCAAGAATCGGCTTTTTCATCAGGGAAGCCATCTTGACCGATTTCGAAACAATCATCTCCACGAGCTTCTGAGGAGAAGATACGATTACAACCCCATCTACCGGCAGAGACTGAAAAACCGTAAGCGGCACATCACCCGTCCCCGGAGGCATATCTACGAATAGGATATCAAGTTCGCCCCAATGGACATCCGACCAGAATTGTTTAACGGCGCCTGCGATTACCGGGCCGCGCCAGACTACCGGGTCGGAAGGATTTTCGACAAGCATATTCAGCGACATTACTTTTATGCCGCCATTGGTTGTTTGCGGCGCGATGCCTTGCTCATCTTGGAAAGTTTCGCCAACAAGGCCAAAAGCCTTGGGTATTGAAGGACCGGTTATATCCGCATCGAGAATTCCGGCCTTGAGGCCTTTGCGCATAGCCTCGACAGCCAACATCGTAGTCGCAAAACTTTTGCCGACGCCGCCTTTGCCGCTAGCGACGGCAATCACGCATTTGATTTTAGAATTCGCATTAGGCGGCGCGAGGAAACCGGCCTTATCCGAGCAAGTCCCTTTTTTGCCGCAAGTCGAGCAATTATGAGTGCATTCTTCTGACATCTTTACGCTACCTTAAAATTATCTTTGTTTCTTAGAAAAACAGATCCCGTTGTCCTTTGCAAGTCGCTTCATATTGTTTCATTACCGAAGGGAAGAATTTTGGTAGCCATTCTTTAATGGCCGCAAGTTCTTTTTCGATTAGCTTATCGCCGATCGCCTTTGTTTCATCCGAGGCGAAATCGTCAAGCCATTCGCGGAAAGTCAAGACGGCATTGATCTTGCAGAATTTCCCTTCGCGCCCAGTCTTTAGGGCATCCATTATGCAGCCGCCCGTTCTTCCGCAACGATAGCCTGCGGTGCAGAATGAAGTAATGATATCGCGAGATGCGAGATATCTAACCATTTCATCAATGCTTCTTGTATCGCCCAGCATGAATTGCTGGCGTGTTTTTTCTTGATGAGATTCATTCTCAAAATCGCTGTAGCCTTTAATCGCGATATTACTCGAGCAATCGAGCTGGGTCATGCCATGGTCGATTACCTTATTTCGGCTCTCTGGTGATTCTCGCGCCGTGACGATAATCCCGGTATAGGGAACAGATAGGCGCGCAAGAACGAGTATTCGCGCGAAAGTCTTATCATCGATTAGCCAAGGTGATTCTTCGGGAACTTTCGTTCCGCTCGCAGGTTCAAGGCGCGGGAACGAAAGAGTATGCGGACCAATGTTAAACCAGCGCTCGAGATCGCGTGCATGCATAATTGTCGCGAGCAGCTCATAGCGCCAATCGCAAAGTCCATAAAGGACGCCAAAGCCAACATCGTCAACTCCTGCTTCGAGGCATCTATGGAAACAAGTAGTGCGCCAATCGTAATTTCCCTTGACCGACCACG
The DNA here is from genome assembly GCA_017447805.1 of Kiritimatiellia bacterium. Taxonomy (GTDB): domain Bacteria; phylum Verrucomicrobiota; class Kiritimatiellia; order RFP12; family UBA1067; genus UBA1067. The sequence continues at coordinate 79,656 of JAFSMR010000022.1, read as the reverse complement.
AAGGGTGCATGGATTCGTAGAGTTTGCGGTTGTATGTTTCTTGGAATACTTGGAAAGTTCCAATACCTACAGAGCGCAAAACTTTCAAATCTTCAACCGGCAACGGCGCGGCGTTTACATTTACGCGGCGAATGCCCACCGGCGCACCGGTCTTGGGCGCTGCGACCTTGCGGTTGTAGCAAGTTTCTATGGTTTGGGCGATATATTCGGTAGATGTGGAAGGGTGCTCGCCATATACTGCGATTAGGCGCTTATGGCCAATTCTGCCGGCGAGGACATCTATTTCTTCCTTTAGCTCGTCCATTGTCAACACACGGCGTTTTTGTTCGCAGTTGCCTTCCCTAAACCCGCAGTATTTGCAACCATTGACGCAGAGATTGCTCATATAGAGCGGGGCAAACATTACGATTCTGTTATCGTAGACTTTGTGCTTGATTCTATCCGCGGCCGCACGCATTTCTTCGAAGAGTTCGCTATTGGGCTCTACCTTCATCAGCTCGGCGGTCTCTTCAGGAAGAAGCGTTTCACACTTATCTTCGCTTTTCGCGATTATCTCGCGCACCTTTATGGGGTCTGGCGCGGGATTAGAATCGTTTTTTGCGATTAAGTCAGTGATTTTCGCATCGTCTATAAAATGTCTGCCGCCAGGGAGATATTTATCGATTTCTTTTTGAACGATAAAGTGGCGCGTGTAATCCGACGCGTCATTAAACTTGCGAATCTTAGATACATCAACCATTTGCAACAAGCCTTCCAATCCTTTGGAGGATATTATACCAAATCTTGTGGCTAAAGGCTAGTGGTAGACGAATTTATTGCGCACTTCTTTGTCGCAAAATTTCGTATATCGTAATCGCCGCGGCAACCCCTGCATTGAGAGATTCAAAGCCGCCGGGCATAGGAATTTGAGCGATGAAATCGCAATTTTCGCGCACGAGGCGGGAAATTCCGCTTCCTTCTGCGCCGATTACAAGCGCAACTTTGCCAGAATAATCAATATCCGTATAGGTTTTTGCGTCCTCGCCCCAATCTAACCCCGTCATCCAGAGGCCCTCTTTTCTGAGCGATTCAATTGCGCGCACTAGATTAACGACGCGCGCGACTTTCAAATGTTCTGCTCCCCCGGCAGAGGCGCGAACGGCGGCAGGCGTTATTCCGCACGCACGATCTTCAGGTATTATCACGCCCGTAGCGCCCGCTGCGCAGGCTGTGCGCAAAATCGAGCCGACATTTTGGGGGTCTTCGAGGTGATCGAGAATTATGATGAGTGCATTCTCGTCATTTCGAACTTCATCAATCAAATCTTCAAATTCGACATAAGGATAGCCATTGACTTTCAACGCAACGCCTTGATGATGGCCGAAACGCGTAAGCTTATCGAGCTGATTGCGCTCCATAGTCCTAATTACGAGATGACGGCGCCTTGCTTCATCTCTAATTCGTGCGATTTGCTCATCTTCATTCGGCGTGGCGCTAGGCAATATTATTTCGGAAGCCTGCCGCCGATTGGCGGCTAAGGCTTCCTCTACGGGATTGCGCCCGTATAACCACTCGCCACCGCTGACAAGTTCGCGAGGCCCTTTATTAAAGTGACGAGCGGTTTCTTTTGACATATATTTCTCCTTTAGCCTTGACGCTTCAGAAGCACATCTTCCTCATATTTCTGGACATCCTTCAGCCAGCTTTCATCAGCGACCTGATTATTGCGCTTGCAGAATTCTGCCCAGACTTCATCAAACGGATAGTTCTTGTATTCTTCCTGAAGAACGAGCTGCTCGGTAAAGCGGCCTTCATCCTGCAACTCTTTGAGCGCGTCGTGCGGGGTGAGAAGCGCCTTGAGAAGTTCCTTCTGCATATTGCGCATTCCGAGCACCCAAGCGGCGACGCGGCAAATCGAGGCATCGAAATAGTCGAGCGCGATGAGGAAGTTTTCCGGCCCCATCTTGACGATTTCCTGTGCGGCAGCGCGCAGGTCGTCGTTCTGACGGATTACGTGGTCGGAATCCCAGCGGACAGGACGCGAGATATGGAAGGCTACCTTGCCGAAGAACATGAGGAAGGATGAAATCTTATCCGCAACATTTTCGGTGAGGTGGAAGTGACCCATATCGAGAAGCGCGAGAATCTTGCGACTCTGAGCATAGCCCATTACAAATTCGTGGGAGTTTACGGTGTAGCTTTCAACGCCGATGCCGAAAAGCTTCGATTCAAAAGTCGGGAATACTCTGCGACGATCGAATTTGGCTTTCTTGAAAATCTTATCGAGCGAATCAGCCATGCGTTGACGCGGCCCGAGGCGATCGGAAGGCTCGTCTTTATAACCATCGGGGCACCAGAAGTTGATCGCGCAATAGCCTAGTTCCTTCGCGAAATAATCGGCGATCTTCAAGCACTGGACACCATGTTCAATCCAGAATTTGCGGATTTTAGGGTCGGGCGAAGAAAGCGTTAGCCCATCGACTACATTTGCGTGGCTGAAGAAGGTAGGATTGAAATCGAGGCCGATTCCACGCTTCTTTGCCCATTCTACCCATGGCTTGAACTGCGCGACATCGAGTTTATCGCGGTCTACGACCTTATCCTTGTGGATGCCATAGCAAGCATGGAGGTTTACGCGATGTTTGCCGGGAATCAGGCTCATTGCGAAATCGATATCAGCCATGAGCTCGGCAGGATTTCTCGCCTTGCCGGGATAGTTGCCGGTTGTCTGAATTCCATTCGAAGCTCCGCCTACCGATTCGAATCCGCCGACGTCATCACCTTGCCAGCAGTGCATGGAAATCGGGATTCTCATTAGTTCCGAGATTGCTCTATCGGTATCTACTCCGATTTTGCCGTATTTCTTTTGTGCTTCTTTGTAGCTCATTTTAGCCTTTCTTGGTTGAGTTGATGAATTTAGTTGTAAAGATTTGTTATTTCACGAGTTTCGCGATTACCGCAATGCCGATGGAAGCTGCGAGGATTACGAGGCCAAGCGCAAGATAGTTGCGCGTTTTTGCCCCAGTTCCTTTCCATTCGCCCAAAGCAATGCCGATGAGAGACGAGAACAACACGCTAGAACCCATGACTATCGCAAATGAGATATAAGCTATCGACCCGGCCAAGCTTTCGCCGACCTTTTGGCATGCGAATTGGCAAGCCCAAACAATGCCTGCGAGGCCCGACCAAAACAGGACTCCTGCCGAGGCGGGTTTTACGATAGTCGCGTAATCTTTGAAAGTTTTATTCTTTGCATTCTGCTGAAGGCACCAGATGAGTTGCACGATAAAGCCGCCGAAAAGAACGACTACGAGAACACCCATGCCTTTCCATACTTCCTTCGCACCCGCATCCAGTGCGCCGTTTTCCAAAACGCCGCCGGATTGCAGGCCAAAATTCATGCCGGCGGAAGCGAGGCCCGCAACAATCGCGACAATCAGGCCTTTCTTGAAATTAAATTCGGCTACAGCTTTTTTCTTTTCTTCTTCTGGCAGCTCATTTTCTTTAGATTTGCCGGCCAGGCCTACAAATACAATGCCGAGAAGCGATACGATCACGCTCGCAAGAGTAATAATCGCGCCTTTATCGGCTACGAGGCTTGCCGCCTGGCCTTTGACAATCGGTGGAATGAGGGTTCCTGTAGCCGAGCACAGTCCGCATCCGATTGCCAAGCCCAGTCCAACGCCGAGATAACGAATCATAAGACCCCACGCCAGGCCCCCGATACCCCAAAGCGCGCCAAATGCCGCGCAAAGGACGAGTGTTTTCGCCGGAGCGGAAAAGATTACACCGAATAGATTTGGCACAGTCGCAAGCCCTAGGGCTATCGGGAAGAGTATTAGCCCGAAAAGCGCCCATATAAGCCAGTAACTTTCGTATGACCAACCTTTAACTTTTCTGAAAGGAAGAGCAAATGTCGCCCCGGCTAGACCCCCGAGGACCCAAATGAATGTGCCAATTAGAGTATTCATATTTTATTACTACCAGTTTTATGTCGCATATTTTATCAAATTATCGCGCACTTTGCAATAGCCCACGGGCTATTAAATTCAAACTTCGCTGTTTACCTGGAGGCTAAAATATGATAAAATTCAAGGCCGTGAAATACGAAAAGGCTTTCGAGAGGCTGGCAAAATCGCGTTTTAGGAGCAGATTTCATTTGAAATGTGCAGATAAAAGGTATATTGCCGAAAAAGGTCTCGCGACTATTCGCCGTCACTGCGAAGACTTCGTCCGGAAGAATCTTGCGCCGCAATTCCCTCCAAATGATGGTAGGCAAACGCCAATGCGAGGGCATCCAGTCTTCATCGCGCAACACGCTACAGCGACGTGTTGCAGGAGTTGTCTCGAAAAATGGTGGAAAATCCCTCAAGGCACAATCATACCGGATACGAGGATTAAAGGTATAGTCGATTTCCTTATGGCGTGGATCGAAAAGGAGTATGGAGAAAACAAAGAGGATAGTGTAATAAATTCATTACCCTGTAAGGACGAAAAAATGTTATAATATGCGGCCAAGAAGGATGGAAGATAAAATTATGAAGGTAGATTTCAAGCTGTATGCGATTATAGGCTTGCTTTTTGCGGGGTGCGCTTCTTCTCAATTCGGTGGCGAGGAGGCTTCTTCTCAATGTGCAGAACTAAACGATTCTTGCAATAAAGCCCAGGCGCCCCAATTCGTGCAACTCGCAGATGCTGTTCCAGATGTGATATTGGAAATGCGTTATTATTCAACCTACAATTTCGTCGGTGAAAGAATAGATGGTTACGAAAAGCCATGCGCCATGCTTACAAAAGAAGCCGCCGAAGCTTTAAAAGCGGCGAGCGATGATGCGATGCGGCGCGGGTATAGGCTGAAAATCTATGATGCTTATCGTCCTCAGAAGGCGGTAGATCATTTTGTTCGCTGGTCGAAGGATGAAAGCGATACGAAGATGAAGCCGTATTTTTATCCTAATCTCGAAAAGGATGAATTATTTCCGAAAGGTTACATAGCTGCACGCTCCGGGCATAGCCGTGGCAGTACGGTCGATTTGACGCTTTTCGATACTCTCAGCGGTAAAGAAGTCGATATGGGCGGAACATTTGATTGGTTTGGACTGGAATCGCATCCTTCCTACACTAAAATCACCGAAGAGCAATATTCGAACCGGATGATGCTGAACGAGATAATGACAACCAACGGGTTCAAGGCGATAGAGGAAGAGTGGTGGCATTTTACTTTGGAAAACGAACCTTACCCTGATACATATTTCGATTTTCCCGTAAAATAAAATAACCGTTCACCCTAGCCGTGGCGAGAGAAAAATGGTATAATACGGACATGTTCGATTTGACTATCATAACGGCAGCCAATGCGGCACAGGCTAAAGGCTATCGCGCCCAACTCTCGGGCCGTGAAGGAATTATCGTAATTCCCGATCCTGGCGATAAGAGGGTCGGTTCGCTTGGCGCAACGGTAAACGCGCTAAGAATCGTAAAGAACAAATATCCCGATAAGAAATCTATATTGATTATCCATTCTGGCGGAGACGCCAAAAGAACAGTCGGCTATGCCGCGATGGGTAAAGCGTTTATTCCTCTTGGGGATGGGCGCAGTATTTTCGAGCATATAAAAGAAGCGATGGAGAGGCTGAAATTGCCCAAAGGCGGCGGCGTCGTTGTTGCGAGCGGCGATGTTTTGCCGCGTCTCGACTATGGGAATATCGATTTATCTAAACCGGGCGTTACCGGGGTCGCGTATCCTGATGGGCCTGAAGAAGCCGTACGCCACGGAGTTTATATCGTAGGCAAAGCGAAAAACGAAAAGCTCGCGAAAGTCGAGAACTTTCTGCAAAAGCCCAAGCTCGAAGGGACTTCTCTTATTGATACAGGAATAATGTTCTTCGATTCGCCGACTGCCGCGAAAATGACATCTCTACCCATCGCAGGCGATATCTACGAGGAGTTTCCGAAACTTTTGCTTAATGGATTTGCGCCTTTCCATGTGAATATCGTTCAGGATTGCGATTTCTTCCATGTCGGGTCTACGCGCGAAATAGTCGAAAAGCTTGGAGATGCGAAATCTCGCACATATATCGATTGCGTCCATGCTGAATTGGATATGGCCGGCGATAATGTCGCAACCAATATTCCGCCCGGACGCTTCAAAAAGATAAAACTCGCAAAAGGCGAATGCATTACTTGTATTCCATACGGAAAGAACAAGTGGCTAGACCTGAAATACAGGATAGACGATAATTTCAAAACCGACGGCCTTTGGGAAAAATACAATCTAGGCCAAATCATAAAGAATGTCGATTACAAACGGCTTTTAAAGATTCGGCGAACGAAGATTTGCCGCGCAACTGCGCCAGTAAGAATCGACCTCGCGGGGGGGTGGAGCGATACTCCGCCAATTTGCAATATGGTCGGCGGGGAAGTCCTCAATGTCGCGGTGAAACTGGATGGTGAAAAGCCTATCGAGGTAACTGTAGCCGAGCGCGCAGATAAAAACGTAAAGATAGTCTCGAAAGACCTCGGCAAGAGGCGCGTAATAAAATCGCAGAAAGAAATCGACGAACATTCCGATCCTCATGATTGGTGTGCGCTGGTAAAATGCGCTCTTTCAGTAACAGGATTTCGTTTCGGTTCTCGCGGGCTAGATATAACAATATGCGCTAATTTGCCCAAGGGTAGCGGCATGGGCACTAGCTCGATTCTTGGCGCGTGCACGATCGCAGCGCTGCTCGGCAGGGCAAACGCCGACGAACTAGGCGAAAAGACTCTGCATCTCGAAAAAGAAATGCGTACCGGCGGCGGATGGCAAGATCAATTCGGCGGGGTTTTGCCCGGCGTTAAGATGTTGCGTTCGAAGCCGGGTGATGTTCAAGTAATCGAGCATGAAGAGCTTGGATCGAAATGGCTTTCTTCTCTATTGAAATCAAGGGGGCTTCTATATTTCACCGGACAAAAACGAATGGCGCGAAATATTCTTCGTAAAGTCCTCGCTTTTTGGCATGATAATCCCCATGATTTTGCGAATATCCTAGTCAAAAGCCTAAAGACCGATGCCGAAAAAGGTGCTAAAGCGATAAAGGAAAAAGATGAAACCGGTTTGATAGATGCGATTAACGGCTATTGGCGCGATAAAAAACTTTTTGACCCCGGTTCCACGAATGAAAGAGTCGAGGAGATAATCGAAAAGATCGCCAAATGGATAAGCGCAGTAACGCTTACTGGCGCAGGAGGCGGAGGTTTTATGTTCATCCTCGCCTCGTCTAACGCAAACGCGAAAAAGATTCGCGCGCTTCTTGAGCGCGAAAAACCATCTAAATATTCGCGCTTCTATGATTTTGAAATCGATAGCGAGGGCATCAAGCTTGAAATGAAATGAAAATACTCGTTCTAAACGGTCCAAACTTGAATTTACTCGGGCTTCGCGAGCCTGAACTTTACGGCGCAAAGACCTATCGCGAGCTTGAGGCGGAAATCCGCGATTCTGCCGCGCGTCTTGCTGTCGAAGTGGAAATCCGGCAATCCAATCATGAAGGTTCTCTTGTAGACTGGATTCAAGAATCGCGTGGAGTTTTCGATGCGATAATTTTGAACGCCGCCGCCTATACTCATACGTCGCTTGCGATTTTGGATGCGATAAAAGCCGTTAAAGCGCGCGTGATCGAGGTTCATCTTACCGAGCCAAACGAGCGCGAGGAATTCCGCCGCTTTTCCTATGTCTCGCTCGGTGCCGAAAAAAGATTTTCCGGCCTTGGCTTTGGTTCGTATATCGCTGCCATGGAATATTTGGCAAAAGGCCGAGATTCACAATAACAAGGAGATTTCCCAAAATGCCGTTGTATGTATATGAAGCGACCGACCCAGAGAAGAGTTGCCCGAAATGTAAAGGCGGGTTTGAAATACCGCAAAAGTTGAGCGAAGAAAAACTCGTAAAGTGTCCATATTGCCATAATCCCATCTTTCGTGTAATTCAAGCGCCAGGCCTCGGGCATTCGAAGACCGATTTGCATTATCGCGCCAAAAGAGCCGGCTTTCACACGCTCAAGAAAGTCGAGAAGGGCGAGTACGAAAAACTCTATTAAGTAAGGCGTATTTATGGCAGACGAAAATCTTATCGCGAATATCGAAAAGAAGCCTGTCAATTCCAGGCGCACAGCGGCGTTTATTATCGCGAAATGGCTTTTGACGAAAGACTTCCCTTCGAACATGTTCCCGGAAGGACGCGACCGCGCTTTTGTGCAAGATTTGGTATATACGGTAGTTCGCAGGATGCGAGCGCTCAGAAAAATTCTCTCTTTCCTCGTCGCTAAATGGCCGAAGGGCGAATTAGAGGCGCTTTTGTATGTCGGTGCGGCGCAGATTTTCTATATGAAAGACGTGCCGGATTTCGCCGCAGTGAACGAAACTGTGGAAGCGGCCAAGACTTGCGAAAACAAGTCAATCCCGAAAGTAGTAAACGGCGTATTGCGAAATTGCTTGAGAAGAAGAGATGAGCTCGAGAAAATGATCGCCTCTTCTTCTGTTGATGTACGCGAAAGTTTCCCGCGTGAATTATATCGCAGATGGGTTAGGCGTTTTGGCGCCGACAACGCCGAGAAGCTCGCCGTTTGGCATAATATGCCGGCAGAAACTTTTCTTGCGTGGAAAGACGGGAGAATTGAAAAGCTCGAGCGCGGCAAAAAAGTAGAAGAGCAACAAGGTTTCAAAGAAGGCGAGTTTATTGTTCAAGATCCGGCTACAAAAATCGCAGTATCTCTGCTCGATGTTGTCGCCGGCGAAAAAATCCTCGATGCTTGCGCGGCACCCGGCGGCAAAAGCATTCAAATCGCGTGGCGTGGGGCGGCTTTGACATCTTGCGAGATAAATCCAAAGCGCCGCAGGAAGCTCGTCGAAAATCTTAAACGTGTCGGATTAGAAGACAAGGTGGAAGTTTTGAGCGAATTGCCATCTTCTTCATCGCGCCTTTTCGACAAGGTGTTGGTCGATGCTCCCTGTTCGAACACTGGCGTATTGCGTCGCAGGCCAGATGCTAGATGGAATTGGAGCGAAGAAAAACTTTCCGCCCTAGTCCGTCTTCAATCGGATATCCTCGATGTCTGCGCAAATCTCGTTCGCCCAGGCGGACAGCTAGTATATTCCACTTGCTCCAACGAAGAAGACGAAAATTCTTTGCAAGTCAGGCGCTTCATCGAGCGTCGCAAAGATTTTTCCCTTTCCCAGGAGCGCGAGAGAATCCCCGCCCTTGAAGAAGGCGAGGGCGACGGCGCATATTCGGCCGTTCTCGTAAAAGCCCCTTGACCAATATAGAGATAATATGTTATAATTTCCGCAAACGATAATCGAAAAGGAGAGAACATGGATACTCAGACGACTACTTTATCTGCTAGCGCAAAGCGCTACACAATATATCTTATGTCTATGGCAGGCCTCGGAGGGCTTCTGTATGGCATTGATGTCGGCGCTATTGCCTCCGCTTTGCCCTATATCAAGGCGCTTTCGTATTTTTCTGATGCGAAGCTTTCTACTGTTGTAGGCGCTGTTCTCTTTGGCTCGGTAATCGGTTCATTGCCAGCAGGTGTTTTTGCAGAATGGCTTGGGCGCAAGAAGGCTATTTTAATCGGTTCGATTGTATTCCTTTCTTCCATTCCAATGATTGTGTTTTCGAATGGCAATTACGGCGTGATGGTCGCAGGACGCTTTGTCCAGGGCGCTTCTGCAGGCCTCTTGGGCGTCGTTATTCCAATGTATCTTGCCGAATGCCTTCCGCCTGAATCACGCGGCAAGGGAACTGGCCTCTTCCAGCTCTTTCTTACGATCGGCCTCGTATTCATGGCGCTTGTTGGCGTCGGGGTCACAAAGTTCTTCGGCCCAGCCGATTCCGAGGCCGTTTCCGCCGCGACGAAAGTCAGCGCGTGGAAGACGGTATTCTGGCTTTCTGCCATTCCCGGAGTGATCTTCCTTTTCGGAATTTTCGGCTTGAAAGAATCGCCAACCTGGCTAAAGAAGATGGCTGATAAAGCTGCTGGAATAGTCGAAGAGAAGAAGAAGGATGAACCAGCCGCCAAGGATAGCCTTTTCAGCCGTAAATATATCTATCCTTTCTGCCTCGCGGTAGTGGTTCTTGCTTGCACTCAGGCGACCGGCATCAATTCCGTCTTGAACTATTCCGTCGATATTTTCAATAAGTCGGGCCTTCCCGGAATTGTCGCCAACTACGCGGATACCGCTATTAAGATTGTCAACTTGGTGATGACCATCCTCGCCGTATCGCTAGTTGACCGCAAGGGCCGCACCTTCCTTCTTAAGATGGGAACGCTTGGTATCATCGTAGGCCTCGCAGGCGTAGGAACTTCATTCTTCGTAATCGAAAAGGGTATTTGCGCGGCTTCGCAAGTGACTGGCTGGGCTACTGCGATTTCGTTCATGGTCTTCATCGGCTTCTTCGCCTCGGGCCCCGGAGTTTGCGTGTGGCTCGCGCTCTCGGAGCTCATGCCTGCGCGCATCCGCGCCAACGGCATGGCGATTGCGCTTCTCATCAACCAGGGTGTTTCGACTACGATTGCATCTGTATTCTATCCTTGGGTGAATGCTGTAGGTTATGCTTGGGTGTTTTTCACTCTCGCTGGATTTACCGTAATCTACTTCATTACAGCGGCGTTCTTCATGCCTGAAACCAAGGGCAAGACTCTCGAGGAAATCGAGCAGTATTTCGCCGGAAAGAAGAAATAAGACTAAGAAATGCGATTCCGTTTTCTAGGCACGGGGACAAGCGTCGGGGTACCGCAGATCGGCTGCGGATGCCCCGTCTGCCGATCAACCGACCCTCGCGATAAACGCAGACGCTGCGGCGCTTATGTCGTTACGTCTTCAGGCGAAGCTTTCCTTATAGATACTCCGCCTGAAATGAGGGAAGCGTGCCTAGAATACAAGATTTCCAAAGTCGATGCGATCTTGCTTACTCATGCCCACATGGATCATATCGCCGGGTTTGATGATGTGAGGCGCTTTAATACGATTAACGGCGAGACTATTCCGTGCGATCCTGCCGAACCTGGTGCAAACGGGCGAAGATTCCGGGTCGTCGGCAAAACGCTTCCATGTTATGCTCTGCCGGAAACAATCGCCCAGATGCATCAAGTATTCCCCTATATCGGCATAAAGGGCGGCGAGAAGGGGCTGTTTCGTCCGCAAGTGGAATTCCGTTCGAATCTCGACCCGTTTTCTATAGGTTCTTGCCGTATTACCGCTTTTAGGGTCGAACACGGCTTTCCTTGCGCGGGCTACCTACTGGAAGAAGATCCTTTTCGTCTAGGCTATATAAGTGATTGCCACGAACTTTCGACCAGTGTAGTAGAACTTTTATCCAATGTCGATATCTTGGTTTTGAATTGTCTTCGCGAGCGCGAACATCCTACTCATCTGAGCCTCGCGCGTTCGCTTGGATATATCGATAAAATTTCTCCGAAGAAAGCTTATCTTATACACATGTGCCACGACTTGACACATGAAGAACTTTCCCAGAAGCTAAAGGGCACCTGTGCAGAAGCTGCCTTTGATGGACTTGAATTTTCCAATGCCAAATCTTAATGCGACTTTATTATGAAGAAGAATATGAAAAAATCTTTTCTTGCGATTCTCGCGATATTTGCTTTTGCCTCGATTATCAAGCTTGAGGCCGCAATTAGCGATATTTCCGTAAATCTTAAACTCGATGCGCTCGATTTTTTGATCGGCGAAAGAATTAGAGGCGTTATCGATGTAAGGAATATTTCGCCTTCTTTGGTTCGTGTCGGCTACACCAATTCCACAGATCAATTATTCGTCGAGGTGTTTACGGCTCACGACATGGAACGACTCGTAAAGTTGAATTCTCGTCCATTTGTCGCAAAATTCAAGGTTGGACCGAATGAAGGGCAGAAGCTGGAAGTGTATCTCGGCGATCACTATTCGATTGCCAATCCACGAAGATATTTGGCGCGCCCGGTTTTGATGCATGACGGCGTTCGCTACGAAGGCGCTTATGTCGCCTTCGATGTCGTCCCGGGCATGGAAATCACCACGGCTCTTCAGACGTTTGCCAATAAACCCGGTCTAAATCGCGAATTTCGTCTTTCCCATTGGTCGAGGAGCGGCGCAGAACATTTGTTTATTTCCGCGCAGGATGAAGGAGCTTCGGAAAGGAGCTGGGAAACCCACGACCTCGGCTTGATGCTTAGAATAACAAAACCGGTGATTTCGATTCTGCCGAGCGGAAAGATAGTCGTCCTCCATCGCAACTCTCCCGATGCGTTTGTTCGAAGTGAATTTTGGTCTATGCCAAATGCACTGGAATTCATATCGCGCGAAAGGGTAGACGACCCCCAGACATCTGCGCAAAATAGAGTTCAAGAAGTATATGATTCTGCCGGCGGCGTGAAGCCGGTGGAAAGACCTTGGTGGAAATTCTGGTGATTTTAAAATGAATATTCTTGGTATAGAAACAAGCTGTGACGAAACGGCAGCTGCGGTTGTTCAAGATGGCTGCAAAGTTCTATCGAGTATAGTTTATACTCAAATTCCTCTTCATAAACCATATGGCGGGGTCGTTCCTGAAATTGCTTCTCGCGCCCACATCGAGAAAATCAACGAGGTTGTCACTACGGCTATAAAAGAGGCGAATGTTAAACTCGATGCAATTGCGGTAACGTATGGTCCTGGGCTTTCACCCGCGCTTATAGTCGGGCTTAATGCCGCGAAGGGCCTTGCCGCCTCTTTAGGAATCGATCTGATTGCCATCAATCATCTCGAAGCACATCTTCACACCCCGTTCCTCGATACCGATCTCGACCCGCGAAATTACGAACCTATGCTTGGATTGGTGGTCTCGGGCGGGCATACAAATTGGGTAGATATGCCGCGTTACGGCGAATATCATACAATTGGCCAAACTCTCGACGATGCCGCAGGTGAAGCTTTCGATAAAGCGGCGAAATTGCTCGCTTTGGGGTATCCTGGCGGACCCGTAATCGATAAAATTGCGCGTGAATGGGGCAGGCATGATTTGATACCATTCCCAAAAGGCCGTCCTCGCGAAGGCGTCAGTGCGCTCGCAGGGCTTTCCGCTTCGCTTTGCGTTTCTTTTTCCGGTCTCAAGACCGCGCTTTTGAGATATGTCGAAAAAAATGGCGGTGCCGAAAGTTTGATTGCCCAAGCAGAGACCCCGCGTATCGTTGCTAGCTACCAAGAAGCCGTAATCGGCGCGCTTGAAGATAGGACTCTCGAGGCGTTGAAGAGGCGCAATTATAAAGCTCTTGTAGTCGGCGGAGGAGTCTCCCTTAATTCTCGCCTTCGCGAAGTTCTCGGCGATATGGCATCTTGCAAAAAAATCCCCCTCTTGCTCGCAAAACCGAAATATTGCGGCGATAATGGCGCTATGATTGCAGCTCTCGCATATTGGCGGCGAAATATTTCCGGCGCTGATGCGATGAAAATCGATGTAGCGCCTTCTTTGGAGGTCGGCTGATATGGTAGCGGAGTTTCTAGAGTTCGCAATGCTGTTTTCTTTCGGCTTTTCCTGGCCTTTCGCAATTGCGAAAACGTGGCGCTCCAAGAGAGTAGACGGCAAATCGCCGGCATTTATGGCTATCGTGATTTTCGGCTATATCTGTGGAATCGCCGCACATCTTGTGGAAGGAACCAAACTTTGGCTTTGCTTTGTGTATCTCGTTGATATGATGTTGGTATCTACCGACCTTGCGCTATATATCCATTTCGCAAAAAAGAATAGGCTAGGCGAATGATTACCCGGCGGCAATTCTTGAAAGGTTCGGCAATTGGCTCTTGTTGCCTTGGCGCTGCGGCGATAGGAGGCTATGCATTCCTTAATTTCAAGCGCTTTGGACGTCTCCCTCAAGGCGAGCGGCTAGAGAGAATTCTCACATCCCCGAATTACCGGGATGGAAAATTCTGGAATCTCCCTACTGCCTATATCCCGCCGCAGCGTCAGCCTGATGGAAGGGGTGGGTTGAAGAGTATGTTCTTCAAGAAGAAAAAACTTCATCTTGAACCGAATCGATTCGATATTCAAGTAATCAAGAGCGACCTCGAAAATCTCGATCGCGAAAAAGATTTGTTCGTCTGGTTTGGCCACAGCAGCTATTTTCTTCAGCTCGGCGGCGCAAGGATTTTAGTGGACCCCGTATTTTGTTCTGCCTCCCCTATTCCTTTTTTGATAGGCGAAGCTTTCCCGGGAACGGATGTTTTCACGCCGGAAGATATCCCTGATATCGACATTCTTCTTATTACCCACGACCACTGGGATCATCTTGATTACGAAACGGTATGTGCCCTAAAGAATAGAGTGGGCATGGTAGTTACCTCGCTGGGCGTTGGCGAGCATTTCGAATATTGGGGATATGAGAGCAAAAGGATTGAAGAACTTGACTGGGGCGAGAAGGCAATTATCGATTGCGGCCGCGTTGGCGTTTCTGTTCGCGCCTATCCTACACATCATTTTTCCGGCCGCGGTTTTACGCGCAATAAGACTCTATGGTCCTCATTCCTCGTTTCTGCCGCCGGCAAAAAGATTTATTTCGGCGGTGATGGCGGCTATGACGAGCGTTTTAGACGTATAGGCGAGACAATGCCGGGAATCGATTTGGCATTTCTGGAAAACGGCCAGTATAATCAACGTTGGCCAAGAGTTCATACAATGCCAGATGAATTGCCTCTTGCTATGCGCGAACTCGGCGCGAAGAAATATGTAACCGGTCATCACGCCAAATTTTGTTTCAGCACCCACCCGTGGGACGAGCCGTACAAAAATGAACTCGCTGCCGCCGCATACGCTAAAGTTCCTCTTTTAGTGCCTAAAATCGGCGAAATTTGTGAAGTTTAGCCGCGTGCACAAAAAATTTTCTTTTTCCCCCTTGAAATCGGACGGAATGTTTGATATACTATGCGCCGTTTTAGGGCGATTAGCTCAGTTGGTTAGAGCACTACCTTCACACGGTAGGGGTCTTGGGTCCGAATCCCGAATCGCCCACCATTTTTTTTGGAATTTTTCTTTGGGGGGTGATCCGGTTTCGACGGGGTAAGTTGAGGTTTGGTCGCGTGTCGTGGATCCTCGTTGGCCACGTAAAAAACGAGGGAAAAAGTAATTGCGAACAACGATTACGCTCTTGCCGCCTAATATTACAGGCCGCATGTCGAAGCGCCGATATCTCGTGAGCGCCTAGGCATAATATACGAGGTCACGTTGCAGGGTGTTCCGCTTGCTCGCTGCAGGGTGCCGAATCAAGCGGTTGGCTTGGGCTAAGCCCGCAAATTGGCGTACCCATCCCGAGATTAATAATTTGATACACACGTAGAAGCTAGATTGATGCTATCTCGGACGCGAGTTCGACTCTCGCCACCTCCACCAATATTTTAGGGACTCTTGCGCCGTCCAAAACGGCACGGTTTCCCGCATCGCAATAAAGCCCCGTGTTTGGGGCTTTTTCGTTATCCCGCCCTGCCGTTATAGGGACTCGCTCTCCGTCTCTCTCCGCAGGCGTCCTCTATTCCTGGCGAAAACCCTATTTGCTTTTCGGATGCCGTCCAAAACCCGAAACCCTTGTATTATTGGGTGGAACGCGACTTCTCTTCTCTGTTGTCCTGTTTGGGATGTCAAGTATGATAGAGACAGGGCAGGCATACGCACACTCCGAAAATAGTCACTATTCCCGCTGGATATGTCGGCGAATATACGCCAGTATATGCGGTAGTGAATTTTGTTGGCGGAATCTCGCTACCTCCTGCCCGGAGGCGGTGATAGAGAATGCCAAAGGAGATGAAGTCATGGAAAGCAACCAGAAAGTCCAAGAGAGCCTTCTCGATGCCGCGCGGGTGATGGCAGACGCCATCGCGCGCCTTGCCGAGAGGCGTCGTGTTCAAAAGGAGGCATCGTAAATGGAAAGCCTGCCCAATTCCCTATTGACCGAGATCAATGCGGTCTCGCGAATGGACTCGCAGGCTCTCCGAGCCCGCTACGGACACTTCTTCGGCGAGAACTCGACGCGCTCGACCGCCAGCCTGCGCTCGGAAATCATCTACAAGCTGCAGGAGCGGCACTACCGAAAGACGGTCGGAACCGAGACGGCGGAGATTCTGAACGACGCCCTCGAAAAGCGCGAGGGCAAAAAGAAGGAGCGGGAACCCCATGCGGAGGGAGCGCAGTACGTGCGTGAATGGCACGGCAAGAAGTACGTCCTCGTCTACCGGGGCGGCAGGCAGTACGAATACGAGGGTCAGATGTACCACTCGCCCTCCGAGGTCGCAAAGCTCATCACCGGGTCGAATTGGAACGGGCGCGAGTTCTTCCATATGCCGCCCCTCAAGGAGAGGAGATAGCCATGCCGCAGCAGAGGACAGAAACGCCCGTGAGCGCAGCCACAAGACGGTGCGTCATCTATTGCCGCAAGTCGAGTTCCGAAGGTCTCGACCGCAACTACACGTCAATCGACGCACAGCGCGACACCTGCCTCCGGTTCATCGAGAGCCACGCCGGGGACGGCTGGCAGTACACGGGGCAGGTGTTCGAGGACGGCGGCTTTTCCGGCGGCACGACCGACCGCCCGGCTTTCCAGAGGATGATGCGCGATGTCCGCAACGGCGAGATCGACATCATCGTCATCTACAAGCTCGACCGCATCAACCGCAACAAGCGCGACTTCTGGAATATCGAACACGAGTTGCGCCAGCACGGCGTCGAAATCGCCTGCGCCACGCAGTCGATAGAACTCAAGACCTCCACCGGACGCGCCACCACCGGCATCATGATGGACTTCGCCGAGCTGGAGCGCGAGATGGACTCCGAGCGCATCCTCGGCCAGCTCCGCGCCGCGAGAGCCGCCGGACGCTGGTCCGCCGCCGCGACTCCATACGGATACAAGAAGAACGAGGACTCGGAACTCGTCGTGGACGAGACGAAGGCCGAGTCGATACGATTCATCTTCGAGCGCTACCCGATCATCAAGAGCGCCAAACAGGTCGCAAAGGAGCTGAACGACCGGTTCGGACCCAAGGAGCCGGGAACACCGTGGCTGACGCGGCACGTCTACAAAATCCTCCAGAACATCGCCTACAAGGGGCTTGTGGCCTACGAGGGCGTCGAGTACAAGGGAATCCACACGCCGCTCGTCACGAGCGAACAGTGGGCGCTGGCGCGCAAGGTGGCGGCGGAGAACACAGCCGACCGCGAAGCCTCGCAGAGGATGCAGTCGATAGCCGAGTTCAGGGGAATCCTCAAATGCGGCCATTGCAACTGCCTCATGACGCCCGGCTACACGATGAAGGCGGGACGCCGGTTCATCTACTACCGGTGCGTCAAAGACCACGCCCGCGCCGTGCCGACCTGCCCTGTTCGCGTCATTTCGTCGAAGGAGCTGGAACGCCCCGTGTGGAACGAACTCGGCAAGATTCTCACCACGCCCACGTTTCACAAGATGCTCGCCGAACTGAAGCCGGAGCTGAAGGACGCGACCGAAGACACTCTCGGCAACCTTGCGGACTTCATCGAGCAGCTCTACCCGGTCGAACGCTCCCGGATAGTACACGCCCTCATCCGGGAGCTGCGCTTGAGCGAGGACGGCCTCGACATATTCTTCAACACCAACGGCGCGAAGCAGATAGCGGAGGAGATGAGAAACCATGCCTGACAACACAACCTACAAGGCCATGTCGAACGGAACGCTCGTGGCGCACGTCCCGCTGACGTTCGCAAGAACGCCCGCAGGAGGCCGTCTGTTCGCGCGGGAGGATGGACGCAACCGAGAGCGCAACAAGGAACTTGCGACCGTGCAGACGGTCGCTCTGGGCGTTCTGTGGCGAAGGATCGCCGCCAGCGACCGTTTCCCGACGAGGTTCAAGATGGCGGAGCATCTGCGCATCGACTCGTCCTACCTCACGCGGGTCATCCGTCTCGGCTATCTCTCGCCCTACATCGTCGAGAAGATCGCCGCAGGAGACCTGCCACACGTTTCGCTCGAAACGCTCATGAAGCTCCAGACGCCCCTCTGGGCGGAACAGCACAAGGCGCTGGGCATCGACTGACACCCAGCGCCAAAAGCAAGCGGAAACAAAGTGGCGGTGTTTCTTATGTGTGCATCATGGTCTCCTCCATCTTGTATCCGACGGACGCGAGCTTGAGGAGCGTCTCCTCGAAGTCGGCCTTCGGATTGTAGTTCTCGATGATCGCGCGGACTTCATTCTTGAGCTTGTTCATGTTTGTCTCCTTTCGGGTTGGTGTTTCGTGTGGTTCGATTTTCCAAGTGATCTCGTCGCCGATGCAGGCTCGGTTCTCGTCCGGCCAGTATACGTCAGTCGGATCGAAATGCGGGCTGTCTCCGGCCAGCAGCTCGCAGATCGTCTTCTCGACCGCCGCCCGCGCCTCCTCGACGCTGGGGTAGGTCGTCCGGACTGGCTTCTCGCCGCTGTAGGGCGAGGTCTCCGTTACAATCCATTCGGTTCTCATTGTCTCTGCCTTTCGCTTGTAGGGCGCGACAGGCCGCGCTGTGAGGCTTGCCGCGCCCGCTTGGGTGTTTAGTTGAATCTCTCCTTCAACGCCGCCAGGAGGCCTCTGTGAGCCTCTGTGCGCGGCTTGACGAGCCAGCCACGCTCGTAGGCGATGACATCCTTTGCAACGGCGTCCCTGCGGACGCAGAGCTTGCTGACGCGACCGCCGTCGATGCCGAATCGCGAGGGTTCCTCGTAGTGCTTGGCCTGAAAGACGAAGGTCTCGCCTTCGCCGGCCTCCTTGATGGTTCCGAACGTCCAGTTGCCGGTCGTCCCCGTCACCTTGATTTCGTATTCGCTTTTCATGTCCTTGGCCTTTCGGTTGACGGCGGAGGGCGGGGTAGCCCTCCGCCGCCGGGGTTGCTATTTCGTTATTCTCGTCAGGAGGACGTACTTGCCAATCGTCCGCCTCGGAACGCGGGGCTTGAGGCTCGTCGGCGGCTTGCGGTCGAGCCAAGTCCGGTACCAATACTCGTAGTTGGTCCCGAAAAGCTCGGCCATCCTGCCGAAGCAGTATTCCCGCTGCACCGATTCGCCGCAGTCGCATATTTCGTAGAACTCCTCGCCCGCCCTCATGCGGTCCGCCACCTCCTGGAAGGTGACCGTCTTCGAGAAGTCCCCGATCATGGTCTCCTCTTCGGGATGCTCCCGCAGGAGCCAATCCCTGACCTTTTCCTTTTTGCCGTCCGCTCTCGCGGCCTTTGCTTTCTGCTTTTTCATTGCTTTGCTTTCCTTTGCTTTGCGATTGGCCACCGTGGCCTTTCAACGCAGCACATTATGGCGTAGTTCCGTGACTATATCCAGCGGGTATCTGAATATATTTTTCCTTGAAAATTATGCTTTTACCCGCTTGATATGATTCGGCGGATACGCCATAATAGACGTGGTGCTCACTTGCCGAGCCGGGGGCCGCGAATCGAGTCCCTATCCCATCGTCCGACAGTATGGCGTATTGCGTCAATCATATCCAGCGGGTATTTTCATAAATCTTTCGATCCGCTCCGGCGGCTTCACGAGCCGCCGCCGAGCCTGAACCACGACCTCTTCTCCTTTTCGGGCTTCAACGCGCCGAAGGCGTTAGGCAGTCCCCAATACCTCGCTCCCGTCGTGCACACGATGCGGTAGTCATCCGGATAGGGCTTGCCGTCGCGCTCCTTCCGCGTCGAAGGCGTCATCGCGTAGGTGAAGGCCGGAATGCGGTAGCGCGTCATGCGGTTGCTCATCAGCTCGGCGTGGACGATGACCTTGACGCAGTTGTAGATGTTCGGGTAGCCCTCGTAGGCGTCGAGCCGCCGAAGCTCCGTGGGCGTGACGAGGTAGAGGACGCCCTCAACGCGCCCGCCACGGGCTTTCTCGATGTCGGCGTAGAGACGCTCGACCAAACGCCAGCCGCGCAACGTGGCCCGTCCCACGGGCCTTGCGTCGGGGATGCGGCGGCGCATCCGTTCTGGGTTGAGGTTTGAGCCGTACGCGAAGTAGAGGTAGGTCTGCGATTCCATTTTCGTTTCCTTTCGATTTCGTTTCCCTTGGGGTTGCCCCGTCCCCTCGCGGGGGGCGGGGCGTTCCGCTTCAGCCGTTCGCCTCCGTGCGGGCGTTGCGTCCATCGTGGCGTCCGTCCTTCCAAGCCGCCGAGCCGGGCAGGTTCTTGCAAAGGTGGTGGCGCATCGTCTTGAAGAGGTTTCCGTTCGCGCCGAGGCGGAGCAGGAAAACCCGCAGGTCGTACTTGGCGCTCGCCTCGCTGTAGGGGCGCGGGTTCTTTGCGCTCGATGCCTTCGCGTTCTTGGCGCGGAGGGCAATCAGCAGGGCGAGCTGAACCGCCGTCTTGACCTCGCCCGCGTGGGTCGTGCCGTTGAAGAAGCGGTACTCGACCGTGTGCTTGCCGCCGTTCCAGAGGTTGTGGAGGTTGAGGGCGCGGTAGCGGGCGCGGCAGTAGTGGCTGTGGCGGTCGTAGCATCCGCCGTAGTAGGCGTCGCCAATCTTCGCCATCGTCGGGTTGCGCATCGCGCAAATCTTGTCGACGAAACCGTGGTCGGTCTTGCGCGTGTAGGAATCGATGCGGCTCTGCAAGGTTCCCGCCGCCTTGAGAATCAGCTCCTCCTGCTTGTAGAAGGTCTTGACGAGGTTCTTGACGTTCTCGGCGGTGAAGTCCGCCGCGCCGACGTGGACGTGGAGCCCCGTGCGGCTGTTGGCCTTCGCGCCCTTGCGCCGCAGGGCGCGGACAACCTGCTGGAGGGTTTCAAGGTCGGCCACCGTCATGATTGGCGTGACCACCTCGGCGGAGGTGCCGCAAAGGCTCCCGTCGCTCACCACCTGCCACTTGCGTCCGTCCGGCATCGTCACCGTCCAGTTGTGGAGGTGGTAGCCCTCGAACCGCGCCGTGCCGCCCGTGACCTCGGCCACCGTCTTCGCGGCGCGTTCCTGGCTGATTCCCTCGTACTCGAGTTCGCACCCGAAGGTGCGGCTCGCCATCTCTGCTTCTGTTATCGTCATTGCTTTGTTTCCTTTGCTTTGCTGTAGGGCCACCGTGGCCTTTCAACGCCGCACATTATGGCGTAATAAGCAGAGCATATCCAGCGGGTAAAGTGATATTTTTTCATATATTTTTAGGCGAAAATAATCACTTATAAACCGCGAGAAACAGGCGTTTAACGAAACCTCCGCAAGGGTCTTTCAGCGATTCGGGTACGCGCCGCGCCGATAGGCCTTCCAATCTCCGCCCTCGATGACCTTCGCTCCTTCCGGAAGGCGGTTCATGATGTAGACCCACGCAAGGACACGACCACCTCCGACGAGGTTGACTTGAATCTGCTCTCGGCGGTAGAGGCGCGGGTAGCCCTCAAGGAAATCCATCGAACGGAAAGCATCGTCATCAACGGTCAGCACCTCGCCGGCGATGCGCGTCCTTCCGTTCTTGACGAAGGCCGGAAAGCCGTAGCCCGTGTCGTAGATGGTTCCGAGCGTCCATGCGTTCTGCCGCCTCGCCCTCGGCGCGCGATGGCAGTTGCATTCGTTTGAGAGGAGCGTTCCGTACACGAATACCTTGTGTTCGCGCTCCGGCTTCGCAAGGCCGACAGCCTTTTCGATTCGCCTCCGCACGGATGGCGGAAGGTGCTGGATTTCAATTGGGTTCATTGTCTTGTTTCCTTTCTTTCGGTTGTGCCGCCGTCCCCGCAATGAGGACGGCGGCGGTTGGTTTGTCATTCTGCGTCCATCGGCTCGGCGTTCACTTTGACCGATGCGATTTGAAGTTCCTTGAGCGGAATCTCCTCGTTCTCGAAACGCTCACGGATGACGTTCTCCGCCTCATCGGCGTTCTCGACCGACACCTCGTAGGTCTCGCAGAGGTCGACGTGCAGCTCGACCTTGAAATTCCGCATCTTGACACTCTCGTCCGGCTGGCCGCATTCGCTCACGCCGATGACGAACGAGGTCTTGCCGTCCGTCTTGTCATCAACCCAGACGCTCTCGCCGTCCGAGTCGAACTTCTCTCCGGCCTCGGCCAGCGCGTCCGTGATGATTTTCAGTATCCTGTCCTTCATTGCCTTGTTCCTTTCGATGGGGTTTGCCGCCGCCCTCAATCCGAAGGCGGCGGCGTTCGCGGTCAGTCGACCACAAAGTACTTCATGCAGGTGGCGAGGAGATTCTGGTAGTCCCCGCTCGTCGCATCCTTGTGAAACTGCTCCCAGAGGTCGCTCCGCCGTGCGCGGCGCAACGCCTGCCTTGCCCTGCCGAGGATGAAGAAGGCGTTTCCGTCTTCGCCCGTCAGCTTGAGGTGGATGTTCGTGATTGGCTCGTTCATTGTCGCTTTCCTTTCGTTAGGGGTGTTGCCCCGCCTCCTCTTGGGGAGGCGGGGCGGTTGGTTCAGTCTTCGTCATCCGCGACCGTGAGCGCGAGCTTCGCGGCCTTGAGGTTCCGAATCTGGTAGGCGAGGCTCCGCATCTCGATTGCGATTGCCTCAAGGAGTTGCGGGGCTTCTTCCGTCCAGCGAATCTTCTGGACCTCGTGGGCGAGGTGGTAGACCCGCACTTCCTTCTTGACCAGCTCGTCGTTGAGCCGCGCGTTCATCTGTTGCACCGTTTCGTGCTTGTTCATTGCTTTGTTTCCTTTGCTTTCTGAAGGGCCACCGTGGCCTTTCAACGCCGCACATTATGGCGTATTACCTGAATCTTATCCAGCGGGTATCTGCAACTATTTTCATATATTTTTTATCGAAAATTATTACTTATCCCGCTTGATTCGCAACCCATAATACGCCATAATGTCGGACGATGGGATAGGGACTTGATTCACGGCCCCCGCATCTTCGGAAACGGACAACGACATAGGGGCGAGCCATCGGCCCGCCCCCGCCGTCCTATGCGACTGAACCGTCGAGCAGTTTGCGCAGAGCCGTCTCGTGCGATGCGGAAAGACCCTTCGTCTTCCCTTGGCCGCTCCTCGCGCACACGACAGCATCGCCGACGATGAGGTCTCCGTGGCGGTCGATTCCGGAAAGGCGTGTGGCCACGATGTTCGGCGGCAATCCCATGAGCTTTCCCTCCTCGTTCAGGTAGATGTCGAGTTCCGGCATCCCCGTCCCGAAAAGGCCGACGCACTCGATCCAGCCGCCGACCGCACTCTGCAGGAACCCAAGTGGCACTCCGCCGCCGGCCATCTCGACTTCGATGAACTCCCAACCGCCGGAAGCCGGAATCTTCAGAACCCTTGCTTTCATGACATCCACCTCCTTCGTCATACCGCAAGAGCCGCAAGTTCGGCCGGGGCGTGTTTTTGCAGGAAGGTCTCAAGCTCGGTGAGCATTTTCGCTCCGCCGCGCTTGTGGTAGGAGTCGAAGAAGTCAGACCCGTTCTCCGAAGCGACACCGATGAGGGCGTCAAAGAGGTCGGCGAGGTTCCGCCGTTCTGCTTCCGTCAAAATCGTCTTGTCTGCCATTGCCGTGTCCTTTCGTGAATCGGCGGCCCCGCCGTGTGGCGGAGCCGCCTTTGGTTCAGTCCTCGTTGCCGTTCTTCTCGGCCTCGCGGCGGGCGTTGTTGTCCACCACATCGTCGAACCACCGTCCGCCGACTGCGAAGCGCGGAAGCGTCACCGCCATCGGGCGTTCCATGTCGTCGAGCTTGATGCAGAGAATCGTGCAGTTCGTCTCCGGGTAGGCGTTGTCCCCTGTGAGGTTATACTCGCGGTTCATGAGGCTTCCCTCGATGACGTACACGTCCTCGCGCTTGAGGGGCGTGTAGTTCTTCACCCAGGTGAGAACCGCCGTGATGTTCTCTTCGTCTGCCGTGACCCCCTCGAAGGTGAGCGCGGAGTTTTTGTAGAGCGCGTCGAGCGTCGCGCGGTCGTTTACCTTTATCGTGTTCATTGCTTTGTTTTCCTTTGCTTTCTGATCGGCCACCGTGGCCTTTCAACGCCGCACATTATGGCGTATATCACAGACGTTATCCAGCGGGTATCTGCATATATTTTCATATTCTTTTTGTGAAAAATTATGCATTATCCCCCTTGATAGCGAACCTGTAATACGCCATAATGTCGGACGATGGGATAGGGACTCGATTCGCGGCCCCACGGTCACTTGTCAGACTTGCAGTCCTCGCAGTTTCCGCAGTTGGCGTCATCCTCGCCGCAAGCTCCGTCATCGCACTCCGGCAGCTCGCAGTTCTTGCAGCCGTCCTCGGCCTTCGGCGCGAGGTCATCGACGAGATTGTCGTATGCGAGCTGCGCTGCGGCATGAAGCTTCGCGGCCTGCTCCGGCGTAATCTTGCCGTCTACGACAAGCTGCTCGATTCTGTTCGAGACTGCGACTTTGCCGCCGTTCTCGTAGGCGAGTTGCAAAATCGCCGAGATGTTCGTCTTGGCGGTTTCGCTCTTCACGGACGCACAGCCGGTGCAGAGCCTTACGGTGATCACGACCGCAATGACGGTCAGGGCGGCGTGGCAGATGAGCCACAGGATTCTTTCTATCTTGTCCATTTGGACGCTCCTTTCGGATGGGTTGTTGTTAGACATCGCGCCGGTCACTTGCCGACGCTGATGAGGCTGATTGACTTGGTGCTCCAGTCCGGCTGGCCGGTCTTGACGGTCTCCGACTTGAGGGCGCCGACCTTGAGGCCGTCCTCACGCTCGCGCATGGTGGCCTCGTTGGGTTCGTAGAATTCGCGTTATCGTGATAAGCCAGTTATCATGATTTTCCCGATTTTCCTCCCGTTCTCTACTGGTTTGCCGTGCGGTTTGTCACGATAAGCGTTCAGACGAGACCATGCAGCCTCATAAGTTCTTCTTCATTGCTTACCCGAAAGACAGCAGACTTGTCCGCCGGGATTCCTGGATCGCGCTTGCTGTCCGCCAACGCTATCGCCTTGCGCTTCATCTCGGCATCCGCATATGCGTAGATCATTGTCGTCTCAAGATGGGCATGGCCAAGGAACTGCGACACAAGGACTATATCCATGCCATTCCTGTACAGATGCATTGCACGGGAGTGCCTGAACATGTGCGGATGTACACGAGCCGGTATGCTCTTGTCCTTTCGCCGTGCCAGCGCAGAGTACTTGGCCACGATGCGTCTGACGTTGTCCGTGGTCATCCGTCTTTGCCCGCCAAGTCCGTTCGTGAAGAACAGATACTCGACGGAA
This sequence comes from Kiritimatiellia bacterium, assembly GCA_017447805.1. Lineage (GTDB taxonomy): Bacteria > Verrucomicrobiota > Kiritimatiellia > RFP12 > UBA1067 > UBA1067. The sequence continues at coordinate 54,517 of JAFSMR010000022.1, read as the reverse complement.
GAGGATTCCTGCCCTGGATGGAATGCGGAAAGATATCGCTTCAGGTGAGGCAACGCCTTTTCGCTTATCGGGACAACCCTGGTCTTGTCACCCTTGCCGTGCAAGGCAACGATGGGAGTGCCGTCGAGGTTCAGGTCTTTCATGCGAATCCCCGTCAACTCGTCGACGCGGGCCGCTATGTCGTACATGAGGATCAGGATCGTCTTGTCTCTGAGCCCCTTGGGAGTCCGAGCGACAGGCTGATCGAGTATCGCGTTCATCTGCGACTCGCCAAGGAAGTCGACGATCTGCCGCTTGGGGCCATGCGCATCGGCAATGGTCTGGAGCGACCCGTGATGCGAGGCAAACGACATGTCGACGTTCGCCGCATAGCTGAAGAACGCCCGTATGCAGTGAAGCCTGTGGTTGCGCGTAGTGACGCTGTTCCCGTTACCTTTGACGAGGCTGTCGAGAAACGCGACGAGCGCGTTGCGGTCGAGCATGTCGAGCGTCACCTGACCAAGGGAGATGCGACGCGCCGCCTTCACGCTCTCCAGGAACATCGTCAGCGACTTCCGGTATGCGCGTATCGTATGCGGGCTGCATTTCTTCTGGAACGGAAGATGCACCATGAAGAAGTCGTGTATCAGGCGGAAGAGGGGCGGGTCAGCGAGCTTCATTCGTCACCTCCGGTATCGAGCGGTTTGCCTTGTCCCAGTCGATTGAGCGGGACGAGACTATGTTCTCCGGGAGGATGTGTATGTAATACAGCGACGAGGAGAAGTCGTCGTGCCCGAGATACGCCCGAAGGTATGGGATCATCTTGTACACGTCTTCACCGGCATCCGTCCATTTCTGCAGGATTGCGGAAGCATATCTGTGCCGAAAATCGTAGAGACGGATGTGTGGCAGACCTTTGTCCGTGTCGAGGGAATGCGCCCGCGCCCAACACTTGCGAAGAAACTCCGCATAGCACTTCTCGCAGGGCGGGACACCGGATTCGTTCACGAAAACATACTCCGTCTGGGGGAATCTGCTCGTCACCGTCTTGATGTGGCAGCCGAGCAGCCGCGCCATGTCGTCCGACATCGCAACCATTCTCTGCTTGTGTTTCTTGTTCTTTGAAATCAGCAACGTGCCATCATCGAGATCCACTTCCCTTGCGCGGAGGAGTCTTCCCTCGCCCGGACGCAAACCGCAGGTGTACAGCAGGCGAAACAGAACACGGGCGGAACGCAGGAACATCTGGTCGTACCTGTTGCCGCCAGTGGTGTCAACCGCCCGGAACAGCTCTGCCAGTTCGCCATCGGTCATCACATAGGGGCGGGTTGGCTTCCGCTTCGGAAGAAACTTGACGGGCAGGACATATGCCGGAATACCGACTGCCAGAAGGGATAGTCCGAACTGGCGGATGGACAGCATCTTCTCCGGGAGGCATCCGCCTCGTCCTATCGACACTTCATACTGCGGCCAGTTCCTGACCATATCTTCGGTAAGTGTCGTCGCGTCAGGGTAGCATGCGTGACAGTAGTCGTCGAACTCGAGGAAGTGCTGTCGGTGGTATGAGACATCGAATCCGCGAGAAAGCCGTAACGACAGGGCTTTCTCGAAGAGCGCAGCCAAGGAACTCCTGAAGTGCTTCATCTCGCGCCTCCTTCCGCCGGCTCAATTCCGTCAAGGCCAAGCGCGCAAGAGCGCAGACCGTGGGCGTCGAGTGCAACGTACCTGCTTGTCGCCCTAACGCTGGAGTGCCCCAGTATCTGCTGCACGGTTGGAAGTGGGACACCCGCCGTCACAAGGTCTCGCCCGACCGTTCTGCGCATGGCGTGCAGACTCTTGCCGTCGTATGCGGATTTCTCAATGCCACATGACTTCATCGCCCTGGCGAACGCCGCAGTCATGGCCGTCGATGCCAGCGGTCGTATCGGAGTCATGGAGGTGACGAATATCCTGTCGGAGCCGCACTTCGGGCGGAAGTTCAGAATGTAGTCTCGAAGCGCCTCGCCGACGTCATGCATGAGAGGGCACCTGACCGGAACACCCGTCTTCGACTGGACGCACCTTATCTCCCCTGCACTCCAGTCGATGTCCCTGAAGGTAAGGCCCACAATGTCACCTACCCGCATTCCGGTGGAAGCGGCAATCCGAAAGACAGCGAGGTTCCTCCTTCCGTATCCGTCCTGTCTCGACTCGAACTCTTGCGTCAGCGAATGCAGCTCCGTTGGCGTGAATGCCGGCAGGAGACGATGCCGGCATCTTACCGGGAGCGAGATGGCGTGCAGGCACGTCGCGGGGACAAGGGCTTTCCCGACGAGAAAGGCGGCAAGTCTCTTGAGATTTGACCTGACGCGGTTAACACCGTTGCCTTTGGATGTGGACCGTATCTTCGCCACATACTCAAGCATGAGCTCTGGCGTTAGAGAGCCAATGCGCTTGATGCCCCTGCCGATGAGCCAGTCGAAGAACAATCCGGCGGCTGTTAAGCTCGACCGATCAAAAGGACGGTCTCCCAAGATGCTACGGAAATTGTCGAGGACGTTCGCGTAGTGTCGGGAGAGGTGATAGGTTGGGCCTGGCTTGATGCGATACCATATGGATTCGTCGCCTTCCATAAGGCCTTCGAGGCGTCTTGCCCATCGCATGTGTGATTTCAGGTTCCCCATGCTCATGCCGCCATGCGCATGAATTCCGCGCACATGGTCAATGCCGCGTCGAATCGTTGCCTTGAGCGTCCTCCCCTGCACGGAAAGCAGGGTTGTGCAGACACCACGGACAAGTTGCCTTCCCTTGACCGTATATTGCCTTGCTACAAGCTGGCGGTCCAATTCCGCAAGCAGTTCCTTTGTTGTGTTCATTGTGATTCCTGTCGTTGATGTTGAGGGTCGTCCCCACGCGGGGACATGGCGATATTATAACTTTCCCCTCAACATTTATCAGGACGGAATCTACTTGAAACCCAGAGAGAACGGGAGGAAAATCGGGAAAATCATGATAACTGGCTTATCACGATAACGCCACTTATCAGGAATTCCTGATAACTCCCGCTGCACGACCTGCTGGCTGGCGCAGCCGCAGATGACGGCGGCGAAAGCAACGCCGCACACGGCGAAGACAGCCCGCTTCATGCGGCACCTCCTTTCTCCTGCGCCTTGCTCGGCGCGAGCCATGCTGACCAGCCGAATCGCTGGCAGATTCGGGCGAACTTGACGGCGTCCCACATGACGAGATAGCGGCGCGGACGCCACCACCCAAATGCGGCGGAGGCAACCTTGCAGCCGTTCCTGCGGAAGCGGGCGTTGCTTTCGGCGAATGCAGTCTCCGTCCCGTCCGACTCATGCCACTCGACATCGTGTATGAACGCAACGGGCGCGAGCGAGGGATGCAATGCGTCGAGCGCGGAACGCAGCCATTGCGGAAATGCGTCCGGCCCGATGCCGTTGAATATCGCGGCAAGCTCATCGTCCGTGTACTTCGAGAGGATTTCCCTGCCCTCAAGTTCGTACTTCTCGCAGAGAGCCTTGAGCCGTTTCACTTCATCGATGTCCGCCATGTTCAGTCCTCCTCGTAGATGCACTTTGAAAGAATCGCCTCGGCGTCCTCGTTGGACATCCTTGCGTAGTTCTTGATGGCCGCGAGTGCCTCGGCGAAGAGTGGGTTGTCCTCGCGGAAGTTCTGCGCGGCGAGGTAGAAGTCCCAGTAGCCGCGCTCCTCGATCCACGTCTTCACCAGCACCCACTTGTCTGCCTCCTTCAAGGCCGCGACGAGTTTCAGCTTGGAGAAGACACGGGCCTTATCCGGCGTCACCTCGTCCGGCACCTGCTTATAGATGCGTGTTATGGCATCGTCCGTCTCGTCCCAACCGCTCACCTGGACGCTGTGTCCTGGCTCGGCGGCAGGCGGCTCGTCGACGATGTGCTTCCATCCGGCTGCGAGATAGGTCTCGGCGGACGGGTTGCTGATGACTGTCCCGTCATCCTTTGTGATTTTCGCAGGGGCGTATTCGACTTCCCCCGCGACCAGCTTTCCGTAGTTCTTGTTCATGTGTACTCCTTTCAGTTTGGAATGATTGTGCCATCGGCAAGCACGATGCCGTCCGACCCGTGGAATCGAACTTCCTCCTCGATCCTGTCGGCGTTGAACGGGAACCCGCTCATCGCCTTGATCTGCGCGCAGGTCGAATTGCGAAGGTAGAGGTCGTAGAGCTTCCATCCGTAGTAGTCCCAGAACCGCGAGTCGATCTGCCGCACATTGTCCGCATGGATCTGCGTCGGGCTTGACCCAGCGTAGAACGATGTCTGAACGAGCCTCGTCATCGATGGCAGGATGTAGTCCGTGATTCCGAGCGTTGTGCCGAATGCGTAGCCGCCGATGCTCGTCACGTTCGGGAGGTTCATGACGCCCCTCATGTGGTGGCAGTTGTTGAAGCCGTAGCCAGCGATGCTCGTAACCTTGCTGCCGAGACTGACGAGTTCCCGCAGCACGTCCTTCTGCGCCTCGGACGCTCCGTTGGCATAGCCGAAGCTGGCCATGTCATCAGATATGCGGATGATGTACGTTCCGCCCCTGGTGTATGTGTGCAGGGCTCCGTTGATCTGCGAGTAGATGCCTTTCTGCCCGTCGCCCCAAGACACCGTAATCTCCGTAGAGCCGGGGGCGAGCGTTCCAGACCCAATTCGCACGTTTCCGCCGGAAGAGGGAATCTCGACTTCAAGAATCGTCCCCGATCCGGCTATGGTGTCTTTCCAGAGGCATTGTCTCGACGCGACCTGCATCACGAAGCCCTCCATGAAACGTCGTCGAGCCAGACGCAGTCGCTCCCGCGAGAGACGCTGCCGTCCTTCTTGTAGCGCCATTCAATCGAATGCTCACCATCGCCTGTGACTGCAACCGACGCGGTAGCCCATGCCACATCGCCGTGGATCACCGCCTTCTGGATGCCGTCGACATAGAGGAAGCACTTGTCATAGTACTCCTCGCTCGACACTTTCCACGAGAATGCGAGCGTCCCCGATCCAGTGGTCGAAGTGAAGAGCGACGAGGACTGGTTGTCGCCTATCGAGCCGCTTCTCGCCACGGTATCGTGTCCGTCAACATCGTCGGCAAGCGTCCACTTGGCGTTGCCGTCGGTGGTGAACATGAGTGGTCCCTCGGCGAGTATGGCCGGTGCAAACTTGTCGACGTACACCTCCCACTCGGCAACGAGCCGCATGACAGAGGTCTTGACCGTGTCTGTCGCCGAGACCTCTACGCCGTCCTCGGTTGCCCAGCGTATGAACGTGTATCCCCTCCGAGTCGGAACTGGAAGCGCTCCGTACTTGGCACCGAGGAGATAGTCCTTTACGGGAGCATCAACGTCACCTCCATTGGCGTCGAAGGATACCTCCTGCACGATTGAGACGAGCTTGCGGTTCACGACGAATAGGCCATCGTCGGTCTCCGTGAATGCAAAGATGTTGACCCCGACAAGGCAGGCGAACGTCTCTTCATCTCCCTCCTCGAAGGAGAATGTCTCGCCCGTTGGAACGGCAAACGTCACTTCCGGTATTGAGTCCGCAGTTATGACGAGGCGGAGGATGAAGTCCCGTGCAACGCCATCCGTCTTCGGCGGAAAGTTTATGCGGACGGCATCGCCGGTCTTCAATTCGACCCGCGTGACGCTCCTGTCCTGCAGCCCGACAGCACCATCGGTTACCACGGCCTTGACCATCGGGTAGCCGGGCGATCCGCCGCCACCCCCGCCGGAACCTCCGCCGGACTCCGCGCCGTTCACAAGATACACCATTTCCATATCAGTCCTCCTTTTCGATGTTCATCGTTTCGTTGATCGGGATGTAGGTGAGGTCTTCGGCATCCGCCCACCTGCCGTATGCCCACATGACGCGGACGCATTCATCCGGGTCATGGTCGATTCTGTGTATCGGACGCGGATCGCCGTTGCCGAAGCATTCGTAGATGATGCCTCCGTCGTTCTTCACGAGGTATGCTTCGAGCTTCCGTCTCTGGAAACTCGTGCTCGACGCCTCGAATCCGTAGCAGTCTATCTGGACTTTCATCGATTACTCCTTTGCGACCGCATTGGCAGTCTTTCTTGAAACCATGAAAACATCATCTGCAACCTCGAAGAAGAAGAACACGGCTGTCGCTCCGGCGTCAACCTCCGCGAACACATCCCCGTCATCGCTCTCGAAGGACACGCCTTCCGGGAGCGACCATCCGGTCGCGCTCTCCATCGTAAGGCGCACGATGAAGTCGCGCGCCTTGCCGCTCGTCTTCGCCGGAAACGTGAACGTGACGGCTGTGCCGTTCAACACCACGGCGTTGACGGCATGGTTGGCAAGCGCAACGCTGCCGTGCACGGCGGACGGAGCGGCGAAGTCGAAGGACGATGCCGCCTTCGGTATCCTCTCGGCGGGAATCATTCCATCGGTAGATTCTGCGATTCGTTCGGCTGCGGCGTATTTCACGCGCTCCAGCGCATCAGCGATGTTCCTGAACGAAGAGAAGTAGGAGTTGCAGCACGGCCTCGTGCCCTCGTCGGCAGGTGCGCCGTCATCGGATTCGTCGGGCGTGAGAACCTTCGCAAGCTCGTCAAGTTCGGCTACGATTGTGTCAAATGCCTTGAAGTACGAGTTCGGCTCGTGGACGCCGTCCTCTGGCTCCTCCGGCCTTATGTCATCTGCGTTTACTGCCATAATGTGTTTCCTTTCATTCGGGGCGAACTCTTGTGCCGCCCCAGTCCTCGTAGAAGAGCGCGCGCAGAGCATCGCTCGCGTCCGTCACAACATCGTCGTGCGCCGTGACCATGCCCTCGGTGTGGTTGATGGTGGCCGGCATCAGAAGCGAAGGATCGTCCGTCCACGCGCCTTCGATGCTCTTGCACCCCTTGTAGCACATCCGCACAGACTCCATCGTCTCCGGCCAAGCCGGGATGATGCCCGTGGCACCCGTGTTCTGGTAGCACTGGTCGCATTTCGTTGCGTCTTTCGGCCACGGCGGCATCGCGCCGCCAAGCCCCGTGCATCCGTCGAAAGCCCCTGTGCAGTCCGTGACGGACGGCCCCCACTTCGGGAATCCGCCCGTGATGTTGACGCAGAACTGATAGCAGCAGAAGACGGACTTAATGGACTTGCCCCACGGGATGACCGGCCCTTGGACGCCGCCGCCATGCTCCGAGTTGTTCCATGCGCAGAAGGTTCCCTGCGCGGATTCCACGAAGTCTCCCCACTGGATCGGGAAGACCGCTGGGCGCGAGACGAGAATCTTGTTGTCGGACGTGACCGTCCAGCACTCCGTGAAGCGGAACCACTTGAGCCGCTTGTCGAACTTCACCCGGTAGCGTCCGGGCTTCGACCAGTTGTGCGCCATGTTGTACCTGTCCCTCGGCCAGTCCTGCACGGTGCCGTCGCCCCAGTCGACGCCAATCGCGTCGAACCCCGCCCTCGGCGTCTGGTAGAACTGCACCTGGCAGTATCCGCCTTCGCGTATTTCCCAGTCCTCGAAGGAGATGTCGAATATCGTCTCCTCCTTCATCGCACAGTCGAACATCTGCATCATCGCCGCAATCATGACCGCCGCTCCTCTCATACGGTGACAAGCTCTATCGCGGGGTCGAGATAGACGAATCCGCCGGACGAGTACCAAGCGAAGTACACGCGCACGTCCACTGGCGAGGTGGTCGGAATGTCAACCGGCATCTCAAGAACGCGCTGCGTGAGGTTGGAGTCGTTGACCCACGTGCTGGCGGAATCGTCCGCCCAGCGTCCGTGGATTGACGAGTAGTAGGTCTTTCCCCCGACGGTGGCGGAAAGGAAGAACTGGCGGTACAGCTCCGTCTCGACCGCATAGCCCTTGAAGGCGATGTGCGCCTTGAGCAGATGCCGCCCGGTTGTCGTGGGCGTGAGCTGCATTCCGTTGAACGGCCTGCGCCCAAGCACCATCGTATCCGCTCCGGAGCAGGTGTTGTTCGTGAGCTTGAGAGCCGCCGTGCCGCCGCCGGTTCGACGGACGCTCCACGTGTCGCAGAGGCCGTTCTGGCAGCGGAAGGCGAAATGCCCGGACGCACCCTCGTTGTTGCAGCCGATTCCCTGATAGATGTGTTGCGCCTTGCTGCTCGACGCCGTCATCGGCGCGAGGCTGGCGTTCGCAGAATCCACGAACACGCTCCCGTTGTTGTCGAGCGTGGAGAAGACGAGCGGGTCTTCGTTGTACGGATATTCGGTGTTGGAGAGATTGGCCTCCATGAGCCGGACGCGGGCGTGGCTTCCGTTCTGGACGTAGAGCGCCTTTCCGGGGAACCATGTCTTGATGGAGGTGATGTCGGCCTCGGTGTACGAGAGGACAACCGTTCCCTCGAATTCGGCGTCCGTGAGACGGACGTTCTCGAAGTATGCGGCCTTTCCGCGAGGGCATTTCACAGTTATGTCCGTGACCTCCGGGACTTTCGCGTACATCGTGCAGTCCGACTGCGAGAAATTGAACACCACAGCCGCATAGTTGTCGTTGTAGGTCGCGGCGTTCGCGTATGTGCAGGCCGCGCCGATCCCCGCCGTCGAGGCGAGGACGATGTTCACATCCTCGATTTTCTTCACGACTCCGGGGACGTAGTTGCCGGAGTAGCAGCGGTTCATCTCGATGACCGGCTCCTTCGCGTACCACACGCCCGGAAGGTTCACCGAGACGGTCTTCATCGAAATCTCGTAGACGTAGTAGAAATACATCATCGCGTAGTCGATGGAGAGCGACGACGGATTGCCCGTGGCGAGGGCGGTGCCCATCTTGACCGTTATGTTCTCGACCGTGCAGGAAATGTAGCCTTGCAGATAGAGGAGCGTGGGGACGTGTGTGGCCGTGCCGTTCATGCGGATCGTCTGCTCGACGTTCCTGACGATGCACTCGATGCCTTTCTGGTATGTCCCCGCGAGGTAGAGCGGATAGGCGTTCGACGTGTAGTCCGACCAGACTGGCGAATATATCTTCACGTTCTGGACGTTCAGCACATCGGCGAAATAGCAATAGAAGCCGCAGGGGTTGCTGGAGTTGCCGGTCAGCGCATGGTTGATGATGCAGTCGGATATGTTCAGCATCCTTGCGTAGTAGATGTACACGTAGCTCTTGAGGCGGCTTGCCGTGAGCGCCCCCGTGTACGTCGACTTGTCGACGTTTATCCCCCTTGATCCGAATTTGCAATGCTCGAAGGCGAAGCAGCCGATGGGATTGGACGAGTTCTGGAACTTGAGGATGTAGTTGTCGGCGTTGATGCCGTCGCGAAAGAGGTACACGCGGTGCAGGAGGAACCTCTGCGCCTGCGGCAGCGCAAAGGAACCGCTCGCGGCTGTCGACTGGACATTTGCGTATTCAGCGGAGTCTCCGCCCCACGCCGTTTTCGCGGCGGCGGGGACAAGCTCGTACATCTCGTCAGAGGCGTTCGGCATCCCCATGATGAGGAGGTTTTTGATGGTCGAGCTGCTGCCGTTGGGAATCACCACGGCGGAATTCTCCGCTGTGCGGCGGATTAGGTAGCAGGTATTGTCGGCGAATCCGGCCACCGAGTCCGGCAGCTTGTTTGCCGCCGCAGCCGGTGTGCTTCCGTCGCCGTTTGTCGATCTCGACGGATCGACGTACACCACGTTGAAATCTATGTCAGAGTATCTCATGCTGTCCTCCATTCTGTATCACCCTAAAACACCCGGCAGTAGTCAGATTCCCGTGAATGCCGAGTATTCCGGGAACGGTACGAGTTCAGGGATGTCGGCCGGGATGCACACGACGAGGCCGGGAATCGCCGCCGGCGAGCCGCCGCCGTTCGTCCAGGACGAGAGAAGCGTCCTCCCGTTGATGGTCGCGTAGCGGTTCATCTCGTCGACGGTGACCCCGGCCTCCTTAAAATTTACGATGACCTCCCCCTCGATGCCCCTGCGCACGGTGGCGTTCTCGAACACGATGCGCGTCACCTGCGCGACGGACGTGTCCGCATCCGCGACGAGAATGTCGCCATAGACGGTCTCGTCATCGCCGAGGTATTTGACCCATGTCGCGCCAGAAAAGTCGGAGAACGTCGGGCTTTCGATGGGCGAAGCGGACTGTATCTCCGCCCTGTACTTGCGGCTTGCGGCGGGGAGAAGCGAGAATCCGCGCCCCGCAGAGTTCTCCGCATATGCGACATAGAGGTAGGATTCGTGTCCTGTTGCACCGGTCGGCCCCCTCGGAATCTTGAAGTTGAACACGGCGTCGCTCGATGTGCCGGAATTCGTCACTTCCGGCTCCTCGTCAGTCCCGACCATCTCGGTCGTGCCCACGCGGATCGTTGCGGCGGCACCGCGCTGGCCCTGCGGAATTGTGAAATCAAAGACGGCATCGTGTTCGTCACCGACATTCTCAATGACCGGCTGGGTTCCGGGATTGCCGCTCCTGACTTCGCCGACTTCTATGGTCGAGCGAAGCCCCCTCGGCCCCACGAGAAGCGGCAGAGGGTCGCTCCACTCGAGACCGACAGCGGCATTTCTGAACCGGTACCATCGTGCCGTGTCGGGCGTCTCGTCCTCGGGGTCGGCATCGTACCATGTGCTTCCGTCATCCGACAGCTGCACAGCGAGGTGCGCCGCAAATAATGCGCGTATCTGTGCGGCGGAGTACGTGCCGTCATCCACCGGCTCGGGCGTTCCGGTCCCAGCGTCCGCGCGGCGGTTTCGGATCGAGATGTCGAACTGCAAAAGGAATCCGGGCGAGGTTTCGCCCGTCTCGAATCCGGCAAGCTCGCATCCGAATGTCGCGGACTCGCTCGTTCCCAATGCGGCGATCAGCTCCTCCGTGTTCGTCTCGGTGAGCGGAATGTGGACTTCGTTCCCGGAGACCGTTATCCCCTCGGTGACTCGGAGCTGCGGCTTCGTCGAGGTGTCCCAGTCATCCGCCACGGCGAAGTCCCACGATGCGTAGGAAAGCGCCTCGTCCGGCAGCGGCTCACCGTTCGCGTCGACAAGCTTCAGCACAAGCTCGGCGCGGAGTCCGCGAGTAAGGGCGGGAAGAGAGTTCACCGCCTGGTTCCATTCGTCGACGAGAGTCCCCTTGACGCTCGCCGCCCGAAGATACATTGTTATCGTCTGCATCAGTCATCCTCCTTGAATTTGAATCCGTTTTCGCAGTTGTAGTCGAGAAAGGCCCAGAGCTTCGCCGTGTAGCCGCGCTTCGCGCTGCGACGGTGGATGGCGCTTCCCTTGTCATCGAAGTCGCTCGTCGGCACGACCTCGTTCTTCGGAATCGTGTCTATGTCGCCAATCGTCACGTCCATGTCGAGCGGGTCCTCGATGTGCGTCGACTCCTCGTTCATGCCCTCGTCCAGCCCGGTGTCGCCCGTGTCGAACACGCTCGTGGCGAGTTCCTGCGAGTATGGCACGGGGCCGGTGGGATTGGTCACGAGCGAGTAGGTGCGAAAGTCGAGTTCACGCCCAGCGAGCCAGCTGCGGACTTTCCGCACCCTGTGCGCCCGCGACTGCGCGTAGCCGCAGTAGCCGTCGACGTTTCCCTCCCAGTCCTCCTGTCCCTCTTCGAGCGGCTGGGGGCATTTCCAGTGGGTATTGCCGCTCCACGCGTAGAATTCCGACGGCATCCGGGTGAACTTTGATTCGCTCGGCATCCCCTCGCCGAAGGCAAGACTCATGGCCGTGCCAATCGATTCGTCGAACGGAGGGTCGTGCTTCGAGCCGGAACGCGAATACGTGGTGCCACGTGCTTCCGAGCATCGGACGATGTGTAGCTTATCGAGGGCGTTGCGGATCGTCCGCAGCCAGTCTCCGCCGTTTTCGAGAAGCTGGCCGTAGTGTGCGAAGCGGTACAGTTCGCAGCCGTCTTCAAGTATGAGGTCGCGGTACGTCCACATCTTCGGGAAATCAGACCAGTCCTCCTTGTATTCCGAGAACTTGTCGTTGAAGAAGTTTGGCGCGAGATACGAGATTTCCCGGATTACCGCCTCGACTGCCTTGAGCGAGACCGTCTTCCAAGGGGAGATGCACACGACATCCCGCGAAAGCGAGACGTGGGCCGCAGCCGCCCGTTCCATGAGCGCCTGCCGTATGGCCATGACATAGTCGGCGCATCGCGGGTCGGGCGTATTCCAGTCCATGCCCTTGGCGTTCCAGGAGTCCGGCATCTCGTATTCGATCAGCGCCATATCGCAACCTCCCCAAGATACGCCTTGCCGTGTTCGTCTCCCTTGACGTGGTCGTAGAGCGAGACGTCGATGTCCGTTCCCTGCGCCTCCGATCCCTCTGGCTTCGTGAACTTGAAAGTCACTGAGCCGTCTCTCGAAGGTTCGGAACCCTCGTGCCAGCCCGCATCCGAGCCGGGTTCGCCGATGACCCATTTGCCGTCCGCATGGCGAATGCGTCCGTATGTGAAGTGACCTCTTGTCTTTGAGAACGAGCGGACAAAGTATTCCCCGTTCCCGCGAAACCTCGGAAGCCCCAGCCAGCGCGTTCCCTCCGCGCCGTCCTTTGGCTCGTATTCGCCGAATTCGCCGCGCTTCGCCGTCCAGCGCTGCCATACGGCAGTCATCTCCTTGGCCTCGCCGCTGTCGTGTATAGTCCCCCTCGGCGTGAGCGATGCGGCTCCACCGCCCGGCTGCGGGAACGAGTAGAGCGAATAGAATCTGTCACCCGTCCATTTGATCTCGCCGTCATCGTAGTCGTAGTCCTCGACCGGCTCGTATCCGGGAAACATACCGCTCATGTACACCCATCCCCATGTCTGCGTGTAGTACACGTTTCCGCTTCCCGTCCAGTAGATGTAGCCGTTGATCGAGGAGAACACGGGCGTGAGCTTCGATCCGTCGATGGATAGCGAATAGCACAGTTCCTTCGACATGATCCTGCCGCCCCATGAATACCCCGCATCGAATGCATAGTAGCCGGCATCGGAGTCCGCGCCGCACCAGACGCCGTCCGGCAAGGTGAAGTTCGGAACCTTCGGAATGCGGAACTGTCCGGGAACATAGTGAAAACTCATGTCTCGCTCCCTCCAGTCGAGGACATCGCCGAGCGATGCCCGATAATCCACGTCCCAGTCGGGATGTCTGCGTTGAGCGCCACGTCTGGCAAAAAGAGAAGCGCGGACTCCGTAGTCCCCTCGTCGCTGCGCCCGTTCGGATAGACCGTGACTCGGTACCCTGCGGTCGCGGAGCCTCCCGTCACCTTGCACATGAGCGCCTTGTCTTCGGCCTGTCCGGCCCCAGCGCCGCCAAGCTGCAGGACGCACCATTGCTCTCCCGCTCCTCCCGCCCGCCAGAGAATGCGGGCGGTTCCGGTTGCGGATGACTCCAATGCGCCGGTCGATGAGTCCGCCTTCGGAACGACATAGTCCTCGTCGGTCGAATTGATGATTACTTTCGCCGGAGTGACGCCGAGAACCATCGCGCGCCCGATTTCGCCCGCCGCAATCGGCTCTAGGAGGACGGCGTATGGCTTCCCCTCGCGGTCGGATGTCATCTTCAGTCCCTCGAACACGGGCGGGCAGGAAGTGAATTCCTCCTCGTTCGTAGCCGCCGTCACGCACACCCCCGTTATGACGAGCGCGGAGAATCGGTCGTATGCGGCAGACTCTGCGTTCTTGATGCGGACAATCCCCACGTCCAGCCCTGACGAGACGCCCTTGGCGGAGCGGTTCTGGCGTACTTCCTTGACGTAGTTCGCGGCATCGACAAAGGCGTTCCATGTCGATGCCCTGATGACCACGTCCTCTCCGGCTCTTACTTTCTCCATTGTGTGCTTCCCTTGCGCGTAGCGTCAAACTTTGACGGCAGACCGTCAGTTTCCGATTCCGAGGTTTCCGAAGTCACCCTCCGGATAGACCTGCTCGACGTACACGGCCACCGGCTTCTTGACCATGTTCTTCCGGTTTTCCGCCACCTTGTCCGCATATCGAACCCAGAGGTAGTCCCAGCCGTACTTCCGGCTCACCTGTATGTCGCCGACCTTGAACCCCGCCTTGTTCGGCGAGACGGCAAAGCGGAACGTTATCTCCCACGGAGCGGATGCCTTCTTCGACCGCTTGGTGCCGGACGCGCCGAGGAAGAGAACCTCGCCGGACGAGAACCCCCGGAACCCAGACCTGTTCACCGTCCCCGTGAGCGCGGCGAGCGTCTTCTTGTAGGATGTCGAGACCCGCGAGCCGGAAAGCGTGTGCGTCTCAGTGAAGTTGAGGACGGGCATTGTCACATCCACGCCGTTCACGTTGCCCTCGTTGTCGACCTCGATGGCCCCGGCGAAGTCGGGCGCGTCGTTCGGATACTTGCCATCGGTCTTGATGGACTGGTTGAGATGCATCGTGCCGCCGCCGGTGTCGAAAGCAAAAACGGACGCATCCTCGTCCCCGGTGTCCGAGTCAGGAGACTCTCCATCCTCGTCCGCCTCGTACACGGCCTTGACTTTCCATGTGTCGCCGTTGATGCGCTCCACCACCTCGATTGACGAGAGAGCCATCCCGGAAACGGTCTTTACCCTTGGCCTCGCGGCGGCGAGGGCGGCGGACTCGTCCGCAACGCCGAAGACGAGATAGGGAATCTCGACCTCGGTAACATTGCCCTTGGCGTCGATGGTCTCATCGCGCTCCCCGTATGCCTCTTCGACCCTCAATGATGCCATGATAGTGTCCTCCTATTGAAAAGTGAGTGTTGCGCCGTTCCCGCCGTCCTTCAACAGTTCGGCGGTCTTCTTGGTGTGCTTAACGATCTCCTGCGTCGCGGTAAGCATTCTCTGCTCCATCTGTGACCCGCGAAGATTCTGCGCCGCTCGGGCGTAGAACGCGCCTTGCGGCTTCGCTATGTCGGTCTTTTTCGCCGTAGCCGCCTGTGCGCTGCGAAGTTTCGCCGCATACTTGTCCACAAGGCTCTCGGCGAGAGAGTAGGCGTCCTGCGCCTTGCGGACGCGCTTCTCCTCGTCCTCCGATATGTCTCCGTCCTCCTGCGCTTCGGCGAGAGCCTTGCGGAACTCCTCCTTCGCGGCGGCTGCTGCGACTTTCGACTGGAGGATCAGCTCGTTCAGCATCTGCATCCCCTTGGCGGCGTCCTCCTTGAGAGCATCCTCGACCCTGCGGTCGGTCTCTCCCTCGCTCCGCCGGCGCTCGATGTCCTCCGCCGTCTGGTCGAATCCCTCCTGCAGGTCGGCGATTTCCTTGTCGAACTTGCGCTTCGCCTTGGCTTCCGCTGTCTTGATGCGGCGTTCCGCCGTGGCGTCCGCCTCCGCGAGCCGTCCTTCGAGATCGGCGATTTTCTCCAAGTCCTTGTCCTTCTTCGACTTTTCGTAGGAAAGCATCGTCTGGATGAGCTTCTTGTACTCGTCACGCAGCTCCTCGATGTCGGCGATTTCGTTCTCGAGTTCGCTCCGTGTCTCGCGGATGAGCCGCTTCTCGATTTCAGACGCCTTCTTTGCGGCGGAGTCGGCCTCGTCCATTGTGGAGTGCTTCTCCTCGCGCCCCTGGTTCACTTTCTCCTCAAGCTGCTCGTGTTCGGTCTTTCCGCCCGTGAGTGCATCCTTGTCACCGTCCTTGATGGCCCGGAGACGTTCGCGCGCTTCCGCGATCTTCTTCATCGTTGCAACCATCTTCTTGCCGTTCTCCTCGATTTCCTTCGACGCCTTGTCGCCCCGGAACGTTATCGTGTTCCAGGTGTTTATCCAGACGCCGCAGAGCGAGCGGTTCTCCTCGTCGAGTTCGGAGATGTTCTTCTGCATCTCGGCGATCTCGGCCTCTATCTGGTGGATCGCCTGCGCTTTCATCGCCTCGTTGAAGCGTGACTGTGCATCAGCCGCGAGGGAGATCGAGTTCGTCGTGCGGTCGATGGCGATGCCGAGAGATCCGTATCGCCCCTGGAGCTGGTTCGAGAGCTTCTCCGCTTCCTGCATCTCTGCATTCGAGAGTTTTTCCTTTTCGGCTAGCTGCTGAAGTCGCTCCATCCGAAGCTGGTCGGTCGAACGCAGCTGGTCTCCCTTGTCGCGGAGCTTCGACATCTCGTCCGAGAGGCTCGCCGTGTGCTTCGTCGCGGAGGCCATATACGCGCACAGTCCGCCCAGAGCCGCCACGATGCCGATCAACACCCACGTTATCGGTATCGCGCAGAAAGCCGTCGCGGCGGCGGACGCGGCAAGATACCCTGCGGCCACGACCTTGGTTGTTGCGGCGAGGGCAACGTTCGCCGTTGCCGCGACACCCGCCGTCAGCGCGGCTTTAGCGTGGGACAGGGTCAGCGCCCGTCCGACAGCCGCGAACGCGACGTGGGCCGCCGTAGCGGCCTTTGCGGCGATTCCTGCGACAGTCTGGGCTGCGGCATGGGCCTTTGTCGAGATTGTGGCGGCGATAGTGGCACCATTGAGGCTGCGGAGAGCCGCCGTGATGGCCGTGAAGCGGCTCGCTATCGCCGATTTCGCGGCGGCTGCGGCCTCTGCGTTCGACATAAGGACGAGACTCGCCGCTATCTGCTTCGCCCGGCTGTCGATGGGAAGGTTCAGAGCCGCGAGCAGCTTCGACGTTCCCACCATCGCGGGGATTGCGGCGTTGCGGTAGTCCGCAAACGCCCGCGCCATGAGCGAAAAAGCCCCCTGGACCATGACGCCCTTGGATACGAGAGCCGCCTGGACTCCGGCGAACGCAGAGAACACGCCGGACAAGACGCCAATGCCGCCAGAAAGCACACGAGACACGGTGCCGATAGTGAGCAATGCGGCCCCAAGGGCTGCAATCGAGCCGACTGTCACGGCAACCGACGCGACAAGCCCCTTGTTCGCCTCGATCCATTTCGTAAACGAGTTGATGACTGCGGTTATCCGCTCGACCATCGGCTTGATGGTGTCGTTCAGGGCTTCGCCCGTCGCGTTCATCGCGCCCTCGACTGCGCTCTGGAAGAGACGGAACGAGCCGCCTATCCCTGCGTCCATTGCCTTGGCTGTCGCATCCGCCTGCCCACGCACGTCCTTGAGCTTAACGAGAAAGGCGTCCAGCTCCTCGATGTTCCCGCCGAGGGAAATGCCGGCAAGCGATCCGCGGATGTCGAACACGTCCTCCATGAACGCGAGACGTTCTGCGGTCGGCATCTTGGTGGAGACCTCCGCGATGTCGCGCATGATGTCGGCCATCTTGCGTAGGTTTCCGCTTGCGTCCACGGCCTCGACGCCCACTCCCTTGAGCGTCTTCTGCACATCGATGTTCGCAAAGCGCGAGAACGACTTGCGAAGCGCCGTCCCGGCAAGCGAACCCTTGATGCCGACGTTGGCCATGACGCCGAGCGCGGCGCAGAGGTCGCTGATGTTCTCGCCCGCCGCCTTCGCCTGCGGCCCGGCCATCTTGAGTCCCTCGAAGAGGTCGGTCAGGGTCTGCGCAGATCCGTTGGCTGTCACCGTCAGCACGTCGGAAACGCTCGACATCTTCGATGCCTCAAGCCCGAAGATGCGCAGCGAGTTCGCGGCGATGTCGGCGGATTCCGCCAAGTCTGTCCCGGTGGCGCGGGAAAGGTTCAGCACGGACGAGATCGAGGCTTCGATTTCGGACGGATCGAACCCCATCCGTCCGAGCGCGATCATGGCGTCAGACACTTGCTGCGCCGTGAAGGACGTCTCCCGCCCCAGCCTCTGCGCCGTCCGCGTCAGCTCCTCGAAGGCCTCCCCGGTCGCGCCGGTCACGGCCTGGACGAGCCGCATCTTGTCGTCGAACCCGGCGAAAGACCGCTCGGCGAGCGCGAAAGGCAGCGACAGCGCGCCTCCGAGCGCGACCATCTGCCGCCCCAGAGCCGTGCAGGACTTTCCGAAGTCCCTCAGTTGGGCCTGCGCCTCCGAGAGATTGCGCCGGAGCTTCGATGTCTCCGCCGTCACCTCGACGTAGGCGCGTCCCGCCTTTATGTTGCCTGTCGCCGCCATTATGCGGTCTCCTGTCCGTTTTCGCTTGCGAGGAAATCGTCGGCCACGGATTCGAGCATTCCGAGCCGCTCGCGGCTCGCATACTCGCCGGGATGACGTTCACGGAGCGCCTTCGCCACTTCGAGAATCTCCCCGGCAAGCACCTTGAGCCGCTCCACGGCGAACCCCGCGCTGACTATTTCGCACATTTGTTTCCTCCCCGGCAGAACGCCGCCTTGAGAGCCTCCTTCATCTCCTCGCCGCGAAGGATTATCTTCGGCGGCGGAGGGGTGAATGGATTGAAGTCGGACGGACGGAAAGGCTGTCCTTTCTTCGGGTCGCGCTGGAGATTCGCGGAGAGCGCCATCATCGACGACGCTATTCCCCACTCGAACCTCCCGCGCCCCTCGGCCATCCACGCGAGTTCCCTCAAGGTGCGGGGACCGGGGTCGACGCCGCAGATTCCGGCGAGACGGAAGCAGACCGCAATTCCGTCTTCAGCCTCTCCTCCAGCTCCGGGCTTTCGAGCGCCTCCTTGAGCGCCGTTTCCATCTCCCCCGTGTACTTCCTTGCGAGGCCGACCGCCTTCTTGAGGAACAGCCTCCTCGCTCCGGGGAAAAAATCGACAAGCTCGTCGAGGAACGCCCGCGTCGCCTCCTCGATGGAGTCGCCTGCGAGCGATGCGCCGAAGTCCTCGTCCGCGACCCCCGCATCCTTCGCCTGCCTTTCGCAGATGACCCAGAGGATGTCCACGAGGAGGCAGGGGTCGGAGGCGATGCGGTCAATCGTGTCGACCCTGACGCTTCCGTCCGCGCTTGTGCCGATGACGTTCACGAGGTCGATTCCGAGGGTGTCGCGGAGGCGTTTCATCTGCCAGACGTTGAGCGCGATTTCCCATGTCCTGCCTTTGTTGTCCTTGAAGGTTCTCATTCTTCACCGCTCCTTTCCCTCTGCGTCACGAACCGCCTCCGTCCTTCCACGTCGGCGCGCGGCTGACGAGCGTAGGCTTGCAGGTGACGGACACGGTGAGCGCCTCCTCAAGAGGCTCGGAGCGAGAGAACGACGTGACCACGAAGTCCGCGTCCAGCCCGTTCCCATCGCCGTCCGATGCGAACAGCGCGATGGCCGTGTTGTTGAAGTAGGCGTTCTTGATCGCCTTGAACCCGGCGTCCGCCGTATCCCAGACCATCTCGAACTCGAGGCTGGCGTCCTTGAGCGTCGCCGCCGTGATGCGCCAGCCCTCGGCGGCGCGCGTCGTGATGTCCGCCTCGCCCGTTTCGAGGTTCAGCGTCACGTCCTTGCAGTTCTTCATCTCGGAGCTTGCGGTTGATCCCGCCGCCCCGTGGAAGAGCTTTGCATCAAGACCTAGTTTGTATGCCATGTGATTTCTCCTTGTTTGTGTTTGATGTTTGAAACGGTCACTTGACCGCCCCGTTCCACATCTTCGCCAGATGCGGGGCGGAGTCCTTGAGCGAAGGCCCCATTAGAGGACGCTTCGGATACCGCTCCCGGCGGTATCTCCCGCCGAATTCGTGTGCGGCTGCGGACTCTCCCACGAGGTTGAATCCGGGTCCGACGAGGACGGACCGCCCGTCGCGGTCGAGTCCGAAGAGGATCGCCCGCTTGAGGAGTCCGCGCCGCGAATGCGGCGGCTGTCCCGGCATGGACGGCTTCGGGCTGGTGAGGACTTTCCTCCTTGCGACCGTGCGCACGTATGCGCCCGCCCGCTTGAGGACGTCCTTCGTCGCCCTTGCGATCCGCGCGAGAAGCCCCGCCTCGTCGAACTCAATGCCGGACTTCATGCGCGTTGACCTCCTTGAAGCAGAGTTCTATGACGCCGGTGAACTGCCGCCTTTCGCGCAGGTGTTCCGGCGAGTAGAGCGGGCTGTGGTTCGCCTCCACGCATTTCGCGCCGTCTATCGTCTTGTGCAGGAACCCGAGCGCGAGCGTCTGCGCGTAGCTGACGAGGTCGACGAGTTCGTCCTCCGTGGCCTTGCGCAGGACTCCCACCTGGACGGCGAGAATGTCCTCGCGGAAGCCCCTAGCGAGCATCCTGTGCTTGATGCCTACAGGGACCACGACGATGCGAGTGCGTTCCTTCACGTCCTTGAGCGCGTATTCCGGCGCGAGTTCGACCTCGGCTTCGCCGATTTCGCGGGCGATGCATTCGGCAAGATGGATGATGTCAACCATGAGACATTCCTTTCACAATCTCGAAGACGAGCGTCCCGACTGCGGAGAGGAGCGCGATGATGGCTGCGCCCATCGCGGCGTGCAGGGTCTTTTGCAGTCCAGCCGCCGTCGCGCAGGGCGGGGTGTGGTGCGCCGTGTCCGCAAAGTGCATCTTGACCATGCCTTTCAGCTCGGCGATGTCCATGCGCGCCCGAGTGACGCTCTCCCACAGCTCCGGGAAGCCGGGCGGCATTCCGGGGTTGTGCTGTTCGCGCTCCTGGCTCATTCCTCTCCTCCCGTGTGCTTGGTGTGGATTCGGTACGCCGTCCTGTAGGGATCGCTCCACCGCCACGCCGGTTCGCCGTTGGGCGCGAGGACTTCGTAGTCCGCTCCGCGGAACCTGATGACATCGCCCGTCTCGGGCGGCGCGTCGAGGGCTCCGGCGGCGACGATGAAGTCCCGCGTCTCTATGCGTATCCATGCTCCGACATCGTTGACCGAGCGGAACACGGTGCGTCCCGGCATTGCGCGGACGGTCTTCTCCCCGCCTCCGAGGCGGATGTACACCGCTTCAGAGGCGAGAAGCTCGTCCTGCACCGCACGCATCGTGTCTATGGCGGCTTCGATCATGGTCATCACAATCCGGGGCAGAGGCGGACGAGGACGGTCGCGTCGCTCGCGCCGGTGAGGGCTACGGCGTGGCCGATCTTGACGGAACCGGAAGCGCCTGCCGCAACGGCTTTTCTGTCCGCCGCGCTCCAGCCGACCTCCATGCCCGCCGCGAATGCGATGCCCGAAGACTTGGCGACCTCGTACACGCCGGTGAGGGCGAGGGCTCCGAGTTCGCCCGCCTTGATGTCGAGCTTCGCGACGCCTGCGAGCTTGCCGGACAGAATGACGATGTCTCCCGCCGCAACGTCGGCGAGCGGCGTGTAGTCGATTGCGTCTCCGCGCTGAATGAATCTTGCGTCCATGATGGTTTTATCCTTTCTCGTTTTCGATGTTGGCGGCTCCGGCGCGGACGCGAGGGGGAAGAAACAAAGAAAGAACCCCTCGCGCCGCGCCTCGGCCTAAACAGTTCAGCTTGCGGCCCCGTTGGACTTCACCATGCCGCGGTGATCCTGCTCGCGGATGCCGATGTCGAAGTACACGCGGAACCAGATGCCGAGGACGTTGAAGTCCAGATCGCCGCGCTCCACGGTCGGGGTGCGCTTGCCCTTGAGATAGCCGATCTCGAAGGTGTCCACCGTGCCGGGCTTGCCGAAGAGATACCACGCCGTCTCGGAGGCGTTGGGATAGTTGCGGTTTGCGAGGTACGGCGAGGACACGATGGAGAGGTTCTCATCGGCGAGGACGTTGATTGCCGGGCGCACGGTGTTGTCCGCACCGCCGCTCATCATCAGCGTCGCGCCGCGAGTCAGCTCGATGGCGAGGTGCTTGAGCGCGGTCGGCACGAGCAGGATCGAGGGCTCCACCGAGATCGGCTGGCCGTCGGCGTCCGTCTGGTCGGTGAAGAGCTGGATAGCCTTCTTGAGCGAGTCGGCGGAAAGCGCGGAGGTCGCGCCGGTGAGGAGGTTCTTGTGCGAAGTCGAGAAGATCGGCTTGCCGTCCGTCATGGCCGGGTTGGCCATGAGGCGCTTGAAGAAGAGCTGGTCGACGAGGCGCGCGGCGCGGTTGCCCATCGCCGTAGGCACCTTGAGGAACGCGCCGAGGTCGTCGTTGATGATCATCTTGCGCGTAAGGCAGAACTTCTTGGCGTAGGTGTCGAGCTGGTTCTTCGCGTTCTCCTCTGCGAGCGCGCCGTCCTTGATCTCGCCGTCCGCGCCGATTGGCAGCAGGTCGCCGATGTCGGTGAGGCGGAAACGCTCGTTCTCCTTGAAGTCCGTCAGATCGCCGGTCGTGCAGAGCTTGAGGGCGATGATGGGCTGGGCGTTGTAGCTCTGGAGGAGCTTCTTGTGCGCCACGTTAGAGAGGATGCCGGGGAGCGAGACCGTGGAGAACGCGGCCTTGATCGCGTCGTTGTCGAGCGAACGCGGCGCGGCCATGCCCTCGATTCTCATGCACTCGGCGAGGACTCCGCGAAGCGGGATGTCCATGTCGCGCATGGCGGCTTCGACCGTCTCTTCACCCATCTCCTTTGCGAGGGAGTCGCCGTCGATTCCGGCGCGGAGGGAGAGCGCGGCCTCAAGGTGCTTCGCGGTCATGTCCGTTCCCTTGCGCACAGTCACGCTGGGCGCGGTGGTCGTAGGCTGCTTGGCGCGGTATGCGGCAAGCACGGCATCGGAGGTCTGCTCCTTCGTCCAGCCCTCGGCCACGGCCTTGGCCTCGATTTCGGGGAATTCCCCGCCGCAGACGGCCTTGACGGCCACAACGCGGGCGCGTTCGGCCTTCATCGCCTCGGCGGCGATAACGCCGGCGTCCGGCGCGGGTTCGGGGTGTACGGTCGCGGCTGCTGCCGAGACCTCCTTGGGCGCAGCCGCTGCGGGCGCGTTCGCCGCTTCCGCCTTGGGCGGAGTCGTTTCCTTGTTGTCAGGTTCCATGATGGAGTTTCCTTTCAGTTCGAGTTTTGCCGTGACCTTCATGTGTGTTGATTTGTCCGCCCCGACCGCGACCACGGACACTTCGCGTAGGGTGGATTTTGTGACATGGTAGAACGGGGCGTCGTGTTCGACGCCGTTGACCTTGCGCCGTCCCTGCTGGACAAGCTCGGCGGCTTCGACTTCGGCTCCGATGGAGAGCTGCCAGTCCGCTCCGGCCTTGCCCTGCGAGACAATCGCGCCGGCGAGTTCGCCTTCGGCCACGATGCCTCCTTCGATGGCGAGTGCGTTCCCGGCCACCTTGGCGGCAACGAGGCCGACCCTGCCCAGCGTGTGGTTCTCGTGGTTTGCGAGAAGCGGCACCGTCTCCGGTATCGCCATCCCGGAGAGGTCGACCACCACGGGGTGCGACCATCCGAAAAGGCGCATCTTCCCGCCGGAGTAGGCGAGACCGCTCACCTTGGGCTTTCCGCCGTCTGCGGAAGCCGTGATTTCGAGATATTCACTCGTTTCCATCTTTCTCCTCGTTTTCGTTGTCGGAATCCTTGCGCGTTTCCTCGGACTCGATGCCGAGTTCCTTCATGAGCTTGCGCTCCCTTGCAATCTGCCGAAGCTCCGTCTCCCAGTCCTTTCCCTGCTTCGCGTATTCGGCTGCGAGGGTCGTCGTCCTCGCGTCGAGGCGTATCTGCTGGGCGGTTGCCTCCTTTCCGGGGTCGACGTGCTCCTGCCCGTCCCAGAACCACACGTGGCGGCAGTCGCACGGGTCGATGGTCGTGCGCGTCGCAAGCGACCATTCCTTGAGCCAGAGGTCGAACACGCGGTCGAGAATCTCCGTCTCCATGAAGGAGCGGTCGACCTTGAGCGCCTTGTAGTAGGTCTGGTGGTCGAGACGCCCGGATGCGTAGTTGTAGCCGGACGAGTTCCCCGCCGCGATGTTGTAGGGCATCGAAAGGCATCGCGCAATCTCGTTGAGGATTTCGCGCTTGAACTCGCCGTATGTCGTGACGGGCTGCTTGGGGTCCACCTGCGACATCTTCCAGCCGCCCGGCATCGTAAGGAGCATATTGCGCTCAAGCTGGATGGTGTCCATCGCCTCAACGGCGTCCGCCTCTCCGCTCGCCGGCGCGTCCGTGTAGAGAATGCCGGCGAAATCGGCAGCGGCCTCGGCTGCGGAGACTACCGCGAGCGTGAACCGCCGGAGGTGTGCAAAGAGCGGCAACGCAGCCGTGATCTCCGGGATTCCGCGGTGCTGTTCGGGGCGGTCCTGCCGAAACACGTGGATCATGTTCTCGGCCTTGACCGTGTACGCCTCCATGTTGAAGGAGTCCGTGCCGCCGGGATGCTTCTTCAGCACACGGTAGGACTTCGGGTTTCCGAATTGGTCGAACGTGATGCCGTCCACCGAGCTGCCGTCGGTTTTCATTTCGTCATCCGTCACCCGGTCGGCTTCGACGAGCTGGAGGTCGAGCTTCACGTCCGTTGAAAGTCTTGGATTCTGCGCGAGTACGGCGAACGCCTCGCCGTCTTGGCACCGCGCCATGCGGATGGTGCGCAGTTTCGAGGCGAGCCGGATTCTCTGCGCCCACACGGCGAAGTCGTGTTCGATCCTGTTGTTCGTCTCGTCGCTCTCAAGCAGCATCTGGAGCCGCGGCCCGGTGCCGACCGTATCGTCGGCGAGCGTCTTCACGATGCCTCGCGCATAGGAGTTGTTCTGCACCTCGTAGCGGGCGCGGGTGCGGAGCGTCTTGCGCACGGAGGGGTCGGCCTCCGCGTCGGCGGAGAGAAACTCCGCCGCACCCCAGTGGCGGGCGTTGTCCTTCGTGGTCTGTGCGGCATCGAACCGCGCCTTCATCCACATCGGGAGCGAGAGCCGGATGGCCTTGCGGGGTTCCTTGCGCTTGAGGAAGTCCAGCATCAGAGCGCCTCCTTTCCGCAGGCGTCCTCGACGGCCTGAATCCTCTGTCCGACCCACATCATCACGTTCACGCACATGGAGTTGCCGAGCGCCTTGTAGCGGGGGCCGTCCGGGCATTCCGTCTCCGACTTGCCTTTCCACGGAATCTGCGTGTATCCGTCCGGCATACCCATAAGCCGCTCGCACTCGACCGGCATGAGCTTCCTGACTACGCTTCGGACTCCGCTCGTCGCGACGGCAGGCATCACGTCGGCTCGGATTGTGGGAAACACGTTCTCGCCCTTGGTGTCCGTTCCGCCCGCATCGTTCTTGATGAAGCCGAGCGTCTCCTCCTCTACGATCGCCATGCCGCCCTGGTTCTTCGAGGGCGAGGGGTCGAGAGTGTCGATGGTGCGCGAGACATCGATTTTGTGGATGCCCGACTTGGGATTGGGCGAGTTCATGGCGTGGGACGCCATCGAGTCGAAGGCATAGACCTCCTGTATCAGCTTGCCCGTGTCCTGCCGGTTCATCTTCGCGGGATAGTTCGCGTCGAGCGTGGGGCAGACGTCATCGCAGATGGCCTTGCCGCCCTTGTAGTCGGTCGAGAGCAATGTCGGCGACACGCCGTCGCCGGAGTCGATTTGCCTCATGTCCACAACGCACTGGAGCTGCTGCTTGTCGGGCATGAACTGGTGGTCGCTTGAAGCCGTGATCGTTGCCGACTGCTGGCTTCCGTCCCACCAGCAGGGGAACTGGAAGAGCGTCTGGTCATTGCCGGTCTGTAGCGTGAGGCTCAGTTCGTCGGAGACGAGGGCTCCCTTGCCGCCGCCGGGCTTGCCTGCGCGCATTCTGACCGTATGAGCGCAAGGAGCGCGTCCTTGAGAATCCTCGGCAGATCCTTCCCGCGCTTCGCGGCGCGGCGCAGAAGTCCCGCCGCACATTTCACCGTCAAATAGAACCTTTGCGGGATATTCCCACGAACCAAGATGTCCGACAAGGATGACACGACGCCTTCGCTGCGGGACCGCCCCCGGAAATTCGGGAACTCTGGTATATTGAGCGTCAAGCACTCGCCACGCCACTCCGTAGCATCCGGGGGCGTTGGTGACGATTCCCGCCCGCTGCCAGCCTCCGTCGGGGACGGGGACTTCCCATCCCGCGAGCAGCGATAGGAATCCGGCAAAATCGCTTCCTTTCCCGCTTGTGAGGACGCCGGGGACGTTTTCCCAAACGACCACCCGTGCGCGAGAGCGGAAAGCCAGTTTCGCAAATTCAAGGCAGAGGTTGCCGCGAGGGTCAGCGAGGCCCTTGCGGAGCCCCGCGATGCTGAACGCCTGACAGGGGGTTCCGCCGACAAGAAGGTCAATTGCTCCATCGTAGTCATTCTCCCGTATCTTGGTGAAGTCGCCGAGGTTCGGGACGGAGCCGCCTTCGGGCAGGGTGTCTATCGCCCGCAGCCAAGACTCTCGCATCTTCCGGTCTTTCGGCGAGGACGCCTCGTCCGGGTCGAGCGGGCGGAGTGGCTTCGTCGCGCCCCAGCGGCGCATGAGGACGGCGGACGGGAACGGCTCGACCTCCCCGAAGAACATGGGCTCCCATCCGAGGCCGTGCCATGCGAGACTCGCCGCCTCGATGCCGGAGCAGACGCTTCCGTATCTCACATCGCACCTCCTCCCGACGCCATTTTCGTAATGCGGATTGGAAGACGCCGCCCGGCGAGGGCGTTCTTGGACGCAAGGAACTTTGCGGCCTCGATGAGGTCGCCCACGGACTGGTTCGTCACCCGCTGGCCGTCGACTTCGACTTCCTTGGGCTGCGCGAGCAGTCTTTCCATCGCCTTGTCTATCGTCTGTTCTTCCATTTCGTAAATCCGTCGCGGAGACACCTGTCCCGCTGCCATTCTGTATCACCCCTCGCACGAGGTCGGTAGCAGGATTTCTACGATTTCCTTTTTTTCCTCAAATCAGAGAGCTTCAGCCTTGGTTTCGCCGCCTTGCGCTTCTCGATGTCAGTCCCGGCAAGGACGCATCCGCACATCGATGCCGCGACCGCGCAGCCGACGAGTCCGTCCCACCAGTGGTTGTCGTGTGCCTCCGGGCGCATCTTCCACTCCTCCACGCGCCTGCCGCGACCCTCCGTCCTGACTCTGTACTCGGCGATGAGGTGTTCGGCGAAGAGCATATGCGTCTCGGAGCTGCGCCCCCACAGCGTGAGCGACCCCTTGTCCCCCTGTGAAGTCAAAAGACGGCTCGCTGCAAAGCTCTTCCAGTAGTTCGTGTCGTACACGACGTGCCGCACGACCCGCTTGCCGCGAATGTTCGGCATCCGCCAGTTGTGTCCGACCCGGTCGCCTGCGAGCCGCTTGTATTCTCCCATCGGCTTGGATGACGCTCCGATGTACTTGCCGTGCGAAGGGACGATGATGTTCGCATGGGCGGACTCGCGGCAGAACTGGTACACGACCTCGGTGGACTGTCCCCAGTTCGCGTCGATGAGGCATTTCTCGATGCGCATCGCCGCGCCGTCGTCGCGTGTGTATTCCTTGCCGAGATACTTTTCCGTGAGTTCCTTCATGCCCGCATAGAGACATCCTTCGAGACCCGTCCGGGGATGCTTCGACTGCAAGGTCGGATTAGCCTCGGCGAGCGTGAAATACCGCCGCCTCTGGTCCGGCCACGCACCGTAGTCCACGACCGCCCCGGTGAACTCGTCGCTCCAGGCGCACACGACGTAGAAGAGCAGCGTCTTCTGCACGTCGATGAACATCGTGAGGTGGCTCGCCCATGCGGGGACGGCTCCGCGCGAACAGCCGTTGAGCCTGTTCACGATCCCGTCCACGGTGAGCTGCTCGTCGCTGCCGAGGTCATCGGGTAGAGGCTCGTTCTGATATTCCGCCCAGAACGCCGCCTCGTCCTGCAGCTTCAAGTTCATCGCGTGCTGGACGGCGGAAATCTCGTCGTAGTTGAAGCGGGCGTTCCATGAGACAACCGCCCCGGCGTCCATCTCCGCCTGGTGGCCGCGGTAGAACTCCGTCGCCTTGGCGAATGTCCCGTGGTCGCGCAGCTCGTCCGCGCGGATGTCTGCGTACTTCGCCCAAAGCTCCTCGTTCGTCGGCAACTGGTAGAGCATCTTGCACCGTTCGCCGTTCCATTCCGGATGGCGGGACTTGTCGAGAATCTGCTCGGCCATGTCGCCGGGGCGGATGACGGTGCAGGGCATGATGCCTGATATCTTCTTTCCCGGCCCGGCGAGACCGAGGATGTCGCCCGCCAGCACACGCACACGTTTGCGGGTCTGCTCCATCGATCCCGCCGACTCGCTCGTCTGCGGATCGTCGATGATGACGAATTCCGGGCGGATGGTGCGACCGTCGGGCTTCTTGTACTTCATGCCGCGTATGCGCCCGGTGATGCCCGCGACGCGCACGAGGACGCCGGAGGACTTCGCGTCGGCGATGGTAGGAAGCACTATCTCGTTCGCCGTCCACGTGATTCGTGTGCGTTCTCCCTTGTAGAGCTGTCCGGCGCAGCGGTTGGCGATGCCGTCGAGACACTGGATTGGGAATATGACCTCCGGGAAGTCGGCTGCGAGGTGCTCGTTCACCTCAAGCTCCGTCTTGATCGAATCGAGTATTTCGAGCGCGGCGGATTCGCTCGCGCCGATCACGACCACGAACTCGCGGTGGCCGTAGAGCATCGCCCAGATGGCGGCGGTCTCCGTGAGCGAGGACTTTCCCGACCCGCGCGACATCGCAAGCGCGAAGAGTCCGCCCCTGAGGACGGCCTGCTGTATCTTTGCGATGGCGCGGAGGTGGTCTTCCGACCATTCGAGGACATACACCTCCGGGAAGTACGTCTCGCAGAAGAGCCGGAAGTCGAGCCGGCACCTCTCTTTGCGCTCCGCATCCTCGACCGCCGGAAGCTCGCCGATGTCGCGCCCAGCGAGCGACTGCTCGGCCTGTCTGCGCGACATCTCGTCGCGGTGCCTTGCGTAGTCCGCGACCGGCTCGTCCGGCTCGTTGTGGCGGTCGACGAGCCACGCGACGTATGAGAAGAAGTTGATGCACCGCGAGTCCTCGCGGCTGGCGATGCGGTAGCCGCCCATCTCGAAGTGGCGGTACACCTGCGACGAACTCAAGACCGTCCCGTAGTCGGTCGAGTTCATGATCCGCACGACCTCGGTCGGCTTCAGCTTCTTGAGTACCGGTCTAACCGCCACGGGAAGCCTCCGTCTTGAGAATCCACGCGGCGTAGTCGTAGAGGTTGATCGTGCCGTTCTCGTTCACCGGCGCGCCGGCGGCGATGTCGGCCTCAAGCGTCTCCTCGGTGAGCGTCCTCGACCCCGCGTTCTTGAGGGCGCGCACAAGCGCATCCTTCGGAAGAGCCTTCACGTTGTATTCAGACATCTTCCGGGCCTCCTGAAAATAATCCGATTCTCCCGCTTGATAGTCCGGCCGATATACGCCAGTATATGCGGCGGTTGAACAAAACAAGGAGAATGCCATGAGCAGAACAAGGAAGACTGCGGCCAAGGCCGCTACCGCAAAGAACGAAACGAAGGCGAAGGCCGTCCCCGCGCCCGCCAAGGGGCTGTCGCTCCTCTCCGCCGCCATCGAGGTGCTGAAGGAGAGCGACGAGCCGCTCAACTGCCGCCAGATGGTCGAGGCGGTCAAGGCCAAGGGTCTGTGGACGCCCGGAGCGGGCAAGACGCCGGAGCAGACGCTCTATTCCTCGATCAAGAGGGAGATCGCGTCCAAGGGCGACGCCTCGCGCTTCGTCATGTCGCAGGTCAAGGGACATTTCGCTCTCCGCCCGTAATCGGCTACACGGCCTCGTACCCGAAAAGCCCCGATGCGCACATATCCGCATAGACGGGCTTGTCGAGTCCGAGCGAGGCGATGACGTGGCTCGCGGGATTGTCCTCCGTGTACGTCTCGACGAGGCGGTTCTCCTTATCGAACAGCGACACGCGGATGTCCCTCCTGCCGATGCAGCACGAAATCGCGCACTGCATCAGTTCGAGGCCGTACCGCTTCATCCCCTCAAGGGCCTTGCGGCGGGCGAGGACGTTCAGCGTCACGTCCGCCTTGGTCGGGTCCTTGCCCCACGGCGATCCGCCGCCGATGCGCGAGTTCCCGCCGTAGAAGTCGCAGACGAGCTTCCGGCCCGTCGTGCCGCAGTCTCCTATCGAGCCGTGCTTCACATAGCGTCCCGTCCCGTTCACGATGACGCGGCAACCGCTCCCAAGAACCGACTGCACATAGTTCCTCACGGCGCCGCTCGCCGACTCGTCGCACTCCGGGCGGATCGGAATCGCGACGATGCATTCTTTCGGAACCCCGTCCTCCACCGTCACCTGCGTCTTGATGTCCAGCCCGCCGAAGCGGCGGCTGTGCAGATGCTGCGCGATCTTCCGGGCGAGCCAGTAGTCCTTCGGCATGAAGCCCATCTGCGGCTCGTCGACCGCAAGACCCCATGCAATCCCCTGGTCTCCCCAGCCGTCGGCGTTCACGCCTTGCGCGATGTCGTCCGACTGCCGTGAGATGTGGCAAGTCACCTTGAGGTCTTCCCCGCAGATGCAGTTCTCCCTGCCGAAGAGAGTCTGGTAGTCAGCCGTGTAGCCGATCTTCTCGACGGACTCGCGGCAGAACCGGGCGATTTCCTCGTCCGTGAACGGGGTCGCGCACGTCACCTCGCCGGAAACCGTGCAGAATGCGTCCTTGAGCTGCACTTCAAGGGCCACTCTGGCGTTCCTGTCGCGCTCAAGCGCACGGTCGAGGATGTAGGATGCGATGTAGTCGCAGGTGCGGTCGGGATGCCCGATGCCGCAGTATTCCGATGTCTGTATCATGTCTGTGCCTTCCTGTTCTCTTGCTATAGGGCGGATTCGTGTGCTTCCGTGGCGTCTGTATCGCCCTGTACAGCGTCCTGTGGTACCGTAGTGGTACCGGAAGGTGTGTCTCCTGCGGCGTCTGGCGCCGTGAGCGCGATCCAGTCGCAGCCCTCGCCGTTGACGAATTCCGCCCAGCGTCTGCGGATGGCGTCGCAGTACTTCGGGTCGAGTTCGACCATCCTGCACACGCGCCCGGTCTGCTGGCAGGCGATGAGCGTCGAGCCGCTGCCGCCGAAGGTGTCGAGGACGGCGTCGCCGCGTTTTGTCGAGTTCTTGATGAGATAGACGAGCATTTCCACCGGCTTCATCGTCGGGTGGAGGTCGTTCTTCTTCGGCTTGTTGAACTCCATGACGGTTGTCTGCGAGCGGTCGGCGTACCATTCGTGCGCGGCACCGTCCTTCCAGCCGTAGAGGCAGGGCTCGTGAATCCAGTGATAGTCCTGCCGCCCAAGGACGAGCGAGTTCTTCTTCCAGACAAGACACTGGCGGACCCGAAGCCCGATGTCGAAGCAAGCGCCGCGAAAGTTGTATCCCTCGGAATCGGCATGGAAGATGTAGAACGCCGCTCCCGGCTTCATCGACTTTTCGGCCACGGCGAATGCAGCTCGCAGGAACTCGCGGAACTTCGAGTCCTCCATCGAATCATTCTGGATGGACTGTCCGTCGGAGCCGTGGTAGTCCACGTTGTACGGAGGGTCGGTGAGCCACAGTCCGGCTTCGCCCGGCTTGCACACCTTGGCCACGTCCTCCGCCTTGGTGGAGTCTCCGCAGACGAGGAGGTGCTTTCCGAGCCTGTACACCTCGCCCGGTTTCGACACCGGCACTTCCGGCGTCTCCGGCACGTCGTTCGGATCGGTTTCGCCGATTTCGTCGGTCGTGCCGCCGATCAGCTCGTCGATCTCCGATGTGTCGAATCCAAGGGCGTCCATGTCGAACCCGGCCTCCTGGAGAGCCTGCAACTCGGCCTTGAGCAGCTCTTCGTTCCACTCCGCGACCTCGCCGGTCTTGTTGTCGGCGATGCGGAGCGCCCGCTCCTGCTCCGGCGTGAGGTGGTCGACCACGATGGCGGGGATCGTCTCCGCGCCCAGCTCCTTCATCGCCTTTACGCGCGTATGGCCGTTGATGATGACGCGATCCTTGTTGACGATGATCGCGCCGATGAATCCGTATTGGCGGATGGATGCGACCACGCCTGCGACCGCCTGGTCGTTGTTGCGCGGATTCCGCTCGTATGGCGTGAGCGAATCGATCCGCAAGTTCTCGATTTTAGCCATGTCTTTTGCCTTTCCGGGATTTTCCCGACAGAAATAAAGTCTCCTTGTTAGCCGCGCTCCTTCCCGCGCCCTGCCGTCTGGAGGGGCTGGGGAGGAACCGCCCGCCGATAATCCCTTATCACCCGACATCGGGGCGAAGTAGCGCGAAAATGCCGGATTCCGCATTTGCCCCGTTGACTTTCCGGGGCCGATAGGGTATATTGTTCGCCGACAACTCCGTATGGGATCAACAGCGCTATTGCTTTGGCGCCCTTTGCCCCGTCCGGGGTTGTCCTTTTTTGTGTCAGCGTCCTCGCGCGCGCGAGGTGCGGACACGGATAAACGGCTGTTCCGGGCTGAAAACGGTCCCCGAGCCGACCCGGTGCCGACATTGCTGACAGATGGAAGAGAGAAGAAGAAAATATGTGTATTTATTGGGTTTTTACACATCTTCTTCTCTTCCCCGAACGTCAGCGGATATGTCAGCGCATCTGTCAGCGCGGCTGACGGATGAACGGCCATGTGTCGCCGTGCGGACGACGTTGCTGACACAGACGCTGACACATTCATTGACATATCTTCACCTCTTCAGCACGAACACGAGACCGCCTTTGCTGCCCTGTTCCGTCTCGATCTCGCCGCGCGCGGTCATCGTGTCGATTATCCGCATGACCTCGTCCTTGTGCATATGGATCGAGCGCAGGAGAGCGCGGTACGAAAGCCGTCCGTTCCCCTTGGAGAGAATCTTCTGGCGGACGTTCTTGACCTGCCTGTCGAACTCGGTGTCGTAGACGTACAGCCCCGCCTGAAAGAGCATCCGCCTCGTCGCATGGAAGACGAGCCGGTAGGCCCAGTCCACGGCCTCTACGGTGATGACAGGCGCGGACGCGGATTGCGAGATTGCGTAGACGAGCGCGGCCTTCATGACCTTTTCGCCGGCGCGAGCCCAGAGCGCGAGCGCGGCCTCTGAGTTCGTCTTCTCGTACTTGCGGTAGCAGGCATCGGCCTCGCGGCGTATCTCGTTCACGCGAAGCCGCGCCGCGGCCTCCATAGGGACGGTGCGCGGCTGCGGGAACTCGCTGAAGAGGTCGCACTCGGAGCCGATTCGCTTCAGTTCGCCGATGTCGTCGAGTACGCGCTGCGGAAACTCCGACTCCTCCGGCGTCTCGTTGGCCTCGCCGCGCTCGCCCGCTTCGAGGACGAGGCATCGGGCGAGAAGACCGTTCGAGAGGACGCGCTCCGAGAGCGACTGGTAGAGGAATTTCGGAACCGCCGTGCCAAGGAAGGTCAAATGCGGCTGGACGATGCAGGAGGACGATGCCTTCTGTCCTTTCTGCAACGCCTTCTTGCGCATGATGTGCGCCGAGGACGATTCGGAGAAGAACCGGAGCAGCATCGAGTTCAGCATCTCCGCCCTCGGGTCTTCCATCTTGACCGTGTTGAAGAGCGCGTCCGCCTCGTCTATCTGGAAGAGCATCGAGGGCGAGACGAGCATCGAGTCCTCCAAGCCCTCGCCGGACGCGAAATAGTCTCCGAGTTCCGACGCAAAGCCCTTGAGCGCGGCAAGCGACACGTTCACGCTACGCGGATGCTGCTTGCCGGACCCGGACGCTGCGAGCGAGAGAATGTACACGTTCGGCCTGGTTCCGAACGGGTCCTTGTACTTCCGTCCCGCGAGGTGCGCCAGCATGGCGAACGCCCCGGCGAACGCGAGCGCCTTGTTCGGATACGGTGCCGTGCGGAGCGTGTAGCCCATCAGTTCCGAAACGAATCCGGGAACATCGTACAGTTCAGGCGGCATCGGGCCAGGGTCTGCGAAATCGTCCGCTACTGCGGCCTTGTCTTCGTCGTCCTGCGGCTCGGATTGTGTGCTTCCGTCCGACATGATCGCAGATAGATCGACGCCGAGATCGTCCGGCTCCGGCTGTCCGTAGCCCTGCGAGAGGAGTTCTTTCGCCGCTGCGGTGAAGTCGCCTCCGTGTGCGAGTGTCGCGTACACCTGGAAGGCGTTGTACCCCTTGCCCGGCTCGAAGGGCGCGGCGTTCGACGAAAACACATAGAACACGCCGTCCTTGAAGGTTGCTGAATGCCCGGCCCTCGCGTCCTTGCCGGGCCTCGTCCAGAGTTCGTTCCCGTCCGGCTTCGACCCTCCGAAAGTCCACCCGTGCGCGGTCAGAAGCGGACGGATGTCGCCCCGTTGGTTGAAATCGTCCCCCGGTCGCGTCAGAAAGGCCGACTGTAGCCCCTGTGTCGCGTTCTTCGGGGCGGGTTGGGCGCACGGTTCGTCCATCTCCCTCGCGGCGGACAGCAGGGCTTGTCGCGCCTCCTGCGAAATGACGGGGATGTGTTCAAAGTCGCCTCGCTCCAGGGCGTAGCCGGGAGTCGGAGAGCAGAGGAAGAGCCCGCCCTCGCCACGGGTCTCGATGAGAGTCTTGCGCTTGCCGTCGCGCATTCCCTGCGCCAGCTTGAGGTTGCCCTCGACCGGCGTCTCGCACCGGTACACCACGTGCTTTCCACCGGATGGCGTTGACTCCACGACGACGCTATCGAGCACTACGGGAGCGATCTTTGCACACCATGCCCCATAGGCTTCGGCTTTCTGGTCGAAGTCGATGCATTCGAGGTGGCCTGACACCTTGCCAGCGACGATGCACACGGCATCGTGGGCGTTGGAAAACCACGCCTCGACTTCGACCTCGGTCGGAAGCCGTCCCGCCCACGTCCTCCACGCGCCGACAGCCGGGCGCTTCTTCGCCTTGACGGCGGGAAGCACGGACAGTCCGGCCCTGCGGTAGGAGAGCGCGAGTTCCGAAGAAATGCTCTCCCCGTTCATCGCGCCTCCTTCTTCGCGGCCTCCCGCCGGACGTTCTCTATCGCCTGCATCCACTGGTCGCTCGCGGACGAGTCGGCCTTGTTTGCCGCGATGCGGCAGAAGAACGCCACCACGGCGGTCAATACGACAAGGCCGATGGCGTAGCGGATCGCTTTCTCAATGAGCATCGCCCGCTTCGCCATCCGCTCCTCGAACTCGAATTCGTCTTCCATTCTGAAATCCTCCTAAAACGGCAAATCGTCATAGTCCTCCGGCTCCCCGGTCCCGTCCGCGAACGGACTGTTCTCCGGCGGATTGCCGGGAACGCTCGACACGACTTTCGGCCAGCGTTCGCCGGCAGTCCTGCGGATCGTGATGGACTTCGTGTCCTTGACCATCCCGGAGAACACCGCCTCAAGGAACTCGTCGGCGTTTGCTGGGATGAACACGTCGTCCGCGACCCTCCGAGCCTTGAACCACTCGATGAACTTGCGCCGGGCGTAGCCGGAATGCTCCGGGCAGACCCATTCGCTGTAGCGGTCGTTAATCCCGCACCAGTAGGTCACCCTCACGGTCTTCGGGTAGTCCGGCGGCGCGCCGCGCTTCGCCCACGCCTCGTAGTCCGTATGCGTCACCTCCAGAGTTTCCACGGTTGTTTCGCCGGAGAGGACGCCGAGCGTCGAGGCGGTGGCCTCGATCTTGACCTCGCGCTCTTTGCGCTCGAACTCGTGTCCGCAGTTGGGGCAGGTCATCAAGGGTAGCGGCATCATCGTCTGGCATTCGGGACACGCCTTCGCGAGCGGGCCTTGCTTCTCGCCGGTTCTCTCGCCCGGCGGGCGCAGCTGGTCGAGGCATCCGTGACGGGCGATGTTCCCGCCGAAGTCCAATATCAAGCAGTCTTCCTTGCCCGTTTCGGGAGAGAGCCTCGTTCCGCGTCCGCACATCTGCATGAGAAGTCCGGGGGACATCGTGGGGCGCAGCAGGGAAACGCAGTCGATGTTGGGCGCGTCGAAGCCCGTAGTCAGGCACTCGACGTTGCATACGAACTTCAAAGGCGGCTTCTTCCCGCCGAAGAGGTCGGTCTCGATTTCCGCGCCCTTGAACCGGGCGAGAATCTCCGCCCGTTCCAACGACGGCGTGTCACCCGTCACCACGGCGCACTCCTGGCCGGAGTAGCGGGATATCTTCTCAGCGACTGCATGGCAATGCGCCACGGACGAGCAGAAGATGAGGACGCTTCTGCGGCTCTGCGTCAGCTCCACGATTTCGCGGCAGGCGGACGAGACGATGGCGTCCTCGCCCATTGCCTTCTCCACCTCTTCGCTGACGAACTCGCCGGCGCGGATGTGCAGCGAGTCGAACTTGGCGAGGGTCTTCCCGGACTTCGCCGAGAGTTTCGAGAGGAAGCCCTTGTCTATCAGTTCCTTGAGGTCGATCTTGTAGCAGATTTCGTTCAAAATGTTCTCCGGCTTGCATATCATCCCGCCCTTGAGCCGGTACGGCGTCGCCGTGCAGCCGACGATCCGCATCTTCGGGTTGATCGAGAGCAGCCCCGCGATGAGCGAGCGGTACATTCCCTCTCCGTCCGGCGGTATCAAATGGCATTCGTCGATGATGCACACGTCCCGCCTGCCTATCTCGCCGGCTCTGCGGAAGATGGACTGCACACCGCCAACGACCACGTCGCGGTCGGCCTCCCATCTGTCCAGCCCGGCTGAACACACGCCCACGTTCAAGTCGGGCGCGACGAGGGATATCTTCTCGGCGTTCTGTTCCAGAAGCTCCTTCGCGCCCGCCACAACGAGCGCGCGGCCTCCCCACGTCTTCACCGTGTCCGATGCGATCTGCCCCAAGACCCAGCTCTTGCCGGAGCCAACGGGCATCTCCACGCACGGATTCGTCTTCTTCCGCCGGAGGTGGTCGTAGACCGCCCGCACGGCGTCCTCCTGGTAGTATCGAAGTCCCATGAGTTTCTTCGCTCTTGTCTATTCGATCTCCTCAAGATGCACCTCGACCCGCGCGTCTCCGTCGGGCTCCCGCATTTCGACGTGCAGCACTTTTATCTGCGAATCGTCATGCATCGTCCCGGCGTGTGCGAGCGAGTCGAGGAGGCATTTGAGGGTGTTGTCCGCATCGCGCCGACGCCTGTCCTTCGGATAGAGCAAGGCCGTGAGGGACAGACGTCCCTCAAGCGGCCTCGTCCCCGCGAGCCGTGAAACGACCATCTTGCGGTACTTGCGTCCATCTCGGCTGATCAGGACTTTGAAGCCCACATGGCGATAGTACGAATTCACCGACGGGGGGAATGGAAGGATGGCGTCGAGTGACCTCACCAGGGGGCTCCTCCAGCGTTGACGGGCTGCTTGGGAGCGGGCGTTGCCACAGGCGCGGCGCTTCCGCCCTCGACTGCCTTCCAGCCCTTGATCTCATTCGTCGGCTCGCCGTCCTGGTTGTCCCTGACCGCGACCTTCGCCACGAGCGGAATGCCGTTCAGCTCGTCCTTGGACTTGGGCTTGAGGACGCCGACCGCATGGCAGATCGCGGAAAGCTCGCGCTTGGCGATCTCGACCGCCGTGACGTTCGGGTTCTTGAGGTTGAGCCGCGCCCAGAGGTTGCGCTTCGCGTAGTCCCCCTTGGTGACCTGGCACTTGATTTCGAGGTAAGACCCCGTGCCGGCCTTGGTGGGCTTCCACTTCGACTCGAGGATGACAACCTCGTAGTCGCCAGCGGGAATCGGGTCGAACGACCCGGCGGGTTCGACGCTCGTCGCGTCAAAGAATACTTCGTCCATTTTGACTGTCCTTTCTGTTCGGTTTACTTTTCAATATCACCCGTGGCGGCAGGCTGGGTAGCGGATGCGTCCTGCGAAGGCGCGTCCGCAGCCTTCGCCTTGGCGATGGCCTCGCGGATTGCGTCCCACGTGAGCGGCAGAGCGCCGGCGGGGATGCCGTAGCGGTTCTTGGCGAGGCGGTGGATGGAGCCGACGGCGTACATCTCGCGTTCGCCGCCGTTCTTGCCCACGATCATCCTGTTGCCGTTCGCATCCTCGATGGTGCGGAAGTCGGCGGAGATGACGATGTCGTTCCATTCGGAGACCCAGTCGCAGATGCCGGGGATAAGGCGCGGCGCGAGCCTGCGGTCGGTCGTGCCGTCTGCGCGCTTCACGTTCTCGATGTGGTCGTGTGCAATCTGAACGATGGCCATGTTGCGCTTCGCCCTGATTTCGTCGAGGAGCGTGTAAACCTCTTTGCGCATCTGCGTAAGCGCAGCGGACTGCCCACGGTTGTAGCCGCCGTATGCGGTTTCGAGGAACTTGACTCCTGCGGCCTTGCACACGCCGTCGGTGACGAGGTTCTGGAGCGCCGTCAGCGAGTCGATAACCAAAGTTTGGAAATCGTGCTGCTCGTCGCGGACGGCTTTCAGGCATTCGACGAACTTGGCGTAGTCCGTCACGTGGTCGAAGCGGGGGACCGACAGATGGTCTATTCCATCCTCGACGGGGATGAACACAGGATTGGGAGCCTGTGCAGCCCAGCTCGACTTGCCCACTCCAGGTGGGCCATAGACTAGGATTCGAGGGGGGCGTGGTTTCGCCCCGGAGGTGATTCGTTCAAGTAGAGACATAGTGTGTCTTTCCTTTCGTTTCTTGCTTGGTTTGTGTTGAACGGACGGCCACCCGGCCGCCCGAAACTTCAGATTCGAGTGAGCGGCCTTGTCTCCTGGAAGCGCGTCAGCCATTCATCCTTTTCGCGGCACTCGGCGAGTTCGCGCAATGCGGACTCGTTCTCGGCTTCCGCCCGGTCGAGTACGTCCTCGGCATAGCGGAATGTGCAGACTCTGTAGGGCTCGGACTTTTCCACGGCTATGATGTACACCGGATACTTCACGCCGGAGGCAAGCTCCAGCAACTTCCGATACCATGCCATCTGATAGGCCATGCCGTACTTGTGAGCCGTTGCCTCGAACCACTCGAGTCCTTCGCTCGTTGTCTTCAAATCCGCTATGCCAAATTCCGGCGAGAACCAGTCGAGCCTCGCCTGCACGGGCAGTCCGCAGTAGTCCTCGATGCGGATCGTCCCCTCGGCGACGCCGCTCGCGAGGAGCTGTTTCGCCTCCGGGTGCGTCCACACGCTCTCGGCCATCTTTTCGATGGCCTCGAACTCCTTGGTGGACACGACCGACTTGGTTTGCGAAGCCATGAAGTCGATGAACTTCTGGCTCGTCCGCCCATATGGAAGGCCCGTGGATTTGTTGATCGGGCCGTCAGTCACTGTAAACTCCCGGTTCCATGCGTCGAAGCCTTCCAGCGTGTAGCAATGGATGGCCCGGCCAAGGGCGAGAGCGGGTGTTTCGGGGCGTCTCATCTTCCCCGTCATGAGAAGATGGTAGGTGTACGGGCAGGCGCGGAACGTCGCCAAGTTGTGCGAGGAGACGTATCTCTCTGCGGAGGAGTCGGCGTGGTACGTCTGCGCCGGAATCTCCAAAAGGAATGGGTATTTGTTCTTCATGGCGTTCTTTATCACCCTCTCACCGAGAGCGGTAGTTGATGAACCGGTAGATTCGCCTTGCCTCGGCCTTGGCTTCCGGCCAGAGGATGGTTTTGATTTCCCATTTCGGGACGCCAAGCGCATCGGCGATCTCCTGCTGGGTGAAGCCGTCAACTGTCATCTCAAGAATGGCGGCGTAGCGGGGATTGCGGCGGCGAAGGATAGAGAGGACTTCCCGATAATCGGACTTC
The DNA here is from genome assembly GCA_017447805.1 of Kiritimatiellia bacterium. Taxonomy (GTDB): domain Bacteria; phylum Verrucomicrobiota; class Kiritimatiellia; order RFP12; family UBA1067; genus UBA1067. The sequence goes on along the minus strand of JAFSMR010000022.1, from coordinate 15,367 downwards.
AAAATGGCCGAGTCGTGGTAGTCGTGCCTGTCGGCCACGAAGTCGTGAAACGTGGCCTCGCCGTCTTCGCTTTCGACGGAGGCATCGAGCGAGACCATTTCCGGCGGACGGTTCTCGATGGCACGTCCGGCATCGCGGCGGTAGCGGCGGGCAACCCAGTCGAGGTTGTACTCGATAAAATCCTTATAAGACCATTTGTCGTTCTCGCGGAACTTCCCGTGGACACGTTCGCATTCGGCGATGAACTTTGCTATAATGTCCGAGCGTCGGTCGTTCCGGTCGTCTTCATTGAAGTCCCGGAAGGTCTCCTGGAGCTGGCTGGTCTTGATGAGTATCACCTTCAGAATTTCCGGCGTGACGGGTTCTGATGGTCTGCTGTGCTTGTGGGCACGATTGGGGTTCTGCATGGCAGAGTTCCTTGTTTGAACCCCCTGCGTGAAACCCGTTGTGGGTCTCTGTTCCGCAGAGGACACCCAAGGAAAATTTCCTGCCTTTTCGGTTCCGATAGGACGCAAAGGCTCGCCGAACCCAATGTTTATGCGGGTTTGGCGAGCCTAAAAAACACAAATCCTGTCCTGTGTTTTTGGTTAAGTCAGGATTTTAGGACGGAAAGAGGGGATGATTGCTGCCTCCTGTTATTGATACGGATAAAACACTTCTAACCGAACCACACGGATATTTTTAACATTGCCCTCTATCAATTTTGGCCGATTTTTGGTATAATATCTCCCGAACTTTGAAAATAAAGGAAACTTCGATGAATTTTGCTGCAAACTTGAAGATGCTTGACGCCGAGCGCCTCCAGCAGACCGCAAAAGCGACCATTCAGAGCAATGGCCGGCTTTCTCTGACTGTTGAGGCCGGGCGTCTGATGCACCTCGCGGATGACAAGAGCATTGTCATCTTCGCCGCCGAAAACGGCGACCTCGGTGCTATAGTCTCCCACAAGGGTGACCGTCGTGCTTTCGAGCTGAAGAAGGCCGGGGCCTACTTCTACATCACCTTCAAGACCTATCTTCAGGAGATGGGGATCGACTACAAGAACCGCCGCATTGTTTATGACATCATCGCCACGGATGAGAAGATAGATGACCACGTCCTCTATCGCTTTTCGCGCCGTGTCCTGCCGAAAGAGACGAAGGAGCTACCCATCACCGAGGACGATACGCCGGACGCTGTTGTGGAGAATAATGCTGCGGAAGTGCCATCGGACGATGCGGATGCCGCCAAGGAACCTGTTGAAACGGAGGGTGAGTAATGCAGATTAATGAGATTGTCGACCTTGCCAAGTCGGCTGGCACAGAACTGACGAAGAAGGTTATCCTCTCAACGGGCATCGAGATTGAGTATGACTGGGCGGCGCACAAGCCGGAGACCTTTGCCGCGCTGCTTGGCGGCATGAAGGAGAGTAGTCCAGATGACTTCGAGACCATTGAATCGAAGTTCACGGCGATAGAGGAGTTGAAATCGGAGCCAAAGAACCGCACCTTGATGCGCGAGTTTCTCGACAAGGTTCACAAGCTGCCGGAGGACGAGACGGAGCGCAAGACGCTGCTGAACACCAACCACACTATCAAGGTTGCGGCATACTGCGTCAGCGTCCTGGATGATGACGAGCTGAAAATGCTCAAAGAGCGGACGTTCATGAACGCCAAGCGCGGCAAAGACTGGAAGAACTACGAGCTTGAGATTCTCGTCAAGCCGCCGGACGATGCCGTTGAACAGCATCAAGCCAAGCTTAAAGATCTGCTGAAGGATTTTGTGCAGCGCAGGGAGGGCTGTGCTGAACACGCCGTTCCTCTTGCATTCCGCTCTGGCACAAAGCAGGTGTTCGTTCTTAAAATGGATGACCGTCCCGTGCCGGTTGAACGCTGGGCTGAGTCTGCAAAGGACTTCAACACTGAGATGGAAAGCCACTCGATCAAGCTCGCCGTGACGCTTGACGACGAGAACGAGCGTCTGAGCGTCCACTACCGCAAAGGCAAGAAGGCTCGTGCTATTGCCGAAATCTTCTGCAATGAGGTTCTGGGAGAAGAGTGCTACAACATCACCGGCGAAGTCACACACGACCTTTCGTACTTCATCAAGAACGCCGATGCTGAACTTGGCGGTTCGCCCGATGGGACGATAAAGAACGTCTCGGTCGTTGAATTGTATGTGAACCTCGCCGGAATCAAGGACAGCCGCCGGACGTATTTTGAGCTGTCGAAGAGCCTTTATACGACCATCGCCGACGAATTGTCCGCCGTGCGCGGCGAGCCGCCGGAGGATGCCCCTCACAGCGTGTTCCCGATTGGCACGACTGCCCGGCGCGTGAAGCTTCGCGTCACCTACGATACGGCGAAGAAGAAGGATGTTCAGAGGATGTTCGAGCTGACTCCATCTTCCGAAATCGGATTTCAGGAAGCGCCAAGGCGGCTTGTCGAAGCGCTTCGCGGAATCCTCAAGGCCAGGGGTGTAATCGTGGAGAGGAAGAACGATGATGGTGCGGTTGCTGGCGCAGGTGATAGCGCGGGGAAGTGACGAGATACTTCCCGCGCACATCCAGGCGGAGCGGCTTGACATCGAGCCGCTCTTGAAGAGTGGCGTTGCCGTTTTCAAGCGGCTTGACCTTGATGGATACGTTTGCCGTGACTGTGCCGGATACGAAGACTGCTTTCGCGTATACAGCGAGATTGGCAAGGATGGCAAAACACACGTATATCGTCTGTGCAGGGATGAACCGGAAGAGCCAGACGAGCTTACCTTGTCGGATGTCTCTGTCTATGGCATAAGTCTCCCGGCATTGTTTCACCTTGTCTCGGCTGCATTCGGGTGCAGCGCCCCACAACCTATTGCAGGCGTTGCAGGGGCCTGGGACTTCGGGATGTCCACGTTTGCGCCTGCGAAGCACAAGCGCCGCGTGTTCTTTGTCCGGCATCTTGCGAAGGTTCCGAAATCCGCATTTGCAACGTATCTGGGCTGCATAGTCATTGCCGCCGGTGGACTTAGACAGGACAATGCCGATATATCGTTGTTCTCGTTTGAGGATGTGTTTCGCTACGCTGCAAGCGGGCTTTCAATAGACCTTGATGCCGTCTCTCTCCGCTTCGAGAAGCGCACTATCGAGAACAAGACGGAGCGCAAGCCCAACAAGGCGATGCTGGCGAAGATGGAAAAGCTGGCGAAGCACCTAAAGGATGTGGCGATGGGTTTCATGCGGGCCTTGAGAAATGGGAACGAGGATTCATATGCCAAAGTTGTCGCTGACATGAAGAAAATGGAGATGCCGTCGCTTGTGAAGTTCTTTAACTCGGATGAAGCTCCGTGCAAGATATCCAAGAGTGTATTGCATGAATACCTGCTCGGCGTGAAATACGACAAGAAGCCGTACGCAATGCCCGCACGGTTCTGGTTCAAGGTGTGCACGAAGATTGATTATCTCCAAGCAACGACCGCCGTATGCACCAGGCATTTCAAACGCAATATCGAAAAAGCGGCGAGTATGGATGCTGACAAACTGTTCGTGGAGATTTTCAAACTCCTTCCATCCGACAAGAGGTGATATAGGATGTCAGCATCTGAAAACTACGGCTCCGCATTCGCACGGCTGGCGAAGTCAAAGTTCCGTAGCCGATTCCACCTTACTGAATCTGACCGCAAGTACATTGAGAAAAAAGGCTTGGAGACGATACGGCGGCATTGCGAGGATTTCATTCGTACACGTCTTGCGCCGGCCAATCCGCCCAATGATGGAAAGCAGACGCCCATGCGCGGACACCCGGTTTTCGTCGCGCAACACGCAACGGCGACTTGTTGTCGCAACTGCCTCGCGAGGTGGTGGAAAGTGCCGCGCGGCGTTTCAATCAACCTCGACAGGCAGAGGGCAATAGTCGATTTTCTGATGGCTTGGATTGAGCGTGAAAGCACTGTAATAGAATGAATGAAATTACTTCTATGTGCCATTACGTGTCTATTATAGAGAATAAAAGATGCATTCAGGCATTGACTTTTCACATCAAGAAATGCTATAATACAGACCCGTAAAGAGCAAAAGGACTCGCAACAGGACTTGATATGGCAACAAATTACAACAGTCTATGGAAGAAGCTGATAGACAAAGGTATGTCAAAGACAGATCTTCGCATTGCGACAGGTATGTCTTCTGGCACACTTGCTCGTTTATCAAAATGCGAACCCGTTGAAACTACGACCCTTGAAAAAATCTGTCGTGTGTTGCAATGCAACATCGGTGACATAGTGGATTTTGTACCGGATGAACCTATCGTGATGCAGGAGAAGTCATGAACAAGGGAGTCTGCGAACAAAAGTCAAAGGCGGCTAATTTTCAGCAATGCCTAGAGACGATGGGGACGACCGACTTGCAGGTGGAGTCATCCTATGTCGAAGATGGTTTGTTGAATATTCTTGTTTCGCCCAAGATTGCTATGGACGAAAAGCCTGGCGATCCCGAATGTAGATGGACTATTATTGCGAATCCGCAATCAAAAGAAATTGTAAGGGTGGATTTTTGTATAGCGACCGATGAGGGGTTTGAATACCCACAATGCTCGCCAACACAAGATCAACTCATACTGTTTCAACATTTCGTAATGGAGTGCTAACAATGCCCAGAAAAAGTAACAATGCTCAAAAAAAGACATCTTGTCCTGTGCGCAGAAAGCGCATCAAAGGCAAGCGACCTGTTATTCCAGCTTTAACGGAAAAACCTTGGGCTGTCTTTGATAATCTCCAAGACGAGAACGATTGCCCTTATACTCATGTTAGTTTGTTTTCGGGTTGTGGCGGTTTTGATCTAGGCTTAAGAGCTGCAGGCTTCAAGACTGTCTTTGCGAATGACTTTAATGAATCAGCGGCAGAAACACACAAACACAACCTTGGCGACATCCTGGTAAAGGACATTAGAAAGGTCGAATTCCCTAAGTTGGGGCAGCCAGACTTGCTTACCGCAGGTTTCCCATGTCAGCCTTTTTCTAATGCCGGATTGAGAAAAGGGACTCAAGATGAGCGTGGCGATCTTTACCTTTCAGCGTTGAAGGCCGTTCGCGAGTTGAAACCTAAAACGGTTATATTTGAGAATGTTCGGGGGCTGCTTTCCTCAAAGCACGAGGGTCGCAGGGTCATTGAAATTATAGTTGAGAATCTCAGAGATTTGGGCTACTCTGTAAACTTCTCGCTTGTTGATGCCTCGAAACATAATGTGCCATCTCAAAGGTTGCGGGTTTTAATAGTTGGTGTACGACGCGAAAAAGGCCTAGGAAAGTTTGCTTTCCCCGACCCAAAGGTTCGTCCTGAATTGGCATTGAAGAATATCATTTTTGACATTCCAAAAAAAGGTGTCACCGGAACAAATGAAGTCATCTCCTATTCTCCTCAAGCAGAGGCGTTAGAAAAACATATCCCTGAAGGAGGTTGTTGGCGAGATATTCCAGATCGGTATTTGCCGGAGCGAATGAAGAAAATAAAGAAGAATATAGTTCGTTACCATTATCCACGCTTTTATCAGCGTTGCGATAGAGATGAAATTGCTGGCACAATTACGGCATCGTTCCAACCAGAAAAAGCTGGAGTATTTCATCCAAGGAAACACAGAGCCTTGTCCGTGCGTGAAGTGGCTCGTATTCAGTCGTTCCCAGATTGGTTTGAGTTCAAAGGAATGATATCCTCAAAATATCTCCAGATAGGGAATGCAGTTCCTCCGCGGCTTGCTTACGAACTTGGCCTACAACTAGTTAGAGTTCTAAACGGTGAAGACCTGCAAAAGGGTAAGAAGTTCATCAAGTTTGAAGATTTCGTCTCAACGACGAAAGTGCTTCATATTTCCGATCTTGATGTAATTTGTGAGTAAGGAGGTTTTCTATGTATTTAGATCACACACTAGTACTGGAATCATTCAAGAGACTGCGCACTAAATCTGTGAATGGGAAGCGTAGTAAAACTCCAATGGAGCGAACATCAAGTTTAATGATTATGCTTGCCGTTGACGTGACCGCAAAAAAATACGGAGTGCAAACGCTCGATATTGATTTTGAGAAGCCCAAAGGTAAGCAGATGCGGCAAGAGCTCGCACTGCAATATTCCCGATTCGTGACAGTTAATAAATCGGAGGATAACAGACCGCAGAGCGTGTATGAATTAGGGTGTGTTGCAATTGGCGGCAAAGACCCTGCTCAGCGGATGTCATCTAATTTTATGACAACGCAGGTTGTTGATGCAACTAAGTCAGAAAATCCATATGAATACCCACACCGTCCGGCACCATTGCTACATCTAGGAAAGGCAGCAACTGGATTACGTTATGGTATTCAATTACATCCTGAATGGCAAGACGGTGTTTCTGCGCACTTGTCTGATGTCTCAAGCAACACACCGTTTACTGATTTAGCGATGTTCTGCATGAGGTTTAATGATGCACTTAAGCGGCCCACACTCACGGAAACGCTTTGCGCATTGCTAAAAGACTACTTCTCCAAAGACATTTCTGATTTCTGGTGTGCTAAAGTTAAAGCAGAAAAGATGTTCGCTAAACACCTAAAGAGCGATGATTTCATGGAAAACGACCTCGTCGATTCATTATCGACAATCAACAACACACAAAATAGGCGAGCTGAACTCTTAAGGCTGGACAGAGAGCAGCTTGTTGAAATGATTATCAAACTTGAAGCTTCAAACTAAAACCCGTATGTAAGGAGATTGTGAAATGAACAAGACAGAATTCATGTGTGATGAGCCTAAAGTAACCACACGTCTCTATAATGGACGCAAGCTGAGTGTGTGGCAATGTAAAGTGGATATCAACCTTATTTCAGGATGGGTCGACAATCCTCGAATTGATGTTGAAAAACGGAAGTTCCAGGCCTCTCATGGCGCGAGAGACCTCACGCAAGAGGAGGTATTCGACATCATGAAAAACACGCCCGATTTTAAGTTGAAAGATTTGCGTGATGATATACTCAAGAATGGGCTACGTGAACCTCTTACGCTTTCGTGGAAGGGACGATTGCTTGATGGCAACCGCAGATTCTTTGCGTTAAAGTATGCTCTTGAATCTTTGCCGCCAACTGATCCCAACAGGATTGACTTGGAGAAAGTGCCAGCCTATGTATTGCTTGAAGATGCATCAGAGGAGGATGAAAGAAACGTCCTTGTTGAGGAGAACTTTTCTGCATCGTTAAAACTTGAGTGGCCGGATTATGTAAAGGCTCAAATGGTCGTTGCCGCCTATCGGAATGGAGATGGTCTTGACGAAAGACAAATCGCACAGAAATTTGGTTGGAGCAGAACTAAGGTCTTAGACTCACTAAAGATAGACGAAATTATACAAAGCTTCATGACTTACGCTACCGACCCAGTCGACCCTGAAGATGATAATGGTGGGGGCCTGGGGCTTTCCGAAACAGAGGCTGAAACGATATGTGCAAAATCATATCAATTCTTTAACGAGGCCAAGAAATCATTTTTCAATCAACTGAAAACAGAACCCGATTTTGCTATTCAGTTTTTCAAATGGATATATGAGGGTAAGTTCCAAAGTTTTAATGAGGTTCGCATAGCATATAAGGCATGGAAGACGCCCGAAGCCAAGGCCGCACTCATGCAACCCGAACCAACGGCGGCAAAATCTGCGAAAGCGATTATTGATTATAATGCTCGAGTAGTCAGAACCAATGACGAGATTGAAGGCAGAATAGTCAACTTTGCAAACTTTCTGGAAGATGTCAACGTTGGCCAACTACAAAAAGTATCTCAGGAAGTTAGGGCTAGCTTTCATAAAATCGTTGAGACTTTTAATAAGCTGTTGAACTCTGTAGGGGATGCAGAATGACAGTAACGCTTAAAGACAATACAATAGTATTGTCATGCGGGGGCGGCGAATTCATCCGCGTTCGTGCGACATTAAGCGAAGCTTTAGGTTCTAATTGCAAGGTCGAACGAGGCAAAGTAATTGTTCCGATTACTTGCGCATATGTCGTTCTTGATAAATTCCCCGATATTGACTGTGAGGAGTTGAAGCGCTATCGGGATGCTGAGGAGGTGCATCGTCGCGCCGTTAACGAAGCTAACGAAGAATTTAAGGATTTAAGGACTGATAGAATTCCGGCCAATTGGTCTGACATACTAGATATTGCACAGCAATATGCAGTTAATGCCATCATCCATCCCAACCTTAGAGGCGCCTGCTTGTTTGATGAGCAAGGAACTGGAAAAACCGTCATGGCGCTTTCGGCATTCGACATTCTCCATTCATCTAAAATTGTAGAACAGGCAATAATAGTATCTCCTAAGAGTATGCTGGGGGGATGGGATAAGGATATTCGTAAGTTTACGGGGGACAAATACTCGATTGGTATAGTTGAGGGTAATACAGAACAAAAAAGGCGTGTTGTTGAACATAAAAACATCATCACCATTGTTAATTATGAGGGCATCGCGAGTGTGCTTGTCCCTCTTAAGGCGTCTGCGCGTCAGTTGCGAACTATGCTAATTGTTGATGAATCGTATTACGCAAAGAACCCAGCAACGCTAAGGGCCGAATTACTTTCTGAGTTGCGGCCACACTGTCTGACTTGCCTTGTATTATGCGGCACTCCCGCGCCTCGATCACCGTATGATATTATCAGCCAAGTCGATTTAGCCGATAATCATTTCGCGTTTGGCACATTCACTAAAAGCACTTCTGAGGACAACGACCGAGAACGTGTAGCTGAAATTCTTAGAACACGCGCACTCGCCATTCGGCGATTAAAACAAGATGTCATTGCAGATGTGCCAGAAAAAAACTTTCAGATAATACGAGTTCCGTTAGTTGGTCGTCAGCGATATATGTATGAAAAGGCTCGCGATGAGTTTATTGTAGAATTGCGCTCTCTTGATAACAGGACATTTAAGAAACATCTCGCAACTTATTTTCAGAAACGCACAACTCTCTTGGAAATTTGTGCCGTGCCGAGGATGGTTGACCCATTGTTTGCAGACGAGTCAGCGAAGTTGCAAAAACTAGTAGAGCTAGTTAATTCGCTAGCTATCGAACATCGTAAAGTGTTAATCTGGACTTGTTATCGAGACAGTGTCTCGGAAATTGCAGAAGCTTTGTCACAGTATCAACCGCTCATAATTGACGGTTCGATTACTAGTGGCAACCAACGTGCAGAATCAGTTGAGCGTTTTCAGTCCGATCCTAATGCGCTCGTCATGATAGCCAATCCTGCAGCGGCAGGCGCAGGGATTACATTGCACGCATCTTATGATGCAATATACTATTCATATACAAATCAAGCAGCACACTACCTTCAATCCCTTGATAGAATCCATAGACGTGGTCAAAAAGCTAAAACAGTAAATTATTACATGATGATATGCGAGGGGACAATTGAAGAACATGAAGTTCGCCGTTTGCGTCAGAGGGAAATGTCGCAGCATGATCTTCTTGGTGATATAGTTGAATGGCCAGAATCGCTAGATAAAGCTCTCGCAGAACTGTCTAATGATGGAGGGTTGCTATGACCGATTTCTACGCTTGGATAGTTCCTGAGTCTTGGATGGGTTTAATGAACGCTAATGATGGTGTGGCACCATGCTACACCTTGCCGCTAGTTTCTTTGCCTTCGGCACAAAACCTTCCTGGTGCGCACGTGTTTATAATCGTGCGAGGCAATAAGGGCGATTACTTGTTTGCTAGAGTAGTTGTTAATTCTGTAGAGAGATGCGAAGATGAGGTGGGGAATTCATTGGGCCATCTACTCAACATAGATGTCGCAACATCATTTAGGACATTCCGTTCGTATGCTGATATCCAAGCTTTGGACTACAAGACCAACGCACTTGTAGAATTTAGTATTGGATTGTCTTCAATTTCAAATTCAATTGCGGCGGAACTTGACAAGCAGATCAAGGCCAAGACGCAACGCCTTATCAAGCACTTCTCTGAGCGTGAATATTTACGTATAACCCCACCGATAAATCAATGCAGCGCCTTATTCGCTGACAAAGTGCTACTTCGAGAAATCGCTTCTAGATTCTGTGTATCTGAGCTTTGGGGTAGCCAACGAGTGCAAAACCCAATAGCACATCTTGCAATAGAATATCTAAAGCGGCATCCAAATTTTGTATCCAATGGCGGCATTGATGATGTTGTTAAAAGACTTGCAACAGTTCCATTGATAACACCTGTATCCTTTTTGACTGCAAACGAACCAACAGATGCACATTCAAATAATGCAATTCCAGAGGTTGACTTATCGTTGGTTCCGATTAATCCTAATGAAATTAAAATCAGACGATTTGTGGCTCGCAGAAAGGCTATTCCCATTGATGAGATGCTGCAAAAAACAGAAGCAGCCGAAAAACGTCATCAAGAAATGCTTAAGGATATTTCATCCTATTTGCTAAAAAATGGGAAAAAGGTGTTTCAGTCAGAATCCATAGATATGGCGATAAAATGCGAAGCGGGGCTTTTCGTTTTTGAGTTGAAATCAATAGCTTGCAATAATGCGTTCTCTCAAATCGCAAAAGGATTCTTTCAGGTTTTGTATTATTCAGATGCGTTGATGCAATGTGGCGTCCCTATATTTGGGAAAGGTTTAATAGTAGAATCGAATCTGACGGAAGAAATGGCAGACGTCTTTTCTCGAATCCTCGGCAATATCGGCATTTCATTGTATTTTTACAACTCATCGCATCCTTGGCCTGACAGGATAACACCTAACATTGAGCTTACTAGCCACAAAGATCAAGCCATTGTATATCCACGTATTCGCATGGAGGATTATAAGGAAGCAGCAACGATGGGTGACAGCGCAGAAAGGAGCGGAGATGGATATGATGCGGCAAGATAGAGAAGCAAACGATTTGATGCCACGCGAAAAACTTGCCTCAAATCCTAAAGGAGACGTGCTTTCGCAAGAAGAATTGCTTGCAATCGTCATTGGTTCTGGCGCGGCAGGGTGTCCTGTCCTTGATCTTTCGCATCGCTTGATTGAAGCATTCCATTCTCCTGCTGAGTTTATCCGCGCAGACTGGCTGGAGATGAAAGCGCGGATAGCGGAATATAACGCACACAATCCCGATCGACTAATTAAGGGTCTTGCCGATGCAAAGCTTTTGAAAATTGCGGCGGCGTTCAAGTTTGTGCTACGTGTCAAGTCGGCGCAGAACAGGGATTTTAGGTCGTATAATCTGCGTTCATCGTCTGCCGCTTACGGCGTATTTTGTCGCATAGTCGAGGACTCGCCAGAAAAGGAGCATTTTTTTGTTTTGCCGATGGATCCAGATTTCCATGCATTATGTGAACCTTTAGACATCTCACAGGGATCGGTAAGCCGCACACCAGTCCATCCGAGAGATGTGTTTTGCGAGGCGGTTAGATATCGTGCTTACGCAATCATAGTTGCTCATAACCATCCGTCCGGTGACCCGCAGCCGAGCAAGGAGGATATTGATATAACCGAACGCCTCATCGAGACAGGCAGACTTCTCGGCATCCGTCTTCTTGACCACATAGTTCTTGGTTCGCCAGAGTCGGCCCGAGGACAAGGGTTCGTGTCGATTCGGAACCTTGCAGTTCTCAAATTCTAATGGGGGATGAAATGTTTATCGAAAGGACAGAATCGCTAAAGACCAACTTCTTCCCCCTTGATTGCGGAGATTTTGACATTCAATGTTTCGCCAAAGAATGTAATGCTCCAAATGAACCACGACCGAACGAAGACACTTATCGTATGGTAGTGGACAAAGATTCGCCAAGAGAGCGGCAGTATTGGATTTCACCTTGTTGTTGCGATGGTTTTAGGCAGTTCATATTCAGCGCACATGACAACCCGATGCCTGCCAAGTGGATATGCTCGTACATTGTACTTGAAAAAATAGCCAAGAAAATCCGCAGCAAGAGTCCGTCATACATTGTTGCTGTGAAAAGTGGCCGGTTCAGGAAACTTGAAGTCAAGCTGAAGAAATGCGAAGAGGTCGGCTGGCAGGGATTCATAGTTGAATTTGATTGGCATTCCGTTCTCAAGCGGCATGGAGTGTATGTCAATTTTCATTTTTTCAAGCATGATGAGTACCCGTTCGATGACAAAGTCCAGCGATACAGTTTCAGCCTTGATGACGCCAATCGACCAAACAGAGATTTCTATCGTATGCAGTACCAATGGATATCTGCTTTCCATGATGGATTCCTTACTGGATTGACTTGCCCGTTTGGCGACAAACAACTCAGATTCCAGCAAATGGCGGATTTGCCGTCGGATGAGCTCTCCGGCAAGACTCTTGTTTTTTCGGGCGATGAAGAACACAAGAACCCGTATTGGGGTGTCCGTAATTTTGGCCCGTATCAGAAATGCGTAGAAGCCCCGAATTTCTTTTTTGTCTTCCAGGAGAAAGATAGGTCGACGGCAAGATTCCTATACAATTGTTTGTCTGGTCGTCAGTTCAATGGTCGTTTTTCTGGAATGACCTCGTTTTTTGGCGTTCCCTTTGGCACCTCGAATATCGACCACGTGGTTATGAGCGGATGCGATGCTGTAGCCCATGAACGCGCTGCGCAGGAAATCTTATCCAAGGGTAAGCCAAACCCTGTGGCCATCATTCTGATTTCCGGCGACGTAAAGGAATATCTCGCGCAAAAGTCTATCTACCTTGAAAACAACATCCCCTCGCAAGACGTCAAAGTTTCCAAGGTGATGGCGGGAAATTCGTTCCAGTGGTCTGTCGCCGGCATCGCCCTACAGCTCTTTTGCAAGGCTGGCGGTATCCCTTGGTGTGTCAAGACGGATAGGAAAAACGATCTGATTATTGGCGTCTCGCAATTATGGGACAATTCCAACGCATCAGGAAACAGGTTCGTGGCGTATTCCGTTACAACGGATGCAAGCGGAGCGTTCAAGGATATCCGGACCCTTTCAGACCATACAAATGAGATCGATTATGTCCGCACACTCGGAGAACGGATAAAGCAACAGTTGCTTGCACACATTAGAGAAGAACGACCGCGCCGAATCGTGCTCCATTGTTCATTTCGGTTGCTTAAAAGTGCGATGGATGAAATACGCAAGATAGTGCGAGAAGTGACCGCAAATGACGCATCGGCACCAGGCATTGTAATCGTCCGCATCAATACTGAGCACCACTACATGGGGTTTGACTCTCGAAGAGAAACACTTGTGCCCACAGAGAATGCAATTATGCGCATTAAACCGCGCGGATATCTTGTTTGGCCTGATGGCACTCCATCAGGTGGGGTTGTGTCGTCAAGACCGTCAAACCCTATCTACGCAATATTCGACAGAATGGATCCCCCTATATCAATGCGTGAGGAAAAAGACCTTCTTCAAGATTTGTGCAATTTGTCCGGTGTGAATTGGAGAGGCTTCAACGCAAAGGCCAGACCAGTCTCGGTGTTTTATTGTCATCTAGTTGGACGGATGATGTCAGACATGGCTGCGTTGGGTTTGAAATTGCCGGCGATAGAAAAATTCGTACCTTGGTTCTTGTGATGGGGAGAGACAAATGAACAGCGATGAAATCATCTTTCTGCTAGGTGCCGGTGCGAGTTGCGATGCGATGCTCAAATCGTCTGATGCTATGACGGTTGAAGTTGAAAAGATGCTTGATGGGAAATGGGCTGAGTACAGGCAGCTCTACCATGCCGTAAAAGCTAGCATCTTGTATGGACACGCGCTGCACGGTGATGTGCGAACTCGTGTAAACATTGAAGAGTTCGTCAATGTGTTGACAGAACTGGCGAGGTGTAAAGAGCATACGATATATCCTTTTATCGCCTCCTGGAACATGGAGCTGCTTGAGAATGCAGGCAGGGATTTTGAGAAGATTCGGATGTTCAGAAAAGCCATTGTCAAGGAGTTGGTCGAAAAATGGGTCAATCTCAAAGATGCGACATCGGCATCTTATTACAAGGGATTGATAAAACTTGCCGAAACGTTAGGTTCAAACTTGCGCGTGTTCAGTCTGAATTACGATTTGTGTGTTGAATCCGCTTGTGGTAGAGAAAACGTCTTTACTGGATTTGTTCATGAGGAGAACACAAATGGAAGAGTCTGGAATGACCGTCTAATGATGCAAGATGACAATGTAAGTAGGCCAATCCGACTCTATAAACTTCATGGCTCGGTAGATTGGCGGCTTGATCATGATCGTCTTGTGTCTTATGATTCTCCAGATACTTGTGACAATCCCGATGATTATCAGTTGATATTTGGCACGGAGAACAAACTTCGCTATACAGAGCCGTACCTGTTTCTACTGTCAGAGTTCCGCAAATTTTCTTTTGGCGCGAAATTGATTGTTTGTATTGGCTACAGTTTCCAAGACAAGCATATAAACAGCATTATTCAGCACGCCTTCAGCAATCAGACGCCGACAAAAGTTGTTCATGTTACTAAGATTGATTCTGAAGGCGGTAGTCTGAAGGAGTCGAAAAGAGTTGCGGCACAGTTAAAGGTTAAAGAAGACGATGTCAAGGTTCTGACATTTGGGGCTAAAGATTTCATGGAGCATTTGTCAATTGACCAGATAAAAACTCTTATGCCCAAAGAGGAGAGTCCTTTCTGATGGGAAACACCGCGCCAATAGTTAACGCCTTTACCTGCACCGGAGCATACGCCGTCCTGATCATGTCGGGACTGAAGTGTGTGGAGAACCGCAGTTGTCTGCCGGTTCCGGTGCGTGGGCGTTGCGCGATGAGCGTTTCCAAGAAGTTCTGCCGAAAGGAATACGAGAATCTTCGCGTTTGGCTGGCGGAACATTGCGATCCTTCTGCATTTGCACATCTTCTCAAATGGGACGAGGTTCAATCGTGGTCGGGCTGTATCGTCGGCACGATGGATTACGATGCGATGGATCGTATCCCCTGCGACACCGCCCTCGTCGGTGAATGCCGCATCTGGAACGAGGGCTACCCCGACTGGTGGATTCTCTCCAATATCCACCGCCTGCCCACGCCCATCCCCTGTCGCGGCAACGTGGGGATGTGGCGGTTGCCACCAAAGCTCTCTAATGAAATTGAACAGCGATTCGCAGGCGGAGTTCCATGAAGGTTGCAATCCTCTCATTCTCCTTCAAGCGCGGAATCCCGGCCGATCCGACCGGGAATGGAGGTGGTTTTGTGTTTGACTGCCGGGCGATGCCTAATCCGTTCTGGGACGAGACTCTACGCGGCTACACTGGACGTGACAAGCCCGTGGCGGACTTCTTCGCCCGTTTCCCGGAGACGGTCGAGCCGTTCCTTGAAGCGACCGAGACGCTTGTCCGCCAGTCTATCGAGCAATACAAACGCGATGGCCGCGATCATCTCCAAGTCGCCTTCGGATGCACCGGAGGCCAGCACCGCTCCGTGTACTTCGCCGAGCGTGTC
>JAFSMR010000021.1 GCA_017447805.1 Kiritimatiellia bacterium | reverse complement strand
TTTTTTTCCCCCCCCCCGCCCCCCCCCCCCGAATTGCAAACGCCGCCGCCGCGCCGCTTTCCGCGCCCCCTGCGGCATTCTTGCAAACGTTGTGAAGTGAATAGGTCATGGGTGGCTACTTCAAATACTTGCGTCCTTCGACTTCTGACAAAATGCGCATCTGCTGGATGGCGATTTCGTTCAGTTTCTTCAGTCGCTGGGGCTGTGGGATTCCGTCGTTTATCATGACGGCGTTGATGTTCTCCATGTTGGAGATGCAGATGAGCTGGTTGATGGTCGCGTAGTCGCGTTGGTTGCCCTTGAGGTCGGGATTGGACGCCTGCCACTGCTGGTGCGTCTGCCCGAAGAGCGCGACATTCAAAACATCTGCTTCGCTCGCGTAGATGATGTTCATCTGCGAGCGCGTGACTTGCGCGGGGATGAGATTCTCCTTGATGGCGTCCGTGTGGATGCGGTAGTTAATCTTCGCCAGTTCCCGTTTTGCCGACCACCCAATCAACTCCTGCTCCTTCACCTTGAGCCGCTGATAGTCGGTTATGAGGTAAAGTTTGAACTCGACAGAGACCCAAGACGCAAATTCAAAGGCAATATCGTGGTGCGCGTATGTGCCGCCGCCATAACGGCCAGACTTGGAGATTATGCCGATTGCATTCGTATTTTCCACCCAAACCTGCGGCGGTAGCACGAAGGAGTTCATGCCAGCCTCGCTTTTAAACTGGTCGAATTCGACCAGTTTAAAATTGGGGTTGTGCAGTTGTTCCCACAGGCCAAGGAACGCGACTGTCATCTTGGAGCGCATCCAGTTTCTTACGACATCGGCGGGAAACTCCGGGTTCTTGTAGCGGGCAATGTCGGTCAAGCAGACATAATCCTCTCCGTCCACCTTCATCATCCTGACGCTTTGCCCATTGGCCATCAATTCTGTATTTTTCTTCATGAGTCGCATTCCTTCATTTTAAACGCCGCCGCAGCGGCGACGCTTTCCGCGCCCCCTGCGGCATCCTTGCAAACGTTGTGGAGAGAATAGGTCATGTGGTTTGGGTCTTTAGGAAATCGTCTATTTCGGCGATTGTAGCTTCGTCGCTTTGGCAATGGAGCGTGTCGCCGAAGTCCTCAAGGAACTTGAACACGCCCGCGTCGCCGAAGAGTCGCGCAACCTCCTCGCCTGAAAGTCCTTTTGCACGACGGTACGCCTCGACGATGTTGACGGCGTAATCTATCTTGTCGTAGCCGCCCATCGCTATTCGCTCCAATCCATGGGAAGTGCGCCGGTTCTGCGCTCTTCGTCGAAAAGCGCCACGAGAGCGCGCGTCGGCTCGCGCCAGAGCCCCGTCGCGCTGTCGCTGAGCGCGGCGTAGAGATGAGAGGAATAGAACGCTCCGAGCGCTGCGCCAAGACCCATGCCGCCCGCAACGAGACGCTTCACGACATCCGCAGAAATCGCATAAAGGAGCGGCTGAAAGGCTTGTTCGCTCATGCGGCGTCGCCTCCCTCGACAACATTGTGCGATATGTAACGACAGTAGGCCAGCGCGTCCGGGGTCTTGAACACGATCTGGTTGAAGAGTCGTTCGGCCAGAAGGCGACGCATCGCCTCGTCCTTCGAGTAAACGCCCGTCTCGAAGAATCGGATCGTCTGATAGACGTTATCGTTCGCCACGGGGCCGATTACGACATCGCAGCCGGCGAACACGTCA
The DNA here is from genome assembly GCA_017447805.1 of Kiritimatiellia bacterium. Taxonomy (GTDB): domain Bacteria; phylum Verrucomicrobiota; class Kiritimatiellia; order RFP12; family UBA1067; genus UBA1067. The sequence goes on along the minus strand of JAFSMR010000021.1, from coordinate 5,544 downwards.
GAACCTTGGCGACACGCGATGACTGCATCGAACCATTCCTCGGAAACGCCTGCGAACGATTTGACAACCAAAGGACACGACGCAAGGCTGGAAATGTCATATTTGGTCACGACAGCCTCTTTCGCCTTGCGAACCAACCTGACGCGCTTCGCCCAACGAATCGCCTGCTCTTCGCTGGCGGTCGTATAAAAGCCCTTGCCGAAATCCGGCGCATGAAGCCGCTCGCGGATTTCCGGCGCGGTTACGGCTCCCGTCCCGCCATGATAGGCGGTGCATTCGGAGGCGGCGAGACGCCAGTATGGGGAGGTTTTCATCATTTCGGCGCGTATTATATCATATTTCGCTGCCGTCCGTCAAGAATCTGCGTGCGGCGAGCGTCTGCGTATAGCGATGAGTTTGTTCATTGGTTCTTCCTGCTATTTGTTCACATTGTCCGGCACGGTGCCGAGCTTCCTGATATTCCCAAGTTTGCGAATTGCCATTGGCGATTCCGGCTTGCGGGAGCCAGAGATTGCCGTCCCTGAAAACAACATTGACCTTCACTGCTCCATCTGGAGTCGTGTACAGCACTATAGGAGCCTCGTCGCGTCCTGCACTGTCCGCATTTCTCTTGCTCACTGGTGAAGTCCTTTCAGCTTTCGCATTCTGCCTATTCCTTGCGCCGCGTTCCTCACGCGCCACCTGCAGCATCCTTGCAAACATTGTAAAGATAAGAGTTCATGGGGTTATGTCAGAGCGTAGGTTTTGACCGCGACGCGCGATTGTTTTTGGAAATGGGCATCGTTCGTGACAATCTCGCAATCGTTTACAAGGGCTGTCGCAGCAATGATGGCATCGGGAAGTTTCAGCGAACAAGTCATGCGCATCTTAACCGTCTCGCGGGCAAGGGCGGCATCGGCGTTGGCGACATCGTACACGATGATGCGCGAGAGAAACTCGAGAAAGGCAACGCGCGAGGTTTCGTCCAACTTTGAATAGGAAAGGAACTCCAGCTTGCAGATGACCGAGGTCGCGAGAAAGTCCGCTTCGGCGACTATCGCAAGGAGCACGGGGTTGCCCAAGAGCAACTGAATGATGGCGTTGGTGTCCAGCAGATAGCGTTTACCACTCATCGCGCAGACTCCTCTGGAACGCCACGGGGTCACCCTCGAAATGCAGTTTGCCCACGAGGTCGGAGAAATCGTACTTCGGCTTCGGGCGGTGCGGCACGTCCATGACGGGCATTATGACAATCTCCAGGGAATACGAGCGGTATTCCTCCGGGATATGTATCATTACGCTGTCCGACAGCGGGGGCCTAGCGATTGTTCTTACTGCTGGCATGGTTTTACTCCTTTGCTAAAATGCGGTAATATTTTATCATATTTACGCCGGAATTGTCAATATTGCGGCCTCGCTAATTGCAAACGCCGACGCAGCGACGCTTTCCGCGCCTCCTGCGGCATCCTTGCAAACGTTGTGAAGCGAATAGTTCATGGGGATTATGCTACGAGGATTGTTCCGGCTCGGTAGCATTCCGCGATGTAGCCGCGAGGCTGGTAGAAGAGGTCTGAGTTGAAGCGCGAAAGCGCGTCGCTCATCCAAGAGGCGTAAACCTCAATAAGTTTGGCTATCGGGTCTGCGCCATCGGACACGTCTTCGATAAGCCGTGCATAGACGGCGCCAATGTCCCAGTAGCCCGGCACCGCGTAGCGGCAGTCGCCCACGCTGTCGAAAGTCCCCGTGGGAAGCGAACAGAGCGTGATGAAATCGTCTGCGACCTTGGCAATCTGCTCGCAATGGAACGTGTCGGCATAGCGATAGATTCGCCTGATGACATCTTCGCCAAGACCGGCAACGACTTCCGCCCTGCGCAGCTTCCGTTCGCGCCCGATATATTCGATCAGGCTGCAGACATAAAAAAGATTGTTGTATTCAGCCATCGACAACCTCCTCCGCATTCAGGAACGAAAGCGTATTCAGCGCGCGTTCGGTGCAAAAGCAGATCTGGTGCGTTGGATGCTTGAACTTCGCCAGTTCCCAGAACGCCGCGCGGGTGATGCGTCCGTCGATGAAATCCTGAACGTAGTTGTAGATGGTGTCGTTCGCCATCGGACCCTCGACGATGTCGTGCGCATGCCGGGCTCCGTGACGGCAGGCGACGACGAAATCGAGCCATTCCTCGGACATCTGCGGAAAGACGAGCGCATCCAGCCCTGCATCGGGGCTGTAGGTGAAATGCGATAGCCATCCGCGCCCGGTAAACCTCACGGCCCATCGCACGGCCTGTTCGCGCAAAACGGTACAATAAAAGCCGGGCCCGAAGTCCTTGGTATAGCGTGTAGGAACAATCTGCGGATTCTTGACCACAACGCGGCTGCCGTGACAGACGGCACGGCTGGTTTCAATGTTATCACAAGATTTATCCGCCATTGTTTCTCTCCTTGAGTGTCTGGGCTTATTATATTGAATTCTCCCTATTGCAAACGCCGCGCCGCCGCGACGCTTCCCACGCCCCCTGCGGCATCCTTGCAAACGTTGTTGAGCGAATAGTTCATGGGGTGGGTTATTCCTTTACAAGATTAAGGCCTTGGATATTGTTGAAGTGTCCGTCTCTCGTGAAAAGATCCGCTCCGGCTGCAATCGCGGAGGCTGCAATCCAAATGTCATTTGTCGGTATTGGTGTGCCGCGCTCCCGCAAAAACCGATATGTCTTCGCGTAGATTTCGCCTGTTTTGGTCGTAATTGGCAGTTTGTCAACGGCGGGATTTGAAAGGAAATCCACAAAGGCACGACGATTCGCCTCGCCTTGCTTCGTGGCGGTGACTCCCGCAAGATATTCACCGGCCACGGTCGGCACGATAACAATCCTGTCATACGAGAGAAGCGAAGAAGCAAATGCTTCGGGGTTTTGCAGAAAGGGGATGAGGATGTTGGTGTCGAGGACGACGCGCTTCATTTCCACATCTCCTCGTCGATTTTCTCGAAATCGTGCTGAGCCGCCAGGAGTTCCGCAGCGCCGTCTTCAGTAAGGCGGTAGCGAACGGACATGAACGCCGGTTTACCGTCCACTGTTCTCGAATTGGCTTCGTCCCTGTCAAAATGCCAGTCAGGGGCGATCCCGCCGTCATCCTGCGCCATCAAGTAGTTGAACGCCCGCTCCGCAGATTCTCTTCTGCGATGCGATTCCTCGAAATTCCTTTGATAGATTTCGTCATTGCCAGAAACATATTCCATGCTGTCTGGCATTGACCCAACCATGGGCAATACTATGATTTCAAGGGAATACGAGCGGTATTCCTCCGGGATATGTACCATTACGCTGTCCGATAGCGGGGGCCTGGCGATTGTTCTGACTGCTGGCATGGTTTCGCTCCTTTGCTCGAATGCGGCGATATTTTATCATATTTACGCCGGGATTGTCAATATCGCGCCCCCAATAATTGCTTCCCGCCGCGCACGAGGCCGCGCTCTTTTCGCGCTCTGCTCGCATCCTTCCCGCAAGAAAAGTGTAGAGAGTAGGTCATATCATGCGGCTTGGGAAAGAATGTAGTCTTCGATATCGGCGATAATGTATTTCACCCCTGTCGTATGGAGCGAATCAAAATAGCGCATCACATAATCGTAAACGCCGAACTTGGAGAAAAGCGCCGCCACTTCCCGCCCGGTCAATCCCTTTTCGGCGCGATAGCATTCCATGCAAAACACGAGAAAATTGCCTTCCCTGCTCATCAGAACGCCTCCTCGGGATATGTTATCGATCCGGTTCTCGTTTCTTCATCGTAGAGCGAGAAAAGGACTTTGGGCGAGTAGTGCCAAAGTTTGCGTCCTTCGTCCGAAAGTTCCTCGTAAACCCGGGATGAGTAGAAACGCTCGGTGGCAGTCTTCTCGTCAATGCCGTATGCTCGTACAATCTCGCCAATGACCATCGGCACTATTACCGTCAACAGCGCACTGTGCCGCTTGTCAGGCATCATACACCTCCAATCCCCTGAAACGGATAAACGACAAAGCCAGCGGGGAAGCAAAAACCAGCTGATTGTACAGCGTCTTGACCTTCAATCGCTTGAATGTTTCCTCCCTGTCGATTTCTCCAGCCCTGTAGAGGTAAAGCGTACGATAGACATCATCATTTGCAACCGGGCCATAGGCAAAATCATAGCCAGGGCCAGAATAGGTCCCGTCGCGATTGTCGCACACGAAATCAAGCCACGCATCGCATACACCATCAAATTTCACGACTTCGCAAAGCGGAAATGCCGCGTTCTCGTCTATCTCATAAGATGAAACAGTCGCTTTACCATAGCCGCGATTCCTAGTGACGCGCTTGGCGAAAGAGATTGCCTGATCGATATTGGTCGTTGTGTAAAATCCGTTTCCGAAGTCCAACTCGCGATTGGGCTTCAGTATCTTTGGCTCCTTCACCTCGACATTGCTGCCATGATATATGATCATATCTTCGCCCTTACTGCTGGCATTGTTTCGCTCCTTCGATTGTACAGCGCGTATTATACCATATTGCGGCTATATTAGTCAATTGCAACTTAGGTTGGTTTTAGCGATCGAAAATGGTATGGTTTTAGCGATTCTACACATCATTACCCTCATCCGCGTATTCATGATTTCACTCCTTTCGATTTCAAACTCATCAATGGTTTAGCGGCAAAGAATGGGTCTTGCCAGATTCGTCAGTACATAGTGCAACATCTGATTGGACGATGGCAGAATCAAACTTCTTACGCTCTTCCACCGACATGCCTCCGAGAACGCTTTGCAGTTGCGATATTTCCCGCCAGCGGCGTACGGCATTACGGACACCAACGAAAACGCCAAAACCAAAGAGGACAATTCCAACCGCAGGGACAAGCACCATGCGCCAATTGGAACTAAAATCAATCGCAAACAACGCATATCCCGTAAACACAAGCGGCACGGCAAAAAGCGCGGCAACGAATATGCCGCTCGCCGCTCCGATCATCCTCTGCGCAAACATCATCCGCGTATTCATTTCGATTGTTCCTTTCCTAAGCGTTTCCATTGCAAGCACGGCTTACGAAAACGGCAACGGCAACGAGGACGACCACGATAACCAAAACCAAATGCAATAGGCACCCTGTCTTAAATGCTTTTGTAAAATACTTCCTCGCCATTTCAATGTCGCCGCGCTCCAGTGCTTCGCGGGCGGATTGTCTGTCAAGCATGGAAAACAGGTTACCGCCTCTGAACCAAAAATGTTCAAATGCACTCTGCGCTTCAATCTCTGCATTTAATTTCTGCCGCTCCAATTCACGTTCCAGTCTGCGGAGCTTTTCTTCCGCCGTTTCCTTCGCGGCGAATCTCTCGGACACTACTTCCGCCCCGCAGAAGGGGCAATTGAATAGGTCTTCGCCATTATCATACAACTCTTTGCCACAAGTTGGACAATTGTAGAGTAGAGCGCCCCGCCTAGGTTCTGCCTGTGCGGAGGCCCCCTCTTCAAACCGTGCGTGCGGATTTCCCGCACACGGCTTCCCTTGTGGAACTGTTGTCATCGGTATCTCCCTTGCGTGAGGGCAATCAGCCCTA
>JAFSMR010000005.1 GCA_017447805.1 Kiritimatiellia bacterium | reverse complement strand
ACTCGCGGCAGAGAGTCGCGTAGTCGAAGTCCTGGATGAACTCGACGCCGTCAAGCTCGGCGAACACCGCCGCCTTTACAAGACTGTCTATCTTCGCTTCGTCTACCATACGTCCTTTCTCGGTAGGGGCGTGTCTCACCCCCGTAGCCGCCGCTTACGCGACTCGCTTCGCTCGGGGGATATGACGCGCCCGCAAATCAACCCCGTTTTGTTCTCGCCGGACGGGATACCGCCGTTTCCACTGCCACCAGTAGGAGGCCGCCGAGGGTGAGCTCCCTTGCGGCGCGATTATTATGACACAGGAATTGTCAACTTACAAATGCGCGATGAGGGTATACGCGCTAAACGCGCTAAACATTCAAGATGATACTAAACGCGCTAAACAGGCGAAATGAGGGTATTCAAGTGTGGTCAAAAATTGAGCCGCGCACGCGGCAAATGTGCCGCGCAAGGAAAATCATCTTGTTCAAATTTCCAAGCGTTGGAAATTTCAATCATCTTGAATTGAAGTATCGCGGCAAATTTGCCGCGTTATCCTCGCGCACGCGCACAGCCGCGCACACGCGCGAGGGAGCGCAAGGGGTTGAAAGAGGGCGGCAGAAAAAAACAAACCCCCTGCAAGACGGTTGCAAGGGGTGTTGGAATGCTTAGTGATTTTGTTCTGCTGGAAACTCCATGTACTTGGGTGTGTCCACAAGTTCTCGGAACTGCAATATCCTTCCATCCGATATTGACTCGCCGCGGCGAAACAAAAGACCGACAGATTCCAAGACATGAAAGTCACTCAATATGGCATGATGCGAGATTCCGTCATATTCACCCTCTACATAGAGCTTAAAGTCGTCGGATGTTTCGTTTTGCCAAACCACGCGTCCATTCCGAATAATATACCTATACACATCAAACAACCTTTTCATTCGTTGCGGAGAAACTTTCGGCAAACCTCTTAATCGTAATTCCGCTTTGACATGATCTTTAAACAACTCAAATGAAATGGGAATGTAATAGACATCCCAATAAAAGTTGCCGCGACCATCTACTAATGCGTTTCCCATGAAGTCATTTCACCGCCTCGTTGAGTTTTGCAGTGCCCTTGAGTATCAAGTCGAGCGCTTCGCGCACTTGTAGCAACTTGCGCTCGGCAAGTAGCGCACGATCGCGCCAGTTTGTAGTATCGTTTGCTACTGCTACAGGATTGCCACCGGCTTGTTGCTCGAGTTCTGAAATTCGCATCAGTAGTGCAGCACTTGGCTTGCGCTTGCCATTGCGAATGAATCCTATCATGGCGCGGCTTATATTCAGCCGCTCCGCTAATTCGCCCCACTCTAGGCCGAGCGAATACCTCAGTGTTTCCAGTCGTTTGTTCATTGCTACAAAATTCCTACTTTTCCCTGTTGCAACGTGACAACAATTTTGCTACAATATCTCTCGTTCCTCGGAACAAGGCAAAATCTTACCACAACAGGAGGCCAAATGGCAACAGTAAAGAGCAATAAAAATCGGGTGCTTCGCGTTGTAGGCGTTCGCGAGGCCGCGCGTCTTTGCGGCGCGAGCCCGGCACATGTCTGGTACATCCGTCACGGTCAGCGCAAGTCCGCTCGCTTCGAGCGCAAGATGCGCGAGCTGGGGCTCACCTTCGAGCCCGCGCCTCTGCGCGGAGCGCTCAAGCGCCAGGGGAAGGGAGGGAAGTGAGATGAGATTAATGAAGATTGATAAAAAAGACGCGGAGACCCGTCAATGCTTTTATTCGCCGCTAACGAGCGAACATGGCCGTTCGACAATATTCGTTGAATGCCCGTT
>JAFSMR010000020.1 GCA_017447805.1 Kiritimatiellia bacterium | reverse complement strand
TTATACAAAAAAAAGCCCGTCGTCGTCCTACGGCCGCTCGGCTCTCGCTTCGCTCGGCGTGTTTGCTTCCCCATGGGTCGCAAACCCCCGCAAGGGGCGGTTATGCCGGCCTTTTTTTATGGTCAGATGGTCGCATCGTCTCATGGTCGGGCGCGTCGCCGGGGAGGGCGGCTATCCTCAGCTGCCGAATAAAAACATGGCCCCGCGACCTTCGAACTTAGAAATTGCACGAGTGTATAGGAGAAGAGATGGTTGAAGAAAAAGAAAGCGTGATACGCTGGAACCATATAGCCGGGCTATACTTCGACTGGCGAAATATTCGTGCAGTTTGGATTGGCCTCGGACTCGCGGCATTGGTAACCGAAACGATTGTTTTCCTCGCAGCGGTTGGCAGCATGAAAAACAAGCTTGAGTTTTTCGGCATAATGTTCGCCGTCTTCGTTGGCATTTTGTTCGTCGTTTTGCTCTGTTACTGGTTTCTCGCGTGGTTGCAAGGTGGCGTCCAAGAGCGGCTGTATACGCTAGAGGGGAATCTCATTTACGAAGAAAGGGTTCCTCACAAGAAATGGAGAATGAAGATAGTTCGCGCGGTAGCGCCGCTATTGATGATTTTTGCAACGCGTCCTGGGCAGGCCATGGCACTTCGGCGGCTTTTATACGATAAAGATAATCAGAAGAAGTCAGTGGATTTGACTAAGGTGAAGAATCTTGCCGAGAATAAGGCGAATGGCATTATTACATTAAAAACGCATAGCAACGACTTCGAAATTCGCATAAGCTCCGCCGATTTCGATAGGGTTGCGGGCGAAATAAAGGCTAGGCTTCAAAAGAAGACTAGTAGTCGCAAGAAACGAAAAGCGCCAAAGAACGCTGAAAATACATAATTTCCAAACAACAAACAAAAAAGGAGAATAAAGATGAAAAGAATAATTAATATCGCTTCTGCAATAGCTCTTGTAGCGGCGCTCGGAATACACTCTCTCGCGCAGGCGGCAGTCGGCGCAACCGAAGCTGAACTGAAGAAAGCTGCCAAACAAGCCGAAGAAACGAAGAAAGCCATCAACAAGCACTACACCGACGAAGGCCTCCAGAAGCCGAGCTCGGATGGCATGGAAGACGGTCGCGATGTAGCGGCGGCGGCGAAGAAAGTAATCGACGACAACCCGATTATCGGCGCAAATCTGAACGTTACGGCATCCGAGGAAGATAACCTTGATTCTCAAATCGAATCTATGGTGAAGGAACTTGCGGAGCTCACCAAGAAAATCGATCCTGCGAACGCCCCGGATGAGGCACAGATGAAGGAAACGATCGAAATATTGCAGTCATTGCCTGCCGAGGCAAAGACCATGGCGGTCAGTGTTTTCAAAGAACAGCTTGAATTGGCCAGGGCAAAGGCGAAATAACGCTATTCAATAAATCTATCTTTCATCTGCACCGAGGATAAGTTGAAAAGGAGGCCGCGTACAATGTCCGTAAGATTAGGTTTTCCTGATGCAAGAGCGCTTTTCGCGGCGTTTTGCGCAGCTTTTTGCATATCTTCGGCGGCGGAGGAAGAGGCGCTAGCGCAAGAAGAATTCGGCGATAGCGCCGTGACGCTCGCGCAAATCATTGGCGACGGCTCATGGGAAATGCCCCAGGAAGGCGACGAGGAATCGATTCCTAGCTTTAACGAAATGGCCGAGATTACCTCGATAATGCCAAAATTGCCGCGAATCGAAGCCGCGCGGCTCGAGGTCGTGGATGATACGCTGAACGAAAAATTGTTGAACTCTGTTTCTCGCCGCGCTGTCGTAATCAATGTTAAGGAGCAGCTCAAGACCTTAATTGGCGATATGAGCGAAGATGAGGAAGAAGAGTACGAAAAATCTTGGGATGCGGCGCTCGATTTTCCTTGCGAGGAGGTAACCGATTGGCTAAAGGCCGCCTCGCCCATAATCGGTGAACTCGTGAAACTTAAAGCAATCGTCGACGCCGATTTCTTGCGGTTCGACGAGCTGCTCGCCGAGGCCAATATGCTGAGGCTCAATAGACTTTATCCGCAGTCTCACGAGACGATGCGCGAAGCGATCTATACTGCAAGCGAAATGAAAGCCGCCAAGGAGCGGATGCAGGAGTTGCAAAAGCAAATGAGCGCGCTAGGTCCCATGCCCGACCCGAATGAAAAGCGCAAGGAGGTCGCGAAAAGATTCAAGGAGTCGAAAGAAGCGGTCAAGGAATATTTAATGGGCGAGACGAACCCAGAAATCGGCGGCGAGTATGAGGCCGTCGAAAGAGTAGTTACAAAAGGGCAAGTGTGGGATGATTACACTCTGCAGCCGGCGTTCGAGGTCGAAGAGGGCGAAGGCACCCCTTTTTGGCGGCGCGAGAAAATCTATATCGAGCCGATTGTAAAATATCCTGAAACGGGCGTTGTTCTTCTTTATGCCAATATCTACGACTCCTCGAGCATGAACACGCTTTACGCAATCGAGACGCCAGAGGGCGGTCTTGATGTGTTCGTGAGCGATACCGTGAAAGTAAATATTACGCCCGAAAAAGATAATATAGGCCAGGATGTACTCGTCGCGAGAAGCGTTTGCGTAGGGGGAAGCGCTTCTGGAACTTACACGACAGTATACAAGCCGAATGGAGTCCGGCTCGAGAGATTTTTGCCTGGAGCGACACAAAACGACATAGCCGATTTGGAGAGGCTCAAGAAGAAGGCCAAACCAGACTACATGGCAAAAATCCATCAAGATAATGCGCGCGAGCTAGTCGAAAAGTTCAGAAATAAAGCAGAAGGCAAGACGCTCGAATTTGCGCCGAAAGAAGAAGATATCTATTACGTGCTAGTCGGCATGGAGCCCGTGGAAAACGCGTCCGTCTCGACTCAGCAGGTATACGAAGCCGGAATTCCAGTCACGAAAGATAACCACTACAGGGAGATCATAAAGCAACTGGAAGCGGAGAAGGGTTTTGTAAGTAGCCCTCAGGCGGTGTACGACGATGTTTTGCAATCGGCTATGTTCCGTGCCGACCTGAAGCGTATCGCCGATATATTCTGCGTTTCCAAAAACGGCAGAAAGTTTGCGCTCGATTCCGGCAGCGCCGAGTTGCATGCGCGTTGGACGCCGCCTCAGACCCTTGTGAAGGCGGAAAACCCGAAAATCGAATTTTCGTATTGGATAGATCTAGGGTTGAAGGAGCCGAAGCATTCCGGATTCAGCGAATATTGGGGCGACATAGAAGCGTATTCATCGGCAAGTGTCGCTGAAGGCACTCACGTGCCGGATTCAAAAGCCAATTATCATACCAACGAAATCGCCAGCGTTACAGGCAAGGTAACGGTGGAAAAATGGATTATTCAGAACCACGAAGATATGAGAGCGCAATTCGACGCGTATCCGGAAATCGACCTCATATTCGAGATGCCGTGTTTCGGCGGCTCATACAATATTGGCGTGAAATTCCACTATAAAAGGATGATTCTTACGCCAGACGAAGCCGAGCGAATCGCCGCGGAATCGAACATGCAGTATCGCGACATATTAAAATCGGAGTGGGATAGCAAGGCTTTCGCCGATATCGCAGTTGAGATGGATGAATATGTCTCGAAGCTGAAGGAAAAAGAAGAAGAGACCGTATCGCTCGCAGAGAGAATAGAATTTCATCAGGAGAACATCAAGTATATCAAGGAAAGCATGGAATGGCTTCAGAAGAAACTAGACGAGGAAAAGGCGCAATTTACCCAGCAAAGAGAAAGATATAATGCACTCGCCCAAGACCCCGCGGAGCGCGAGGCGAAGCTGCGTGCGGCCGAGGAAAATGCAGACCTTAAAGACCGAGAATACAAGGCGCTTTTGGCTATATCCATCGAGCAGGTCAGCAAGGAAATGTTTGGTGTGAAAGCTCTTGGCGAAGGGGAAACCCAGGAAATGCGCTTAGACCAGCGCGAAGCCGAAATAAACAAGGCCGAACACGAATACGAGCTCGCTAGAGCCTATGCCGAGCGCCTGAAGAAAGATAGCGGCATGCCTAGTTGGGAAAGAGAACTTGGAATGGAGGAGGCGAGCAAAGAGTATAACGAATCGGTCGGGCGCTACGAGCAGATGGCCTATACTCTAATCTAAGAAGATCGCCGCGTTCAGAGTATAACGAATCGGTCGGGCGCTACGAGCAGATGGCCTATACTCTAATCGGCATGCAAGATGAACTCGTGCGCGAGAACGATTTGATGGTAGGCGAGCAAACGGGGGTGTATCATAGATCGCGCAGCCAATTCGACGAGCTATGCTCGAAGAAGAACATCGAAACATCCCTCAAGATGGCCGAAGCCGGTAAGCGAGTAAAGCAATTGCAGGCCGATACGCGCCGCGCAATCATCAGGCTCGCCGAGCAGGACGAAGCGAAGAGTCGCGGCGCGTATTTGAGGCTTGCGAAATACAATGAAGAAAAAGCTGCCGTTTCGACTTACGAAAAGGCGGTAAAGCTTTATGGTAAGATGCCCCCCGCGAACGCCGCGAGCGAAAAGGAGTGGAGAGAGTTCGCGAAGAAAATCCAAGGGATAAATCTCGGCAACGCCGAGAAAGCCCAGGCGCTCGCGCTAGAAGAGGAAATCAACGCAAGCGAGCGGCTATACAACGCCGAAGTCACGAAGGTGGGCGCTTCCGTTTTGCTGTTCATAGGAACCCTAGGCGCATCTAGTCCCGAATCGGCGGTGATGATGAAAGATCTTATGCTTTTGAATACTGTCGCGGGCGGTTATAGCGAGAAGGGCGCCCAAGGCGCTGTGGAAAATTATGTGAGATTCTATTCGTATCCTGTCGACCTCGCGATGGGCGCCGTGGAGGGTTATCAATCCGGTGGCTTGAAGGGAATGGCCTTGCAGATGGGCGCGACGGTAGGCTTCCATATAGGAATCCCGTGGGCGCGCAAGCACATAGATTTCAATAAAGATATACGTGTTCTCTATAAAGAGGGCAAAGCTGCCGCCCAAGGAGGTTTCAATCAGCTGAAGCTCTTCATGAAAGGAAAGAATTTCAAAAGCGCAAAATCCGAAGGACCGACCGAAGAAGAATTGGAGTACATTCGCTTCCGCAAGGAGGGCCGCGAGTTAGTGAAGGATTTCAAAAAGAAATACGATAAACTCCAAAACCTCGACGAGACCAAAATGACCGACGAAGAAATCGGCAAGCTCCGCGCGGAACTCGTAGAGGCGACTGCGAAGATAAACGAACATCCAGAAGCGAAATTGATTTTGAAGAACGATACTCGCATGCAGGTCGTCGCACAGCAGTTCAACGGCGAACTAAAAAGGATTTACGGCGTCACGAAAGTAAGATACTACAAAGAGATGAACGCCAAAGGCTACAAGTTTCATAAGATAAAGTCAATAAGAAACGATAAATCGGGTAAATCGACCGGTATGGACGCCGATTTCGCGCTTGTCGACGAATCTGTTGAAATAACGAGAAACGGCAAGAAAGTAAGTCTTCTCGAGTTTCAGCAGGATGCCAACGAATGTCTCGCAAAAGCTTACAAGCAGACGACCGGCCACGAAACGAATATGGCCTGGATGCAGGTGACGACTTCGAAACACTCAGAGGCATATCCCTCCAAGGCGATTTTGGGCGATACGTCAAAGAGGGATGTAATGCGCGAGATACTGAACACAACTTCGCGCGCGGACGCGGAGCAGATGATGGATGTAACTCTTTTCAAAGCGTCAGAAATGATGTCCAATAAGAAGTTCCCGAAACTCGCGATGGTCCTCGAAGCTTGCAGAGGCACCGCGAAGGATATGTCGACTAAACTCTTCCCGGCGATCGATACGCGGCTCGACGATTTGCGGATAAAGATGAGCCGGCCGGGCTACAAATTCAACGCGGCGGACGAGAGGGAAATAACGAGGCTCACGAAAGCGAAAGAAAATTTCATGAAGGTATATACCGTTTACGATAAAATCGCACGCCACAAGATAGAGCCGCCCAAATGGCGTGAAGAAATAAAGCTCGCGACAGATGACGAAGGCATACTCGAATCGATAACGCGAATGAACGCGTTCATGCAGTCGCTGGTGATAAAGAAGTAAGATACAGGGCGCGCCGCCCCTCGGCCGCCGGGGAGGGTCGCGCTTGTTGCGACCGTTTTGGTTTTGTTGGCCGTGTAGAGGTGGAGAAGGGGAGAGTTTTTAGTTGGAGTATCTAGTTGTAGTCGTAGAATGGAATTGTTAATTTTGTTTGTAGGAGGTAGGGCGGCCGCCCCGAAATTCGCCTGCGCCGAAGGCGTCAGGTTGCCCGAGGGCGAAGCCCGAGTCCCGAAGGGAGCGCAAGCGGCCGAGCCGCCGGGTTGGTTGGTACACGGGTGGCGCGGGTTTGGGCAACCATTTGCTTTTCGATAATCAAAACTAAATATCGCAAAACAAGTGCTTGTTTTCTCATAATTGAAATCAAACGAGGCAAAACAAGCGCTTGCACGGTCGGAATTAAAACTGAGCGCGACAAAACAAGCGCTTGCACGGTCGGAATTAAAACTGAGCGTGACGAAACGAGCACTAGTTTTGCCACCTTCGAAATTGATTATGGCAAATCAAAAGAGGTACTATGGGGTCCGACCTCCATAGTACCTAGCCCTGGCCACTATCCCATGACCTATCCACACTCAGGCGAAACCTCCGCCACTTTTGTGGCGGGACTTTCGCGCACAGGCGAAACCTCCGCCACTTTTCTGGCGGCACTTTGGCGCTCAGGCGAACCTTCCGCCACTTTTGTGGCGACACTTTCGCGCTCAGGCGAAACCTTCGCCACTTTTCTGGCGACACTTTCGCGGCCGCGAGAGGAATGATTTTGTTTAACGCAGAGCCGCTGAGACGCTGAGGTTCTTCGGTAGGGCGTGCCGCCCCGTCGCCGTCGGAAGGAAACAACATAAACAACATATAACAACTTATGAAAATTGTTCCAAGTTGTTCAAGTTGTTTTCATTAACCTCTCCAACTCCAACTTGAAGCCCCAACTAAAAACTCTCCACATCTCCACGGCTATCTCAACTCTCCAACTCCAACTCGTAACTCGAACTAGTCAATGTTAACCATGAAGATCATGTAGGGCATGTAGTAGTATCGTAATATTTCGCTACAGCGAAATATCTACATGTTTCTACCTGTTCTACATGGTTCATAAATCTCCAACTCCAACTCTGTCCCGTGTCCCGTGTTCATCGCGCGAGGGCGCGGGGAAGGGCGCGTGATTATGTGTTTTAGATATCAGAGGATTGATAATTATGCGAAAATGGGGATTTTTGAAATTTTTTCGATTTACCCCCTTGCGCAGGAGGCGGGAAAAATGATATAATACCATCATCTGCGATAGGCGAGCATCGGTTCGCAAATTGCGGGTCAGATTTCCCACGCTTAAGTAGGGTGCCAAGCTAGTGCCCGAAACGCGGTGGGTCGCGTCGAGTGAAAGCGTAGGAAACTATCACCCAACAGACGCATTAGAAGGGACGCTGCCAGTCCGTGCAGTTTCGCCTCCTTCGGTGTATCTGTTAAAGGTCAATCCTACGCACCTCACTCGAAGCATCGGAGGAGGTGTCCTATTGCTCCGCACCACCTCCGGAAAAGAGGGGGGAGCTTTCAAGAGAGAGAAAGAGAGAGGTGGGAGTTATGAAAAGAGGAATTGGATTAGCGGCACGATTCATTGTGCTGGCATTCGTTCTATTCGCAACCAGAAGTATTTTGGCAGAGAGTAAGCCGGTAGCAATTTGGTGCGGTGATTTTGCTACCGGTACGGAAGGTGCTCGTGGTGGGTATGTAATAAATCCCAATGGGAATACGCTCAGTAGCGATTATATCATACTTGATGGTACAGGCGGGGGTGTTATTGTTACAAATAATACATTTGCCACTCAGAATCAGTCTTCACATTTGGTCGCGATTGCTGGTTTAGAAGGAATTCAATACACCAAAAACAGAACATCCGTAGAGGCATTGATAAGTACTTATGACAAGCAAGCCGCGAATAACTATTCTTGGTTTGCTTTCCATAGTGGAGTAAGCGATTATAGATTGTATTGTATGTATAATTCAACACCTACGGATTGGGGAAAAGGTTTTACAAATGTTGCATCTCCTGCATGGCCAAGCGATGGTAGAATACATTATATTGCCGCTACATTTGCGACACCGGTGACGACAACTAAGGGTTGGCGAAGCTATATTGATGGAAATCTATCATCTTACACAGACAATACATGTTCAACCGAAGGAGATAAAACACGTTATTTATATGGTGTTACAATAGGTGGTGGGACATCAGGAAATCGTTTGATGAATAACGAAAGCAGTAACGCAAAGATAAAGTATGTGGCAATACTTCGTGGTACCGCCAATACGGAAATAGATGCAAAATACTGGTCTCTAACAGGAATGACTAAAATAGCTTCTGTGTTGTCGAGTTCAGATGCAAATACGGGAGTTAGTTTAGCTGTTAGCGATACTTTGTCTAGCACGGTGGAAGCGGCGGCAGTATTTGTGCAGAAGGCCAACTCGAAGCTGACAATATCCAATGGCGCTACATTAACAATAGGAGGCGGCGCAGGCCCACTCTACATAGCGGATGGAGCTTCGTTCACTGTTGATGCATCGGCGTGTAGCGTGGGGGCCAGTGGAGTGCAACCGCTTATTAGAGGGCGGATATTTGGCGATATCGATTTGGAAAATAGCACTCTTCCTTCAAGCCCCAACACACTCCGTTTTGATAAGACAGATACAGGGCTATACTTGATTGACGAATCTTCCGAAGTAGACTTTAAATCGTACAGTGTCAATTTTTACCATGATAATAATTCAAAATTACTTACATTGTCTGGGATTCTTGGAATAGAAGAAGTCCCAAGAGCATATTGGAACAATGTGTTAGGAGGTACAGGCACTACTACAGGGTTAGTCTGTTTGAACCGAAGTTCTACCTATGCTCCAATTGATTCTTCAATTTCTTTAACTGTTTCTAATGTGCAAGGCTCTTATAATGCAATTCGTTACGATGCATATGATTTGCGTCGCGGTTTTGTTCATGATCATAATTCAAGTTACGCAACCCCCACTGTGACGATTTCAAATGTCCCATTTGACGCATATCGTGTTATTGTATATCATTCTACAGATTCACTTAATTCTGCTGCGTATAGTCAGTTCGGTTATGATAAAATAAACGACAAAAATTTTACCTATGCAGGAGGCGTGTTAGATTATGGCACAACGGCCTGGGGAGATGTAGATGCAAATCCCCCCGCCCTTTCTCTTGAGGAGGGAAAGAATATTCTTTTTTCGGATGTTGTATCTGGCAGTACACTAACGGTTGTCTCTCATCGTAGCGAAACTGCCCCAAAAACACGTGCGGGTATTGCGGCAATACAGATAATCAAAGCTTACCCCACCACGCTTTTAAACGCAGACAATGTGTTTGGTGCGATATTCCCTGATGCGGCATCTGATGGAGACTATGTAGTAAATGTAACATCAGATTCTCCCGCAACCTCTACACTGGCAATCAATTCGGCTATTACGGTTCGTTCGCTTACATTCAATATTGCCGAAGGCAAGACACTTGTCTTTTCTGGCGCTAGTAATTTAACGGCATCAAAAGTTATTGTAAATGGTCCAGGAAAGTTGAAGCTCAATGCAACCGGGACTTTGGCGTCGCTTTCTGTTGCAGAAAACGCCGAGCTTGGCTTTGGTGATGGCGCAGCCCTGACGGTGACAGGCGCACTAAGGGTATACAGCGGGAAGACTCTTACACTGGTTCCAGATTCAATAAGTGGAGCTTCTAATGTGTTCTTAACAGTCGGCTCGAAGAGCGGTACGATTAACTGCACCCAGCCTACCGAAGAAGGTTATTCTTATGCTTTTATAAATGATGCAACAACTTTTAAACTAGTCCGTACGCCTACGCCAGCTTTTGTCTATGACGGCAAGCCAGGGGCAGCAAATCCCAGCGGATGGGGTATCTCAAGTTGGTCATACAATAACACGATGAATAATTTAAGAGTTGGCCCCAATGAAAATTATCCGATTGTGGCGGAGGTTAATTCCAGTTGGCACCCGGGAAGTTCTGTGACTTTGGGCGACTCTGCTTCTGCTTTTACATTCTCCGTCTATGCCGATGTATCCCAATTGCCGTCTAGTGAAAATAATTATGTAATTGCGGCAATAGGTAAAGGTGTCACGACCGGTGATAAGAAATTTGTAGTTTTGTATCGTCGAGGAGATTATGTGCGGCTCGGAAATCTTTCTGGAGATAGTTGGGTAGGCGGCTCGACTTGCGAAATTCCAGTTGCATCAGGATATCACCTTTGGACAGCAACATGCAAGTCAGACGGCACAATCCATCTTTATCGAGATACCGGTTCCGGAGTAAGCGAACATGATTCTAAGGCAATCGGTTCATTAGAAATTGCTGCCAGCGACCCTGGACTTCAAATAGGCTCTGTTTGGGGGACAAATGAAAATTTCAGCCAAGGCGATGGATTGGCTTTTGCCGCCATTCGTGGCTACGATGCAGTGCTCGAAGCCGATAATGTAGCTAAGCTTGCTGAATCGTTCCCAGCAACAGACGGAGCAACAATTGACTTTGATGTAAAGCTGAATAAGGCTAACTCAACTCTTACCGCTTATACAATTAGTGACGAAGATGCGGACACAACATTTGGTGTTGATGCAGGTAACATTGTTATCCCCGCAAACAACACGGTGAGCATCGCCAAGTTCCATACTTATACTAGTGGTTCAGAAGACGGGGCCGCGAATACCGTTACCATTAATGGAAAACTTGAGGTTAAGCAAACGGATACCACAATTGGCGATGATGCTGGTAAAGGAGTCGTAATCGGTTATTGGTTAAAAGCGGATAGCGGCACAAGAACATCGACTGTTACGGTCCCTGCAGGAGGAGAGCTTGATGCTAGCAATGCCTACATACTAATGCCATATAATGCGAAGGTGCAAGGGGCATCACTTAATATTACCGGCGGAACAGTCAAGGCAAAGGGACTTTATTCCAATAGTGATGCAAGTGTATCGGGCATTGTTACATTGAGCAGTGGTGGTATTTTAGAGGTCGCTGATATACAATCTGGCGGCAAGGCGGTGACCAAAAACTTCGGCAAAGGAACCTTTAGAGTAACGGCAGATAAAACCGAGACCCGTGCCATCAATTTCAACGGTGAAGGTGAATCTAATGCAACGGCACTTGATCCTTTTGGTCATACACTAACGATGGAGGCGGCGGCGCTTACTGGGTCTGGAGCTGTAACAGTCAATAGCAACGCTGCAGGTGAGACAAAAGGCAAGGTTGTGTTCAAGGGTGCGACATCCAGCTTCACAGGAACGCTATACATCAACGCGACCAACAAGGACCAGATTGAGTTCTCTCCTGCTTCGGCATTCACAGGCAATGTGCGATATACGGCTGCAGGAGCATTGAACAGCGATCTTTCAGGGTTCGCAGGAACTATCACTTTCGATGGTGAAAACGCTGCTGGCGGCAGAGAATTCGATGTTCGCGCAATAAATCTATCTTCAGCAACCGTAATACTTGCCAACGGTGCAGTTTTGAACGCTACGGCTGGGCAGGAGGGTTCCGTAACGGTAGTAAGCGGTACGACGCTCAATCTATATGTCACAGATGACACATATAAATATGATGGATATATTTTCACAGGAACGAATGATTCCGGCGCTGTAAAGTATTCCCGTCCTAACGCTTCCGAAGGATATGATAGAATTGATGACGGCACGGCCCTTAACGGCAATAACCTTCTTCCTTACTTCCAGATATGGTCCGCTTCGACAGGTACATCGGGCACTTTAAATACTGATGCAGACTGGTCCAAAGGAGCGGTCCCGTCAACAGAGCGTCCTGCAGATAGCGGAAAGACAGGAAACGCTGCATTCAAGATAGCTGCAGGTACAACGACAACAATAAATGTAGATGAGAATTTTGCTTTCGGAGAAATCCAAGTGCTCAAGACTGGCTCAGGAGAAGGCGATACCACAGTTATCTTTAATTCAAGCGTTGCCGATAAAGTTCTTTCCGCAAATATCTTAACAATCGGGGACGGAATCAATGTTCAGGTTTCCGGCAATAAACCGTTGAAAATAGAAAATGGTTATATTGCAGGTGGATCGCTTCTTACGGTAAATGCAAGTTCCACTATGGAGATGGATGGGGTAGATTGTTCCACAAGAGTCAGCGTTGTCGGTAAGTTGGAAATGAAAGGAACAAGCAGTCTGAGTTATCCCACAGAAACGCAGAATGCAGGCAACGCAGTTAGCGGCACATTGGAGATTGTTAACGGCACCACGACACTTTATGCAGGCAATAGGGGACTTAGCGGAACATTGACGGTCAATACCGGAGCAACGCTTATTGGCATGACAGGTGATTTCCCGAATTATGATGATAGCTCTACCATCAATGTGTACGGCACATTGACAATCGGTTCCGAGGCACTAAATGTACGAAAGGCATGGACACTTAAGTCTAGCAATGCGCTTAATCTATATGCCGGCGCAACATTGAATGGATATGGCTCTAACATTCAAGGTATTTTGGATATTTATGACTTGACAATCCCAGTTAGGACGAATCCGGATAATGCGGCTTTGGATACAGTAACTTGTTCCGGGCAGATTCGCCTAATGGGGAATGTAACGGTCAATGTTGCCGATGGTATAACTTTAAAGATGCCCACCAAACCCTGGCATGGCAGCAATCAGAAGGTAATCCACAAGAATGGTCTTGGCACTTTTGAGATGTGCGATGATAATCCCTCAAGCGATACCATGAATGTTCTTGCCGGTCAGGTAATATCTACGGTTGTTCCAGGATACAATGTAAGCATTGCGGAAGGCGCGACATTTACGCTAAAGGATTGCAACTGGACGAGCGGCAACAAATTCAGCGGAGAGGGAACGCTTGAGCTTGATGCTGATGCAAATGATCGTTGGTATTATTCGTCAAGTAGTTTTGCGGGGAAAGTCAAGGTGATTAGGAGCGGGAATGGCTATCCTATTGTGGGTGGCAATGGTAGCGAAGCGCCCGTCTTTACGGCAAAGCCGGAAATGGCGTTTAGCGGCATTGTAAGCCTCAATGGATGCTTCCACAACAACATTTTGCCTGTGCGCGACTTTTCTGGCGATGGAGAAGTCAACTTCAAGAATGCTGCAGAAGGCACGCGCACAATTAGCACGAAGCAGACAAAGAATACGGCATATAGCGGCGTATTCAAGCGGGTGGCCGCAGGAAGCACCTATTGCAATACAGCGCTCACGGTCTATGGTGATGACGGTGTTGTTGAAAATGTCTATGCCCTGACACTTTCTGGTGTCAATGAAACATCGGGTGCTCTTCTCGTCACCAATAACGCGAAGGTCGTATTTACTTCAACAGGCAGTTGGGCGAACGGTCCTGTCACGGTTGGTGCGGGCGGTTATCTCGAAATGACGAACCAAACAGCCGTATCTACGCTAACATTAAACGATGGCGGTACTCTTTGCGTTGACTTGGCAAATATTCCTACCGTTGGCGCTCTAACACTCCCGGCAAGCGGCATGGCATATATCAAGATATTGAATGGCACGCTAGCGGAGGATACGGTTCTTTTCAAAGCTACTTCAGGTGTGGCGGCAAGCGATACACCTCTTGCAACGCTTGATATAGAAGGTAGGCAGAGTGTTCTTAAGGCGGTCTTGAATGGAGATTATGTAGAAATTCGCTATACGTTGGCGCGTGACGACGACTGGGATACAGATGCTGCAACATGGTCGGCAGATACATTTGATAGCGAGGAAACATATCGCGATGGTATGGATGTTCGTTTCAGCGCGATTACCGGCGTTTCCGAACATACTATAACACTCGATGGAACGCGCTCACCTAAGAATGTCACATTTGGATCCGGCACAACATATACAATTACAGGCGGAACGTTTGCGCCTACCGGCACGGTGACGCTTGAGGCTGGTGCGAATGTTGTTATCGAATCTGTAGCGTCTGGAACATATATCGTTGGCGAAGGCGCGACTCTCTCGCTCGCAAATGCGACGGTGTCAAGTGTAAGTGGAACCGGAACTCTTGATATCCCTGAAGGAGGAACAATTACTATTTCGTCCATAAATACGCTTGATAGCATTGCAATCCTTACGGGTAAAGGAACTTTGGTTCTTCCTACCGCGAACCAACCTGGAGCAGATAGCGCGCTTAAAACACTTTTGCAAAAGCAAGACGCAGAGGAAAAATATTATTGGTGCGGTACTGTTGTTTTGAGTGGTGGAATAAATAGTGTTAACCCGAATAATTGCGGCAATTCCGGTTCCAAGGTAAAATTTCTTGGTGTAAGCAATTATTTGCCTGAAAGTAATGTTTCTGTTAGTGTCGAGACAGTATTTGAAAATGGCACAGGAGGATATGCTTTTAGTATTGGGAATGGCTACAATACGGCAGTAACTACATTCGACAAGATATCTGGCAATGGAACGATTATAGATGCACACAATAACAATAACTGCGAACATGCGCATGTGTTCAAAGATGCGACGGGTTTCACCGGATCGATCAAGAAGGGAACTCAGACTAATGCAACAAAGCGGTTTATATTCTCTAGATCAGGTAGTACGACTGACGCAAGTAGTGGCAATATTACTGTTCAAAGCGATGGGTATGCCGTTCTTGGAGATGGAAACGAGTGGTCGCCTGGAAGTAGCATTGTGGTGAATGGTACAGTTGAGTTCAAGGGAGCTGGAATCTTTTCCAAAGGAGTAACATTTGGCGATGGGGCGGTTATTAAGTTTGATGACCTTGGAACAGGTGAAAATAGGAAACAATTGTCAATTAGCGGAGCAGTTTCTCTGCCGAGTGGGGGTTCTTCGGCAATAGTCAAGGTTGCACTAGATGAGGATGTTGTGCTGCCTGAAAGAGGTTCGTTGACACTAGCAAGTTGGAGCTCTATTGCAAGCGGCATAGTATTCCGATTTGAAGATAGTTCGTATGATATTCGTTGGAGTCTTGTAAAAGGAGATGACGGGCTCGTTATGCGCGAAAATCCTCGAATTACTGCTGATGAAGACGACAGTTTGGCGGGATTTGTATTCGGTAATATAGCGGCCGTGTATGATACACCTTATGATAGTGTAACTGTTCCCGAAGATGTGGCATCATCTGTCAATACTATTCAATTACTGGGTATCCGTAACAGAACGATTGAAATTAATGGCGTAGCGGCGAATGCGGTTCTATTGATAGGACTCAATGAAGATGGGTCTTTCTCAGGCGCTGTTTCTTCCGGAGCATATACATCTGTAAAGGGTGATAGCAAGACAACTATTAGTCTAAATGCACCATCCATACCTGCGGCTGGTGTTACTGTTGGAGGTGATACCATACCGCCGATTTCGTTTGCTTCCGATTCTGAGGGAGAAACGGTCAGATTTGGCGTTTCCGGTTATGCTGGCTTGTGGTATTTGGTCGAGTATGATGATGGAACATACACCGAAGCTCAGCAAGCAACAAGCGATGGCGGACTACTACTTGAGGCACCATTGCCTGCTACGGGTTCCAGAATCTATAAGGTTCATGTCGGCGGTTGCAAGGCGGCTATGCCGGTAAATGTGTCGGAAGAGCTGGAGGCGGGAGAATAATTCTGTGAATCTTGAAAATCCTGTCTAAAGAAGAAAATGAAAGGGCGGATGAGAACTTAAGAAAATTTCGGGGGAGCTGGTAACTCCTAAGAAACGGGTGGGGTGGTTCCCTCCCGGCTGCCTGAAGCGGAGATACAACCAATATTTCCCGACGGCGGTAACAATTAGGCGGCCGAAAATCCGCCGAGTCGGGGTGGTGAAAGCCATTCCGGCGAAGAGGCGGAGTGGTTACCGCCGAGTCCCATGCTGGTTCGATCTCTCTTCTGGCATGGGGCGTTTTTTAGCGCCGAAGGCGCTGTTCAGAAAGTTCAGGGCGCTTCGCGCGTTCAGGTGTTCAGGGCGCCAAAGGCGCGTTCAGATGTTCAGGGCGCTTCGCGCGTTCAGATGTTCAGATGTTTAGTTGGAGTTAAGAGAATTGTTAATTCTGTTTATGATTAACCATGTAGAACATGTAGAGCAGGTAGATGGGCGCCGGCGGCCAGGGGGGGGGGGGGGGCGCGCCCTTGTCTGAACATCTGAACTTGTGAAGGACGGCGAAGCCGCAATGAATGTTACCGCGTCAAAGGCGCCTATACCCCCTTGACTTTCAATAAGAAAAATGTTACTATACGCGTGCTCGCTTGTAAGAGGTTCTGTATCTTGAAACATGGAGCTTCTGCCTTGGATATTGAGGATAAGACGGAATTGAAAGGAGTAATGCAATGCCGAGATTGATGGAGAAAGATGATTTGATGCGTACAGCCTTGGGTTTAGGTCGTGCGCAGGAGATTTGGACAGACACCTTTGATACTGTTTCTGGGGAGTTTAGCTTTTCTCTTCCGTTGGGTGGTCGCTATCAGATTGTCGCTATGCGTATTTCTCCGTTGGAGGTTTGTGAAAAAGGTGTGAAGAAAATCCCTTACGGTCTAATGAAAGATAAGCTGAAGAATTGGGATTATGAAACCGATCAGGCGATGGATAGGGAAGTCTGTGGTATGTTTGACTGTTTGAAGGAGGATATGTGAAGATACTCCTTGATACGCATATCCTCATTTGGATGCTTAAAGATAGCCCTTTTTTGACGAGGGATGTTCGAGAGTTGTTGGCAGATCCAGAAACAGAGATGTATTGTAGCGCTATTTCGATTGCCGAAATATCTATCAAGCATCAGATCCATCCCAATGAAATGATATTAAGCGGTGAAGAAATGTCCGAAGTGGTACCGAAACTTGGCTGTAAGAATCTTGCTTTCAAGATACAACATGTTGCGACCTTGGATAAGCTTCCTTTATATCATCGCGATCCGTTTGACCGCATGCTTCTCGCTCAAGCCAAGGCAGAGGGCATGAAGATTCTCTCTCATGATAGCCGGTTTTCTGCCTATGGCGATTTCGTCATTTCGATATAAACTTCTAGTTGATAGTCGCAAATGTCTTTGACGCCGATGGCGCTGTCGCGCTACGCGCGGTTGAGGGTTTTAGTTGGAGTTAGTTGGCCGTGTAGATGTGGAGAGTGGGAGATGTTTAGTTGGAGTTGCGAGTTGGAGGTAAGAGAGTGGAATTGTTAATTCTGTTTATGATTAACCATGTAGAACATGTAGAGCAGGTAGACATGCGCAGACGGCCATGGGGCTGCCGCCGCAGAACATCTGAACTAGTAAACGCGGTGAAACCGCGATGAATGTTACCGAATGGGAGCATTTGCCGTTGACTTTTGCGACAAAATATGATAAGATACCGCCCGGGAACATGAAAGGAGCTTCGCATGGACATGAAGACATTGGGCGCAATCGTCGCCGAAGAACGCAAGAGGCAGGGTATTACCCAGCTCGAGTTATCTCAGGCTTCCGATGTCGGGCGCCGGTTTGTCGTAGAGCTCGAAAGCGGCAAGGCTACGATCCATGCCGGGAAGATGCTGAAGGTAATCGAGACTCTTGGCATAAAGATTGAACTTCGTACGCCCAAAGGAGTTTGAATATGGTAAATATCCGAAAAGGCGCGCTTGATGTTTATCTTCTCGGCATGAAGGTCGGGCGCATAGACTATTCGTCCAAAAAAAACGAAATGTGTTTTACATATGATACGAAATATCTAGAATCGCCGGAATGTTTCGCATTGTCGCATTCTCTGCCGTTGCGCTCAGGACCTTTAGATTCACCCACAACGACCGTTTTTTTCGAGAATCTTCTTCCTCCGGATGAAGTCCGCCGCAGACTAGGCCCGGTATTGCACATATCTCGTCACAATATATTTGGATTTCTGGAGGCGCTTGGCGGCGATTGCGCAGGGGCGATATCGCTGTGGAAAGAGGGTGCCGTTCCTTACGAGACGGGTAAAAATCGTGTGCGCCTTACCGAGGAGCAGGCTTATGAAGCGCTTAAATCTTTGCGCAAGCGTCCGTTATACATAAACGGCGTAGACGGCTATAGAATATCTGGTTCGGGCGCGCAGGATAAGCTTATCGTGTGTCTTGAGGGGGAGAGCGTATTTCTGCCGCTTTTCGGAACACCGTCTACGCATATTCTTAAACCTTCCGCGCGCGACTATCCCGATTCCGTGTTCAATGAATATTTTTCTATGACTCTTGCTGCTAGACTTGGTCTCGATGTTGCGCAGTGCGGTCTCGTCAGACTTAAAGGCGAAGCGTTCTATTGGACAAAGCGTTACGATCGCGAAGATGTGGATGGTGTTACGACTCGTCTTCATCAGGAGGATTTCTGCCAGATACTCGGAATCTCTGGCGAACTGAAATACGAGAGCGAAGGAGGACCGTCGTTCAAATCTTGCATGGCCGCGATGTCCGGCATGGGCCTTTCTTTGGCTGATAGACTATCGTTTATCGACAGGATGATATTCAACTATCTAATCGGTAACGCCGACGCGCACGGCAAGAATGCATCTGTTTTGTATAGAGGTGCACAAGGTCGTTCTCTCGCGCCGATGTATGATGTAATGTCTACGGCGGTCTACCCGAATTTATCCAAAACGAACGCGATGTATATAGGCGGCGCAAAAGGACTCGGCAATACAAAACGCGAGAATTTTGCGTTTATGGCGCAAGAGGTGGGAATGCGCGGAGCGCTTGTTCTATCTCGGCTTGACGCCATGGTGTCCAAGATTGTGCCCGAGGCTTGTGCTTTAGCAGAAACACTTTCGGATTGTTGGCCTAGCGGCATATATGAAAAAATATTGAAGGTAATTCGAAGCCAGGCAGGGAAGGTGACTAACGGGTAACGGAGAAGAAGGTTTTAGTTGGAGTTGCGAGTTGGAGTTGGAGAGGTTAATGAAAACAACTTGAACAACTTGGAACAATTTTCATAAGTTGTTATATGTTGTTTATGTTGTTTCCTTCCGATGGCGACGGGGTGGCCGTCAAAACAACCTCAGCGCCTCAGCGCCTCAGCGTCTCTGCGCGAGATAAGAAACAAAATAGCAAATTCCATTCTACAACTACGGCGGCCGCAATAAATTGCGGCCCTCCCAAACGGCGATGAGCGTGGTGGCGCACTCTAAACGCGCCTTTAGCGCGTTTAGTCGCAACGTTCGGCAAGGGTAGTCCAGCGCTCAAGCGCCGCATCTAGTTCTTGTTCTGCTAAAGGCATGCGGTCGGTCAATTCTTTCGCGCGGGCGGGGTTTGAGCGGTAAATATCGGGATTGGATAATTCGCTGCGGAGTGATTCCAACTCCTTTTCGAGGGCGTCGATTTTATCCGGCAGCGCTTCCAGCTCGCGCTGTTCGTTGTACGAAAGCTTCTTTTTGGCTTTGCTTTGCGACTCTAGCTGAGGGCTTTGCGGTTTGGCGCTTTCTTTCTCGCTTTCTGCAATGTCAATCGATCCGCGCTTTGATTTGGATTGGCGCTCGAAATCTTCCCAGCCGCCGGGATATTCTTCAATATTTCCCTTTCCATCCAAGGCGTATGTTGAGGTAATTACATTATCGAGAAATTCTCTATCGTGGCTTACCAATAGAAGGGTGCCTTTATATGCTAGAAGCTGGTCTTCGAGCAGTTCCAATGTTTCGATATCAAGATCGTTGGTCGGCTCATCCATTATCAGCAAATTTGCCGGTTTAAGGAAGAGTTTGGCAAGAAGGAGCCTTGCTTTTTCTCCGCCGGAAAGCGCCTTGACTGGAGTTCTCGCGCGCTCGCTCGAGAAAAGGAAATCCGAAAGATACGAAAATACATGTTTCTTTACGCCGCCGATTATGACTTCATCTCTATCGGATGCGATATTTTCCGCGACAGTGAGTTCATCCTTGATTTCCGACCTAAGCTGGTCCAGAAAAGCCATCTCGACATTTGTACCGAGTTCGACAGAGCCGGAAGAGGGCTTCAGTTTGCCTGTAAGAAGTTTTAGAAGGGTAGTTTTGCCGGCGCCGTTGCCGCCAAGAATTCCGATTCTTTCGCCGCGAAGGATTGTATCGCTGAAATCTTTTACAATCGGCTTCGATTCATTATAGGCGAACGAGAGATTTTTTATTTTCACGACGCTTACTCCGCCCGGCGCGGCCGTATCGATTTTGATAGATGCTTTGGCGGAAGGAGTGCGGCGAAGTGCGAATTCTTTTCTCAATTTTTCCAGCGCCGCTACTCTGCCTTCATTGCGGGTCGTGCGCGCCTTCACGCCTTTACGAAGCCAGGCTTCTTCTTGCGCGAGCTTCTTGGACTTTCTTTCCCAATAAACAGTTTCATCCTCGAGCAATTCCGCTTTGCGTTTTACGAATGTCTGGTAATCGCATTCCCAGCCCGAAAGTCTGCCGCGGTCGAGGTCGTATATTTTTGTCGCGATGCGTTTCAAGAAGCGTCTATCGTGCGTTACGAGCAAAATCGCCATATCGCGAGTTCTTCGTATGCATCCTTCGAGCCAATCTATCGCTTCGGTATCGAGATGGTTGGTAGGCTCATCCAACAGCAAGAGGTCGGGATGTTCTAGAAGGGCTTCTTCGAGAATTTTTCTTCTGCGGAATCCGCCCGACATCGCATTAAACGCGTCATCGCCCGGTCTATCGGAGGGGACGGATTGCGGAACATACACGACCTTGAGGCCAGGCGAGCGGACTATTTCGCCAGTATCGGGTTCAAGTTCGCCGGCGATAACTTTCATCAAGGTCGATTTGCCTTCGCCATTTCTGCCGGTAAGAGCGGCGCGAAGTCCTTTAGAGATGGAAAGACTAATTGAGTCCAGAACTTTGCCGCCGCCAAAGGCAAGATCTACATCTTTTAGAGAAAGAAGAAAATCAGACATTTTGTGACCTAGAAAATTTTGGATTTGAGCCTGCTATTACAATCGCGACTTCGCCTTTTATTTTCGCCGAATCGAATTTTGCCGCTAGATCCGCAAGAAACCCTCGCTCGACTCTTTCGTGGAGTTTTGTAAGTTCTATGCATACGGCGGCCATTCTATCGCCGAGAATTTCCAGAGCGGCCTTTAGGGTTTGACCTACTCTAAAAGGCGATTCGTAAAAAATCAACGTGTGCTCTTTATCTTTATCTTCGGCAAACCAATTCCTTAGCGCGCCGGGTCCGCGTGGCGGGAAGCCTCTGAAGGTAAAGGAGCTTGTCGGCAGCGCGCTCATCAACAAGGCGACATCTACTGCACTAGGGCCGGGAATGACTTCGTAGGCTATGCCATTCATCGCGCAAGCTCTCATTAGCCTGTAGCCGGGGTCGGAAATTCCAGGGTAGCCGCCATCGGAACAAAGGACGATTTCTCTCCCTTTTGCAGCTTCTTCCAGGAGTTTTGCCTCGAGGCGATCTTCGTTGCCTTGGCGATAAGAAATCATCTCCGGGCGAGGAATGGAAAAATGTGTCAATAGCGCCCATGTCCTTCGGGTATCTTCGCAGGCGATTAGAGTAGCCGATTTGAAAGCTTCCAGCGCACGCGGAGATAGATCGCTTAAATTGCCTATTGGTGTTGCGACTACATGAATCATAACATTATCTCTCTGTTTCCGGTAGCGGCTGCACATCGCGCGCTCTCAAGAGGAGCGAAGGGTTTTCTTGAAGTTCGTCCGCTAGTTCCCTCATCCGCGCGCCAGTTTCTTCCGCTTCGCCCAAAACGCCTGAAATCGCGGCAGATTGTGTTTCAATCAACATATTCATCGAATCGCAGAGTTTCGTGGCCGTTTCGACGAGCATTACGGTATTCGACCACGCGAGACTGAAATCCATTGTGTTCAGCTCGTTCACGAGACGCGTAGCCGAATCCGAAAAACTCTCAAGAATCGAAGGCGCCGGCGGAATGCAAACTTCATTGGGTCGCCACGAGATTTTTTCGACGGGGGCAGGATTTTTCGGATAGTTCAGCTCTACATGCGACATGCCGGTTATGCCGCTAGATACGATTGTCGCCCTCAAACCTTTTTCTATATATTTTCTCATCGCATCGCCCGGAGAAAGTTCGCGATTCGGGATTAGCTTCGCAGAATCGAGCGCGAGTTTTATAAGCACCCGCTTGGCATCGGCGTCGTTGGCGTCGGCATATTCGCGCCAGACGAACGATATATCTTTTACTTCGCCTACCTTTACACCGCGGAATGTTACTTCGCTACCGATAGATAGTCCCGATACTGCAGACTCGCAATATGTTTCGGCGATTAGATTTTCTTTATTCTCCGCCCCGCCTAGATAAACGAGCGTAGAAAAAATGGCGGCAATTCCTAGAACCAGAACGAGGCCGATTTTTGCGTGATTTGCGTGAGTGCTGCTAGACATTTGTTTGCCCCCTTGTGAAGAAACTTTTTACGAATGGGTCTTTGCTCGATTCAGCGAGCTCTTTCGGCTGCCCTAGAGCAATCATTGCGCGCCTACTTTTATCGAACATGGCGGCGCGATCCGCAATTTTCTTTATGCTCTCGAGTTCATGTGTCACGACGACGAATGTCGTGCCGCGCTCTTTTCTTAGGCGCAAAATCAAATCGTCGAGAGCATTCGCGGTAATAGGGTCGAGCCCTGCGCTCGGTTCATCGAGAAAAATCACTTCCGGCTCCAGCGCAAGAGCACGCGCTATCGCTACACGCTTCTTCATTCCGCCGCTAATTTCGTTCGGCAATTTATTCGCGGCATCGGCTAACCCCACATCGCCGAGAAGCTGCATCGCTTTTTCTACGCGCTCGCGTTTTTTTAGCGATGTAAATTCTTCAAGCGGAAGCATTACATTGCCGAGGCAATCCATAGAACCGAAAAGGGCGCCCGATTGATACATTACGCCGATCTTGCGGCAAAGGCGCTGGCGATTCTTCGCGTTCCATTCCAGCGAGCATATTTTCAATTTCCCCGAGAGAATCGGATTCAAGCCGATCATGTGTTTCATTAGAGTCGATTTGCCGCACCCTGAGCCGCCGAGCAGAATAAAGATTTCGCCGCGATTTATTTTGAATGTGACATTTTCCAGAATTTTTGCGTCGGGATAGCCCGCCGTCACATTTTCCAATTCGATTATCGCCTCGGGATTACCCATCTTTCACAACCCCCATGAGTAGCAGAATACCGCGAGCAAGCCATCTGCAATCGCTACTGCGATTATGCCGCCGACTACCGCGCTTGTAGTCGCGACTCCGACACCATCGGCCGTGGATTTGGTGTTCATGCCAGCCCCACACCCGACAAGACCTACGAGAAGCCCGAAGAGGCATGATTTCGCAAGACCGAATACAATCGCAAACATACCGCTTGAAGAAACGACATGTTCCCAATACGCTGCAGGTGGAACGCCCATAATCCGTAAAATCAGCGCACCGCCTAGAAGTCCCGAAAGCTCGCAGAAAATCGTCAGAATCGGCATGGCGCAAATCGCGGCGAGAACTCTAGGCATAACAAGAAAGCGCACGGGGTCTAGCCCCATTGTGCGCAGCGCATCGATTTCTTCATCGACTTTCATCGTTCCTATTTCTGCGGCGAAAGCGCCGCCGGAGCGTCCCGCGAGGAGTATCGCGGTGATAATCGGTCCGAGTTCGCGGAATAGTCCGATCGCCAAGAGGTCGGCGACATAAATTTCGACGCCGAACATTTTTAGCGCGGCGGCAGATTGAAATGCGAGAATCAGTCCTAGCAAAAAGCCTATGCCGATTGCGATGGAAAGCCCTCCTGCGGCGGCGCGCTCGAATGCGAGAGCGCAATCCTTAAGACGGAATTTGTGGGGCGTAAGAAAAGTCGCAAAAGCCGCGATGGTAGCTTCGCCAGTGAACGCCAGCGCGTCGCCAATCGCGCGCGCGCGCTTCGTAGCCTTTTTACCGATCGCAGAGCAAAATCCCATTTATCTTCCTTTTGGCGCAAGAGGGTTTTCTTCTATGGCGCGCCTCGCACCTTGCGAAAGAGCTGTGCAAAAGACCTTGGAAAAGGCTGTCGAATAATCGCCGTTTTCCGTCGGCAAAGAAGCTTCGCCGCGTCCGGTTGCAACGACTTTTCTGCCGTCTATTATCGAAAGTGCCAGTGCGCAAGTGGCGAGGCGCTGATTTTCTTCGCGGCAGTCTAGAGCAAGTCTTGTTACGATTATTTCAGCCGAATAATCGGCCGATGCGTTTGAAGTATTGGCTAAAACAAGCGAAAAAAGGCCAGTTCCTTCAAGTGAATCTTGTGCTACGCCGCGCAGCATTATTTGTGGAGCAGATGCGAAGGTGTTGAAAGGATCGAAGGCGACCGACCCATCCTTGCGCATTACCGCCAGGCGCGTGCCATCCCACGGCGCGCGTACGTTTACCGATGAAATTTTGATTGAAGGTAGACTCGAATCTTTCGGTTTTACGGTTTCTATTCCGGCACGAGAAAATTCGATTGCCCAATTATCGGCTATTCGCGAAGGAGCCGAGCCGATACATCCCGCGAGCGCGGTTGCGAGAAGTGCGAGTATAAAAAGTTTTTGCATGGCGCAATTATAGCAAATTCGATGGTTTTCTGCAATAGGGACTATCTCGCCCCGCGCATTAATATGACGACGAAGAACGTCCTTATGATAATCCAAAGATCTATCCAGGGTGACCAGTTCAAAACATAATACATATCAAGCGCAACGCGCCGGGTATAGTCGGTGTCGCTACGACCCGAAACTTGCCAAAGCCCCGTAATGCCGGGGCGGACGGAATTTACCGTCGAATAATATTCGCCGTAGTGGCGGATTTCTTCTTCTACAATGGGTCTTGGACCGATCAGGGACATCTGCCCCATGAATACATTGAAAAGTTGCGGCAGTTCATCAAGTGAAGTTTTACGAAGGAACGCCCCGAAAGGCGTGATGCGCGGATCTTTTTTGAGCTTGAAATTTTCTTCCCATTCCTTAGCCGCCGCCGGATCTTGCGCTAGCAGAAATTTAAGTCTATCATCGGCATCGCTATACATCGAGCGGAATTTTCTTACCTTAATCTGCTTGCCGTTTCTGCCTACGCGCTTTTGCGAATAAAATACCGGCCCGGGACTTGTTAAGCGGATTATGATCGGAATAATTATGAACAGCGGCGAGACGATTGCAAAAGCTATCAGCGCCGCGATGGTATCAAGGACTCGCTTTTGGAATCTTAGAAGCTTTTTCCGGCCTTGATTTACCATCTCTAGCCCGCCGATACCATCGAACGCAACGGCTTTTGCGCCGAAAACGGGGAAGGCTGAAGCTGTCGGCAGATACTCTAGGTATGTGAACCAGCTCGTAAATTCCTTCATTTGGCAACGGAAGAAGCGCTCGTCTTGGCATGCAAGCAGAATCTTTATATTGCGTTTCTTCGCTTCGGGAACGATGTCTTTGAGTTTACCGAGATATGGAATAGTAGAAATTTTCAATCCTCTTTTTTCTTCTTTCACACCATCGAAATAGCCTGCGATTTTAAATCCGCTGTATGTATCATCTTTCAGAATTTCTGCGATTTGATTCGCGACTGTCCCGGAGCCCGCGAGCAAAACTTTTATTTGCCCGAGTTTCAAGCGCGAAAGGGTAAGGCGCATCCAATTTCGAAAAGATTGCGAAAGGAGGGCCGTCCCTACACCTGAAAAGGCCACAACGATACGCGAGTAGCCAACAATCGTCTGGAAGAGCAAGACATATATCGATACGATCGCGAAATGCGAAATTGCCGAAGAAACAACCAACCTTCGCATTTCTTCTACTGCGGGAACGGGCGCGCCAGGGTACATCCAGCTGCCGTTGTAAAGTCCAAGTAAAGCATTGGCGACAACGAAGACGACGGCGACCGGCCAGAAATCAAGATATATGCTCGGCGAATATTTGCCGCCAAAAATCCAATAGGTGAAAACGACGACAGCCCAGACGAAGCTTATTGAAACTACATCTGAAATCATTAGCGCCAGCGCACGGATTCTACCTTGATTGGCCATTTGATTTTTCCTCCGTTGCCGTTTCGTCGTTTTCTTCTTGATTCGAGGGTGCGCCTTGCTGTAAATCTTCCAGATTTTCCTGCACCCATTGTTCCGCAGTCTGGAAATCGACATAATCTTCGCCTGTTATGAAGGAATATTGCTCGATTGCAACTTCTCTTGCGACTTCATTTTCCGACCCGATTATATTTATGAGAACTTGCAGCGCGGCAAGATCATCGCCGCCGATCAGTTCATCGCAAATCGTCTCGAGCGCATCCTTGTTCTTGATTGCCATCATAGAGTTTTCCACGAGGCTGAGTTTGTATTTTTCATCCTCGACTTCCGAAATTGCTCTCTGCCACGCATCGGCTGCCGCGCCAGCGACTTCTTCATCGCTATCTGCCATGAAGGGGAGTAGTTCAAGCGCCGCTTTTTCGCCAAACCAATCGAGAGAATCGACGATTTCTTTGCGAACGGCAGAATTGGTCGAAGCCATTACATCTGGAATCATCGCTATGAGAGAATCGAGATTTTCTTCGCTCATCGCAATTTCCATTGCTTCCATACGCCTTTGGTCTTCCGGAGCGTAATCTTCCCATTCGTCTTCGACTTCCAGTTCGACCTCGCCGAAGGGGGTTTGGGTTTTGACTTTCTTGCGAGGAGTCTTGCGCGTATAGGAAGAGGAATTCGATTCATTGCCGCTTTGGGCGACTAAGGCGCCTTGGTTACCTAGATCATTTTCATTTTGAGCTCTGCTAGCGCGATTAGTGAAGAAGAAATATGCCGCAACGCCAATAACGAGCACGAGCAAAATCGCCCCTGCTGCAATAAATCCCGAATTTCTTTTCTTCATAAAATCTAACTCTCCTTATAAGAACAACCAAGCCTATATTATCTTCACGACGCCGCCTATTATACCATATTTTTGCTACAAAAGTCTATAGTGGCGGCAAAATTTCGCTTCGATTTTGAAGAATTTCGCGCGCCGCCAATAAGATAAGTGATGAAAATGAGCGAAAATTACGAAGTAATTGCAAGAATTGTTGAATGGTAGAGAAAATTTTAAATTTCCCCATTGACTTAGCAAAAACAATGTGCTATAATTTGCGCCACTTTACGGGCTATTAGCTCAGTTGGTTAGAGCGCTTCCTTGACATGGAAGAGGTCAGTGGTTCGAATCCACTATAGCCCACCAGAGTTCGCTTTCTACCTGCGCCGGAGTGGGTCCCTGGGATGAAAAACGAAGGTGCAGGGTAAAACAAATCAAAGCGAAGCGAAATGAAAAAGACCAGTTACAAGGAACTCGGGCTAGTCAACACCAAGAAGATGTTTGCCAAGGCGGTTAAGGGCGGTTATGCCATACCTGCTTTCAACTTCAATACGATGGAGCAGATGCAGGCCATCATCCAGGCAGCGGTCGAGACTAAGTCGCCTGTAATCATGCAGGTCTCCAAGGGTGCGCGCAAGTATGCCAATCCTACGATTTTGCGTTACATGGCGCAGGGCGCCGTCGAATACGCCAAGGAACTTGGTTGCAAGAAGCCTGAAATCGTTCTTCACCTCGATCACGGCGATAGCTTTGAAACATGCAAGAGCTGTATCGATTCCGGTTTCTCTTCTGTAATGATCGATGCTTCCAGCCTTCCTTTCAAGGAAAACATCAAGCTCACGAAGAAGGTTGTCAACTATGCCCACAAGTATGATGTAACGGTCGAGGCGGAGCTCGGCGTTCTTGCTGGCGTGGAAGACGAGGTTCAGGCCGCAGAAAGCCATTACACGAAGCCTGAGGAAGTAATCGAGTTCGCGACCAAGACGGGCTGCGATTCGCTCGCTATTTCGATTGGCACCAGCCACGGCGCCTATAAGTTTACTCCCGAGCAGTGCACGCGCGACCCCAAGACCGGCAAGCTCGTTCCGCCGCCGCTCGCTTTCGACGTGCTTAAGGCAATCGAAAAGAAACTCCCTGGCTTCCCGATCGTTCTTCATGGTTCTTCCAGCGTTCCGCAGGATGAAGTCGATACGATCAACAAGTTCGGCGGTAAGCTTCCTGATGCCGTCGGTATTCCGGAAGAGCAGCTTCGCAAGGCCGCCAAGAGCGCCGTTTGCAAGATTAACATCGATTCCGATTCGCGTCTTGCGATGACGGCTGCCATTCGTCAGCACTTCGCCGAACATCCCGATCACTTCGATCCCCGCCAGTATTTGACGCCTGCCAGAGAAAACATGAAGAAGATGTATATCCACAAGATCGTCAAGGTTCTCGGCTCGAACAACAAGCTTGGCTAAAAAGCTGGTTGGTTTCAAGTAGTCAAGATTACTCGGTTATACATTATAATATCATGGCAAAAGATAATAAATCCGCGTATGCGCAGGCCGGCGTGAACATCGATAACAAGATGTCTGCCCTGAAGGCGATTAAAGAGATGGTCGGCTCTACAAAGACGCTTGGCGTAATAGGCGGAATCGGAAGTTTTGGCGGACTCCATAAAGTGCCCTCCGGTAGAGACGAAATTCTCGTCGCATCAACCGATGGCGTCGGGACGAAGCTCAAAGTCGCCGCTATGATGAATAAGCACGACACCGTCGGGCAGGATATCGTAAACCACTGCGTTAACGATATCCTAGTTCAGGGTGCTTTGCCGCTATTCTTCATGGATTATGTAGGCGCGGCGAAATTCGATGGTGGCCAGTTCAAGCAGATTGTTTCCGGTCTTTGCAAGGCGTGCAAAGAAAACAAGATGGCGCTACTCGGCGGCGAGACGGCGGAAATGCCCGGTCTATATCCCGCCGGCGAGTATGATCTTGTCGGAACGATTGTCGGTCATGTTTCGAAGAAGAATCTCATTACCGGCAAATCGATTCGCGCTGGAGATGTAATTATCGGTTTCCCATCCGGCGGCTTGCAGACCAATGGATATTCTTTGGCCAGGCGCGTAATATTCGACCTCTGCCAATATTCCTGGCAAGATAAACTGCCCGGCACGAACCAGACCTTCGGCGAAGCGCTTCTTGCCGTCCATCGCAGCTATCTCAAGCCTGTTGCCAAGCTATTGGCGCGCAAGGTGAAGATTACCGGCATGGCCCACATTACAGGCGGCGGATTCGTCGATAATATTCCGCGCGTATTGCCTAAAGCGGCGAATGCGGAAATCGACCGCGCATCTTGGGAAGTTCCTACAATCTTCAAATTCATCGAGCGTCAGGGCAAGATCGACCGTGAAGAGATGTATCGCGTCTTCAATATGGGTATCGGCTACATCGTAATTATTCCGAAGCCGGAGCTACAGAAGGCTGCGAATATTCTCAAGGCGCAGCACCAGCCCTACAAGGTAATCGGTGTTATTCGCAAGGGTTCTGGTATCGTTACATTCAAGAATTGATATTGCGAGCTAAAGAGATGAAACGCCGTTTCATCATAACCGCCGGGCCGACGAGAGAATTCCTCGACCCGGTGCGTTTTCTTTCCAATCCCTCTACTGGTCGCATGGGCTACGCGATAGCACGCGCTGCTGCGGCAAAAGGCTACGAGGTAGAACTCGTTTCAGGGCCCGTTGCCTTGCGAACGCCTAAAGGCGTCGTTCGCCATGATGTCGTTAGCGCTCGAGATATGAAAAGGTCGGTCGATTTGCTTTTGAAGCAGCCATTCGATGGTAAGACTTTCTTCATCGCGACAGCCGCAGTGGCTGATTGGCGGCCGAAGAAAATTGCCGCAAAGAAGCTTAAGAAAAGCGAAATGTCCTCAGTGCTCGAACTCGAACGCAACCCCGATATTCTTAAAAGCGTAAAAGGTGCGATTAAAATCGGGTTTGCCGCAGAGACGGGGTCGAATATAGAAGAAGCGCAAAGAAAATGCCGCGATAAAGATGCCGCGATGATCGTCTTTAATGATGTAACATCTCCAGGCGCGGGTTTTGGAACAATTACGAATCGCGTAGTATTCGTATGTGCCGATGGCAGAAGCGAAGTTTTGCCGCTGATGACGAAGGACGCAATTGGAAGAAGAATCGTCAAATTCTGCGAGGCATTATGAAAGTATTAGTTTTGAA
This sequence comes from Kiritimatiellia bacterium, assembly GCA_017447805.1. Taxonomy (GTDB): domain Bacteria; phylum Verrucomicrobiota; class Kiritimatiellia; order RFP12; family UBA1067; genus UBA1067. The sequence continues at coordinate 5,299 of JAFSMR010000020.1, read as the reverse complement.
TGGTTGGGCTGCTTCACCCCAAGCATGGTCGCTTTGCGGCTTTAAGTGTGATAGGATTTTTTCGTATCTCGATCATCTGAATGGTGTAACTGCAAAGGCGTTTGAGGATGAGCAAGAAAAAGTAATCCTCGTTGGCTGGTCTATGGGCGGCTCTTTTGCGCTTCGCCTCGCTTTGCAAAATCCTTCGAAAGTTCACGCTCTTGTTTTGATTGCTACGACTGCGAGAATGATGAAAGATGAAAATTGGCCGGGCATGACCGAGCGCCGACTGGCGGCGCTAGAGGCAGGTCTTCGTCTTACTATGGGTAAAGGATTTGGCGCTTTCCCGGAAGGGGCGCCAAATCCATATATTTTAGATACGGATGAAAATCTTGCAAGAGGATTGGATTATTTGCGCGCTACAGATTTACGCTCTTTGCTGCTCGAAAACAAGACCGCTTTGGCGCATATCGAGACATACATATTTCAGGCCCTTCGCGACCCGATAGTAAGAAAAGAAAATGCCGACTTCCTTTCTTCGGTTTTCTCTCTCTCGAAACTGGAAATGATTGATAGCGCCGAGCACGCTTTGCCTATCTACATACCCAAAAAAATCGACTCGGTTCTCCGCAACCTTGGCGCAGAGGTAAGGACTTGATATATGGAATTCATAAACAAGATATTCAATATTAGAAAGAGCAATAAAAATATCGGTAGGATTTTCAACGACAAGCTCTTCAGATGGGAGCGCATTCGCGTTGTGCTAATGGGTTCAAAAGGAACCGGCAAGACCGTTTTTCTTACATCAGTCGGCGACCAACTTAAGCATCACAATCCAAAATCCTTCAACCTTAACGGGTGGAAAGCGGTTTTCGATTCCGATCAAGACCAGAAAGTTCAGGAAAATGCGCTGAAGGGCGGGCGATTATTTGAATATGCCCAGGCGCGAGAGTATCTCGCAAAAGGCGAGTGGCCTGCCAAAACCAAAGATTGGTCGGTGTTGACTATCCCGTTTACCCTAGTGAAAAATGTGAATGGCAAAGAGAAGCGCAGGCAAATCATTCTAGAGATGCTCGATTTGCCGGGCGAAAGAGTTGCCGATTTCGCGATGATAGGACGTTCTTACAGCGAATGGTGCGGCTGGATGGAAACGCGCTTCGGCGGAATTTCAGGCGCGTCGGGCTTTTTCAAGCAATATCTTGCAGCATTGCAGAATCTTTCCAGCGTCGAGCGCGATAAAGCTATTGCTCTTTACAAAGAATTTCTCGTAGATGAATATTGCAACTACACTCTTTCTCTAACACCTTCCATCGTAAAACTCGGAATCCACGGCAAGACGCAATCGAAAGGCTCGAGAGAAGAATTTCGCAAAGACCTCGAACATACGCCTATTGGTCTTGCCGAAGATTTGCAGTTCATTCCTCTTGCGAAAGAAAATTTCTCTCAAAGTTCGCCGCATTTCGCTTGGATAAAAGATTTCGAAAAGGCATACAATAAATATGTGGAAACGATTATTGCGCCGATTGCATCTTGGTGCAGCCACGCAAATAGCCTGATATATTTCGTAGATACACTTGATTTGCTGAATCGCGGAGCGCAAGTCTATAATTCCGAAAAGAAATTTGCCGAGCAAGCTCTCGCTTTCTTCAAGCATCGCAAACCCGATTTGCCGTTTCCGGGAATCATCGACTACCTCATGGGGTTGTTCGTAACTAGAATAGATAGTATTATAGTAGTTCCGACCAAAGCAGATCGCGTATACGATCAAGGCGATAGAATGGTAAAACTCGCCCACAGCATGCTCGAGAGCGTTGTAAGAACAATGGGACTAGAAGAAAAGAAAACCGCCTTCATATCATGTGCTGCCGTCGATACATCTGAAATCTACAAAGAAGAAATGGCTATTCGCGCGCGCATAAAGACCGCAGACGGAAATATTGAACTGAAACAGTTCAAAGTCCGGGACGTGCCGGAAGATTGGCCCGAGAGCGCAAATTGGCAAATCGGCGCGTATAATTGGCCCAACACATTCCCGATGTTTGATGAGCGAGAAGATTTGCCGCCGAAGCAAAGGGGACTTGATGCGATAATGCAAAGGGTTCTTGAGATAAATGCCTAACTCGCTAGAAGAAGAGAGGATGAAGAATTTTCATGGCATACGATTCAGAAGATATAACTCCGCCACTTGCCGCCGATGCGCAAAATCCTAAGAGCGCAAAATCGCCCAAAGCGCCTCGGCGCGGCACCCAAAGAGCTGGCGATGATGATATTGCGCCTCAAGAACACGAGCCGGAATTTGTGGAAATTTCTCGTGCTCCAGATTCTAAAGCGGGGGCAGTTATCGAATCCGCCGAACTGAAAGATTCCGAGCTCGAAACGGAAGAATTTTCGACGCACGGCTCGCCAGTTTTCAGCGCAATTAAATGGCTCGTGGTCGGTGGAATTTTACTTTGGCTCTATTTCCAGCTCGCCGGCCTCTTCCAGCTCGTTCTGGCATACGAGGGTTGGAGATTTTGGGCGGCGCTTGTGGTTTTCGCTTTGCCGGTTTCCCTTATTCTGTATGTTATTGTAAAGTTATTTTTGCTCGTTGGTAGATTGCCCAAGCATGATCAGGTGAAAGGCAATTTGGATACTTGCGATATCGAAGAGAAAAGACGACTGAAAGAGCAGATAAAACCATATCTTCGTTCCTTGCCCAATGATTATGAAAATATTTTCAAACCTGAAGATAGAAGTCATATCGCCGCGAGAATAGAATCTTTACGCAAAGATTCAAGATATTCTGATTCCAACGGTTGGATGGATGATTTCGCATTCTTCCAGAAGGAGCAAGAAAAACGTGCTCTTGATATCGTAAAGAAGTATTGCACTCTCATAGCGCTCAAAACAGCCGCCTGCCCCTGGAAAATTATTGATATGGTTATCGTATTTGTCAATTTGACTTTAATGATAACGAGGATAGCGAAGGTATATAACCGCAGAGTCACGCGAGGCGGCGCATTCAGATTGCTTTGCCATTGGTTCGTGAATATTTATGTATCTGGCGAACTTGGCGCAATAACCGAAAACGCCGCAGATAAAATGTCTAATGGCTTAGCCCAATGGCTTGCCGGCGGAAATGCCGAAAATGTTGCGCAAGAAGGGCTTGGCGGACTCCTTGGCGCTTCAATGCCGATTCTATCCAAGGTCGCCGGCAAAGCGGCGGAAGGCTCGATTAATGCCTATATGGCCTATAGGATGGGTCGCAGGGCGATAGATGAATTCAGATTCCTGAAACTCGCTTCTAGGTAACACGTGTAAATTCACAGTATAGTTGGTATTCGCGAAAACCGACAATGCGGCGAATCTACAAATTCATACTGGGGCAGTTGACAGCCCTGAATAAGTTTGATAAACTTTGCATCAGACATATGGGATTCTCCTTTTGGTTTGGTCACCAAGGATTATCCCATATGTCTGTTCGCTTGTCTAGGGGGTCATCTTCAACCTTTCATTGCAATGTTGGATTTCGCTTGCCGTGCGGCTCAGCTGATATAATGGCAATGGATCGCTGATTTTTAGACTTCTACATCCTTCACCCACACTTTTATAGGAAGAACCACAATTTTAGACATTATTCTCAAGAGTGTGCGCGATTTTGCAAAAGAGATTTTTTTGAATTTTTAAGTTTTGGTGGGTTGTATAATATATGCGGAAATAATTCTGTGAACATTTTTGATTTTTTGGGTGCGGCTTTGCCAAAGGCCAATGCAAATCATCCAGAGGAGAAATGTTGCGAAAATGGCATAGAGGTAGATAAAGTCAAAATATATGTTATTAATCGAGATTTATCCAACGAAAAGAGATTTGGAGGGCATATTGATTTAATACTTCCTGAAATGGGATTAATTGGATATTATCCTGAAGACAGTACAACAAGCACATCTAGTCTCGTTTTTGGTTCGAACAATAAAGGACGTCTTTATGTTGGGGATAGCTGGAATGGATATGGCCATACGGTAGATTTCAGCAGTAAAAAAGCATTAATATGTGAATTGTGGGTATGTCCAGAAGATGCTAGAAAAATGGAGAAACAAGCGCGAGAAATTCAAAATGATCCAGGTATATATACAGCCGCAGGTGGGAATTGCGCAACTGTTGGCTGTACTATTCTGAGCAAAGGAGGAGTAATGAACGGTGAGATATCATCAATAGACAATCCTCGAAATCTGATAGACGAGCTGCGAAATAATTATGGCGCAACTTGTCGAAAGGGGTATACATATATAGATAGGGAAAAGTCAACAAAGGACAAATTGGAGATTAGGATAAGTTACAGGTAATGTTCTTAAAACAAAAGTTGATAAAGAATTATGAAAAGATTATCGATATTTAGATTTGTGCAAAAGCTACTTTTGTTGGCGTTTGCGGGAATAATTTGCTCGTGCCGTAGCATATATGAGGAAAATGCTTATGAGCTTACCAGAGGTTATTGGGAGATCGATTATGATATAATCCTTAAACCTACGGCTGAGCTTCCAGAATTGTCTGGTCCCAGTGAAATGCGAGTAGGGGTGATTTATGATGACGATATTGAAGAAATCATAAAAACGAAGAAGCCATTATTTGACATATCACAAGCAGAACAGTATACTGGGAAAATTGTATATGTGAAGGATAGGCACAGTCTTATTCTCCCGTTGGATTTTCCGTGGTTTGTAGATTATTACATAGACCTAGATGGCAATGTCCCCGAATATATCCCGGCTAAATTAAAAATAACTGTCAATCAGCACATGTGGGATGGAGAATCAGTACTGTCTAAAGGCACACGGGTAAAGGTAATGTTTTTGGAAAACGGATCAAAGGTCATTGATTTTTGTGAATAAGCCGACATGTTCAGACGGAGGATTTATTGTAATAATGACTGATATCTCAAGTACGGACCTCAAGAGCCGCCTCCAGTACGGCAGCTCGGGCTTGGCGTACTACACCTACGAGCAGAACCGCGACCTCCTGACGCAGGTCAGGAACCACATCAACGGCGGCGTAATATCGCAGTACGACTACATGAACGACGCGCTAGGTCGCAGAACTGCAATAACGCGCTCCGGCTCGATGATGAGCGAGACAAGGACGGACTACTACGGCTACAACGACAGGAGCGAGCTCGTCTCAGGGATTAAGGACACGGCGGCTACGAACCTGACGGAGTACGCCTACCAGTACGATGACATTGGCAATCGCATAGAATCACCGGACCTTGGCACAAACCGCACCTACACGGCCAACGCCCTCAACCAATACACCCAAATCTCCAATCTCTCGGGTTACCCCCCCC
>JAFSMR010000019.1 GCA_017447805.1 Kiritimatiellia bacterium | reverse complement strand
TTATACAAAAAAAAGCCCGTCGTCGTCCTACGGCCGCTCGGCTCTCGCTTCGCTCGGCGTGTTTGCTTCCCCATGGGTCGCAAACCCCCGCAAGGGGCGGTTATGCCGGCCTTTTTTTATGGTCAGATGGTCGCATCGTCTGATGCTTAGGCGTGTGGATTAATTAACCATGAAGATCATGTAGATCATGTAGTAGTATCGTAATATTTCGCTATCGCGAAATATTTACATGATTCTACCTGTTTTACATGGTTCATAAACCCCCAACTCCAACTTGAAACCCCAACTAAAAACTCTCCACCTCTCCACCTCTACACGGCTATCTAAACTCTCCAACTCCAACTCTGTTCCGTGTCCTTTGTAAATCACGGAATGCTTTTAAACCTTAGCGGTGTCGGCAATAGGGAATATGCGAAATGCAAAATCGAATCCGCAACCACGCAAATATCTTGCGAAGGTTGCGATTGTAATGTTTTGTCCGTTTTCTATTCTGCTGACATTGGCGCGAGGTATGTTCATGCGTTTGGCCAGTTCCGCTTGCGTCAAGTTTGCTTGTTTTCTGGCGGCATACATGGCGGTTTCGGCATCATATTCCTTTTTCCATGCGCTAAAGGCCTCTGCTGCGCCTGGTTCTTCCCACTCACGAGCCATTTCCTCGCGTGTTTCACGCGTCAAACGATCTCTTAGCGAGGTTATGTCTCTCTTTGTCATCTTCTTTATAGTGTTCATAAATCATACTTCCTTTTGATTTGTTTGGCACGTTTCAGTTCATATTTCGGGATCTTTTCTGTCTTTTTCTCGTAACCATTAAGAATCCAAATAGCCGTCCCGTCATCGTAGGCATAGAAAAATCGCGCATTGCCGCCTTTGCGTATTCGAATAGCAAAAAGATTTGTGTCGCCTTCGATTTTTTCGCCATACGGATACTTAAGATGTCCATCTATATGTAGCACGCGTCTGATATTGCGGTATTCCGCATCTTCCTCTTTTGAAAGAAGTGCGCGAAATTCCTTGCATTCCTCCGTCTCGATAATATCTTTCATGGCTAGACCCCGTATATTGTACCATAAATGGTTCATTCACGCAATGGGTAATCAAAAAATTTATAGAAATTTATAGAAAGTAGTAGTATCGTAATATTTCGCTATCGCGAAATATCTACATGTATCTACCTGTTCTACATGGTTCATAAATCTCCAACTCCAACTCGAAACTCGAACTTACAATCCGTAGGACGATCGCCCCTCAGTCCGCCGAAAAACTTCATCGTTAAATTTCACCTTCAAGGATTTCGAGGTAGTTTTGTAGTGTATGAAAGATGTGCAAAACACGCACCTCTTTCACATCATCTACAACGCGAAAGATTACAAGATAGTTGCCTATGGCATACCTGCGATATCCAGCGTGCGCGAGGACAGGATCTCGGCAAAGTTCGTGAGCAGATGGAAATTCCTGAAGGTCAATGTAGCACTTTGCAAATCTGTCTGCGAGGTTTGTCGCTGCTTGCGGGTTTTCAAGGTCGTATGCGATATACTTGAGCGTATTTAACAGATCGGCATTGGCCGACGGCGAAATTACGACCTTATACATGAAGTGTATTCCTCATCTTGGAAAGTGCCGCTTTTGCTTCTAGGCCTTTTCCTGCATCTATTTCCGCCTCCGATTTTGCAATTGCTTCATATATAGCCTGTTTTGCCATCAACTTGTCGTATAGGGCTATGCTAACTAAAACAGAAGCTCCATAACCGTTCTTCGTTAGAACGACAGGACCGCGCTCCAAGTCGCTTTCCACTTCGGGATAGTGATTGCGTAAATCCGTTACTGGCCTTATTTGAGTCGCGTACATGAATGGCTCCTATTGAACTGAGACATCAATATTATATCATAACTCTATCATATAGGTCAATGGGGTTTTCTTAGAAAAAATGAGTGAATAAATGAGTACGCCGACCCGCGACCGCCGCCTCACTTTTGAGGGCGGTCGCCCCTCAGGCCGCCGAAGAGAAAATTCACAATTCCAATCTCCAACTCCAACTCGAAACTCGAACTAATTTCTCCCAATTACTATACCTAGGTATAGTGCATTCGACGGCAAAATATGATATAATACCGCCGTACTTGAGGGAGTATGTTTAGAGGGATAAGAAAATTAGGCATTAAAAGGCTTGTTTCTAGCGCTTTACGCGTAGTCCCATGCGGTTTTCTCCCGATTAGGGGGGGGGGGGCTTAAAACTTTCTCGAGAAAGTTTTTGGTCCCAAGTTCAGAGAGATTCAGTTGGAGTTACAAGTTGGAGAATGGAGTTGCAAAATTCCTTTCTCCAATTATTTTCTTGCACTCAAACTCCCTCTGTCTCGTGTCATGTTTCAAATTTTAAACAAGGAATAATATGATGAACAAAGAGATGGAAATAAAAGGTATGAAGTATGAAGGATGGGGTATGGGATTCTCATTCTGTCTGCGAACGCTTGTAATGTCGATGGTATGCTGTCTGGCGGCTAGTGGGGCGTGGGCAACAAATACATATTCAAGCGGAACCGTTACTGTAGATACCTCAGCTAATACTCCTTATGCTTTTACGGCAGATGATTGGCCAGTATCTGGGGATATTACGGTTGATTTGTCGGCAGCGTTCAATATCGAGTCTACAACCTATTCCTACGATGTCTTTACCGTTCCGAATTCAATTTCCGGCCTTACCGCCGACGGCATCAAAGAGCGCCTTGTGCGCGGCACGAACGCCAAGGCGACTGTCAATGATGCTATAGACGGTATTGAATTCTTCGTCTCCGAGGATGCTGAGAATAGCGTTTTCAAAGCGTCGATCAAGCGCAAGGAGTATGTGTATTTCACCAAGTCGACAGGCTCGAGCACTGACAACTATTGGACAACAGCAGCGAGCTGGAATCCTTCGGGCGCACCTGAGGCGGGGAAGGATTATATCGTCTATGGCAAGCGCAGACTCCAACATGGCGCTTCTGGCAACAACAATGCCACTTTCAATGGCGATTCATTGACCATTATGGGCGGTTATGATGGCGGTACGAGCGATTCCGGCTGGGGTTACAACCTCGCCAATAAGGGCTTGGCGTATACCTTTAAGAAACTTGTTCTTGGCGATTGGGGATTTGCCATATGGGGTGCCGCAGGAAACAGCCCCACTCAAGATTTCAAAGGTGAGATTTCTGTTGTCGCGTCAGACGAAAAACCGGCGGTAATGGGTGCGTCTTCCAATTCGCGTACCTGCTGGCTTTCTGGCGACCTCACAGGCAATGGAACATTGATGATTGCTCCATTTGATGATACATCGCCCAATGTTCATATCAAGGGCAATAACCGCAATTTCATGGGTAAGTGGTGTTTCAGGTATAATCTCAAAAAGTCTGATTATTCAGGATCTTCCATTGTTATTCCAACCATTTACAGTAACTATGCGCTTGGAGGAAACCCCACTGCCTTTACCGAAAAGGCCGTCTGTTTCAATGGCGGAACATTGAAAGTTTCTGCCAATGTGGATATGACCGCGCTGCCTAATCGTGGATTTTACTATGAGAACAACTCAACGATTACAGTCGATACGGGTAAGACGCTTAAACTCGGAACCACTATCACTACTGCAGATGGCATTACTATAACCAAGAACAGCAATGGAACATTGGACCTTGGAGCCTCAACATTGGCCAGCGGAACTTTGACGACTTCTGGTGGAACGACCAAACTTGGATCAGGATTCACGGCGGCAAGCGGCACGCGCATTCATTTCGGCTCTAGCGGTGTGCTTGCGGTTCCTGCCGACACGACGGGTAATGGAATCGTTCTTGGCGGCAGGCTTACCGCCACCAGCACTTTGGCGGTTGATATTCCTAATGCCTCTCAGCCTGGAACGTATGTGCTCTTCTCGGTGAAGTCGGCGGAAATCACGGCTGCTAATATTACAGTAACTGGTAACAACGGCATCTTCGCTTCTACGTCCGTCGATACTCAGACGGTGACAATAGGCGAAACCGAATATACTAAATATACCGCTACGCTTGGATATGCCGATGCTGAAAATCTGTATGTCTGGACTGGAGAAGCGAACGATGGACTTTGGACCACGAAGGAAAACTGGAAGGTGAATGATTCCACGCCTGATAGCGCCCCTTCGGCAAATGCCGACAAGGTGTTCATTCCTGCTTCTGAGGTAGCGACGCTCACGATAACCGGCAGTAGCTCCAGCGATAATTTGGGAACGCTTGTTCTTGGTCGCGATGTTACATTGACCGGTAAATTCAAGGTCAATACCATCAAAGGCGACTATACTCTGACCGCCGACAATTTGTCTGTTTATTCCGGTTCTGACTATATTATATATTGCAATCTTGTCGTTAAGAACACGTTCAACAACTCCAGTACGAGTATGATCAATATCTATGGCGATGTCAGCGGCGATAAGGATAGCGTCATATCGAATAACCATGAATCCGGCACTTCCTACAATGGCGTGCATTTCTACGGTAATTGCTCCAATTTTAAAGGTACTTATTATGGCGGCTCAAGATACTCCCAAGATCGCGACTACAGCCTTTTTGAAAGCGGTGCGGCCACAAGCGAGGATGCGTTCTGGTCGTTCGGGTCTTATGGTTCAACGAAAATGTTTTACACTGATGGTGACACATACAAGTTTGGCCGGTATGTAACGAGAGGAAGTTTCAATATCAATGGCGCCAAGAATGTCACGGTTGAGATTGGCGCGTTGGATGATGAGCCATCATCTCTAACCTCGGGTGAATTTGGGTCTGGTAACGGCAATAAACTCAGGAAGGTCGGCAGCGAGAAATTGACGCTCAATGCATCAAATATCGCCCAACTCATAATGGCGGGTGGCTCAGTCTCCCTTTCAGGAAGCAACACCCCGGCATCTCTTGCGCTGGAAGCCGATGGCACGGAGATTGACCTTTCGTGCGAGGCAAACGCAACGATGTTCACGAACATGACGGGCAATGCGCATAGCCTGACCGTCAATATAGCCGAAACGATATCCGTAACTACTTCTGGCACATTCGACGGCGTGACCGATTTCACAAAGATCGGTAATGGCGACTTGGTGTTGACGAATGTACCGAAGTGGACCGGCACCATATCTGTTACCGGCGGTTCTTTGATACTCCCCGCAGGTACGGATGCGACCGTCGATTCCGAGACATGTTACATTGATTCCAGCGTGACTGACAGCATCGTGATTCGCAATCTTGATGGTTCGTACGTCTGGACGGGGCTCGGAAGCGATAATAATCTTGAAACTCCCGGTAACTGGCTTTGCGACAATAAAGCGGTAGAATCGGTTCCGTTGGCCGGAGGAGAGATGGTTGTGCTATTCCCGGCAAATGATGGCGGTTGGACGGTAAATCTCCCAGCCGGCGATACATTTATTAGTGGTCTTACCATTAATGCAGCAGTTTCCTTTACGGGCACTGGTCGCATTCGTTCTAAGACATTTGAAGGTTCTGGTAGCATAATACTTGATGGCACAACAGGCATTGGATTAAATGGACAGAATGTTACATGTCCCTTGCCAGTGAAAATCAATGGAGAGAATACTTTTCACAGCCATAACGATACATTCACCTATAGCGGAAATCTTTCTGGTAGCGGCATTCTCGATTTGACGGCTTATAGTCGCAATGGCGCGGTACGTCTTACGGGAGATAACTCCGAATTCTCTGGAACACTTTACGCGACTAACAAATACAAATTGTTCATTACCTCCGCAACTGCTGGCAGCGCAAATGCGAAGTGGTATATCGATGCGGCGGAATATGACAATAACAAAGGAGAAAACACCGTTGTCGGTGTAGATGTTCAATTTGGCGAATTCCACGGCAAGGCAAGGCGTCAATTGTATTCTAATCGCAGTGGATGTGGAACCTATGTAATAGGATCGCTCAATACCGATAGCGACATTACCGGTTATTTGGCGGCAGTAGGTGGTGCTTATGCGGAACGAAGCGATTATATACGCAAAGTTGGATCAGGAACTTTAACATCTACTGTTCAGAAAGCGCGTGGCTATTATATCGACGATGGAACATTGTATCTTTCCGTCGAGCCCAATATGTATTATTCGGGGAACATCACATTCCGCGGCGGTGTCTTGCAGCTTGCCGATGCGGTTACGACCGACCTTTCCGCAAGAATCTCCGGTTCGACGGCAGCGATTAAGGTCAATATAGATGAAGATGCGACGATTGAATGGGGGACGGCTTTGAGCGGCAATGTGGCCGAAGTTGACCAGTCGGGAAAAGGAACATTGAAGCTGACGACAGCACCTTCATGGGATTCCACCAAATTTACGGTTTCGGCGCAGGGTGGTGCGCTGTTCTTCCCCGCGACCTATACGACATATACTTTGGGTGATAATACCGAGGTTGATGCCACATGGACGGAAGGTGCCGAAGGGTATGACGCCAACTACACGAAGCTCATTCACTTCACTACAACGAGCTATGGCGGTAACAATTACGATTCAATAGCCGATGCAATGATTGCTGTTGCTGAAGCTTTGGCAGAAGACCCCACTGCATCCACCGAGATAACGATTACCCGCACAACCAACGAAGCGATTACAAGTGATGCAGGCGAAAGGCTTTCTTTGTCGCTGGATGTGGATGTAATACTTGACCTTAGTGCGGCGAGCAACACGACTCTTGTGAAGTCTGGCGCGGGTACGCTGACGCTTTCGGTAGCGCCGCTTGCGGAGACGTTCGAGATTTCGGTCGAGGCGGGCAAGGTTGTCGTGCCGAAGACGGCGACGAATACGAAGCCTGCGAAGGGCACGAAGTGTGAAGAGGTTGGAGAAACCTTGGAATACACGAAGGGGCCGGATATTGAGAATGGCACCACAACCAATGTTGAAGGCCTCGCCGATCAGGATGTTGCCGATGCGGTTGCTGCCACATACAACGTGACGCTGACCGACGCTCAGGTCACGCAGGGACTTGAAACGAGCTACTACAAGGTAATAGCAACATCAACTGCGACACTAGGCACCTATACCATAAGTGCCGTGCTAAATGAGGAAGAAGTCAAGGTTGAGTTTGGTGATGATGAAGAAGAGCCTGTTGCGTTTACAGATGAGAAGCCGACATTCAAGCTCAAAGAGGGTGTCAAGAAGGGACTTTATTATAGCGTTGGCACCATAACCGATCCAACGGTAGCGAATCCAACCATCACCATTGCCGCCGAACAGCAGGCCACGGCTGATGGTCAGGAAATTTCGCTTGCGGTGCCTACATTTAGCTTTGGTGAGGGCAATGTACTCTACTATAAACTCTCGGTGAGCGATACGGCACAAACGACGCCATAAAAAACGATTTTGGGTCTGGCGGGTTGCTCTCAACAACGCTCGCTAGACCCGGCCGCTTGGACGGTTGAAATATTCCCGTTAGACATTCTCCTATTCCAAGCGGCCTCTTTTTATATACATAGGATTTTTGGTTGTTTAAGCGACGGCGGCCACGCTTTGGCCGCCCTACTAAACGACCTCTGCGCCTCAGCGTCGAAAGCGCGAGATAAAATTGGGACAATACGACATGAGTAGATTTTGCATTTTGCGCTGCGCAATTTGCGCAATATACAGACTTGATTTGCGCAACGCAATTTGATATAATATGCGCCGTATAGGAGAATTTGGAAGATGAAACCATTCAAATACGGCTGCGTAGTAAGCGGCGAGAATTTCTGCCCGCGACCGGAACTAGAGAGACAACTTCAGGAATTTGCCGCATCGGGACAGAATCTCGTTATACAGGGTGAACGACGTATGGGTAAGACGTCGCTCATCAAGCACGCAATAGGCGGTATGCGCAAGATGCGACTCGTCTATATTGACCTTTACTACATCAATTCCCTATCCGACTTCTGTGGGCGTGTAATGAAGGGGATAGCAAAGGCGTCCGAGGAGATGTCATTTTTAAAAAAGGCAGTTCAGTTGGCGTTTAGACTAAGACCGGTTATTGCAGTCGATCCTAAAGACGGTTCGACGACTATTTCTGTCGATACGCGAGCGGCAGCCGAGCCGGATTCTCTGGGAGCAGTATTATCGACACTTGCAAAGATTGCGGCAGATGGTCGAACCTGTATTGTTTTCGACGAATTTCAGGATATTCTCAAAATAGAGAACGCCATGGCTGTTTTGGCGGAAATGCGTAGTGTAATTCAGTTTCAGGCCGATACGCCATATTTCTTCACGGGTAGCGTTCGCAACGATATGATGTCTATTTTCGACAATATGGATAGTCCTTTCTACAAGTCCGCACTGACATTCACGGTCGACGAGATAGACCAAGTGGCCTTTACGAAGTTCATAGCTGAGCGATTCAGAAAGGGCGATAGGCACATCGAGAATGGCGTAATTGCGAAAATTATCGATTTTGCGGATGGTGTTTCTGGTGATGTTCAGGAACTGTGCGAGGCGCTTTGGGAAACAACCGGCTCAGGCGCAGAAGTTTCGTCCGACGACTTTTCAGCTGCCATTGAACTTATTTTCAGTCGAGAGCGCGGCGGATACGAGGCGATTGTCGAAAGGCTTACAAACCCGCAGGCCAGATTGCTTTGCGCGCTGGCGAAAAACGGAGGCGCGCAGGTTTATTCGGCCGATTTCGCTGCAAATGTCAACATGCCGGTAAGCACTATCCGGCGTGTAATTTCTCGTCTTGAGGAAGATCGTCTCATCTTCAGGCGGAAGGGCGTGTACCGGTTCTCCAACCCCTTTTTCCGCGAGTGGCTTAGTCGCAGTTGAAGATTGAAGCTTTATGAACCTTGTAGAACAGGCAGAAACATGTAGATATTTCGCGATAGCGAAATATTACGATACTACTACATGCTCTACATGCTCTGCATGGTTAATTAACCTCTATGCCAAGCGGCGGCTGAGGCGAAAGTAAAATGTTTGGAATTACAGTTTGCATTTGCGCGACAGAATATATGGACAAATCCCAAGTCGCACTTGACTTTTGTCCGATGATTTTGGTATAATATGCCGCACATGAAAAGAGGAGGCATAACATGATAGAGCGTGAGATAGCGAACAAGTTAAAGCTACTTGTGGCGACATTTCCAGTCGTGACGATAGAAGGCCCTCGGCAAAGTGGGAAGACTACGCTCGCCAAGATGGTTTTCCCGGAATATGCGTATGCGAACCTAGAGGATAGCGCGACAAGAAGACTTGCTGAAAGCGATCCGCAGGCTTTCTTCGAGAAGTTTCCCTGCCCCGCGATTATAGATGAAATACAACGAGTCCCAGATTTGCTGAGCGCCATTCAGTCAGAGGTTGACCGCCGGGGCGGGAACGGGCTGTTTGTGCTTACCGGTTCGCACCAACCTAGACTGCGCGAGGGCGTGTCTCAGTCGTTGGCGGGAAGAACCGCTTTGTTGACTCTCTTGCCGTTTTCAATTCGTGAATTGGGAAGTGCGGGAATTGTTCTATCGCGTGATGAGTATATGTTCAAAGGATTCCTCCCTGCCGTATACGACAGGAATCAAGATCCCAATGACGTGTATGAGGCATACTACCGAACATATGTCGAAAAGGATGTTCGCCAGCTCATAAATGTTTCACATCAGCGCGAATTTGAGTTATTCCTCAGATTGTTGGCCGGTAGAGTCGGTCAGATAGTAAACCTTGAGGCGATGTCAGGCGAGGTCGGTGTAAGCGCGACGACATTGAAGGAGTGGTTGAGCGTATTGGAAGCGAGTTTCGTGTTATTTATACTTCAGCCGTATTACAACAACTTTGGAAAGCGTTTTGTTAAATCGCCAAAGATATATTTCACAGATGTTGGCCTTGCGGTGCATCTGCTGGATATTACAAATCCTTCGCAAGTGGCGCGCGATCCCCTCATAGGAGGACTTTTCGAGAACCTCGTTGTGGTTGAGGCGCTCAAGGCGCGACTGAACAGAGGGGTGCGAGCCGGGCTTTATTATATAAGGGGCAAGTCGGGTTCTGAGATTGATCTTGTTGTGGAAGAGGCTAGGCGCATACATGGCATTGAGATAAAAAGTTCTAAAACGCCAGACGACTCTTTTGTAGACAATATGAACAAATTTGTGAAGTCGGTTGCCCCGTTGGAAAGCAAATCGGTAGTTTATTCTGGCGACGACTGGCCAATCGCCGGGGGTGGAAGATTCATCAATTTCAAAGATACTGCCAAGCATATAGATGCTATGAAGTGACATCATAGGTCTCATCGTATAAAATACATTCTTTTATAAGCCATTCGCGCAGTGTCTTCATGTCTATGCAATCCCTAATCTGCGATGGAGTTGGAGTTTCAAGTTGGAGTTGGAGAATTATGAACCATGTAGAACAGGCAGAGACATGTAGATATTTCGCGATAGCGAAATATTACGATTCTTCTACATGCTCTACATGCTCTGCATGGTTAATTAATCACTGCGCCAAGCTGCCCGAGGGCGAAGCCCGAGCATCGTAGGGATCCCCAGCGCGGTAAAATTTCGTGGCACCATATTGCACATTGATCGTGAATTTGATATAATACTCGTTGGCGAGGGTTGAAAGGCCGGAACCACCTGGATGCGGGGGAAGGTCTCCGCGTAAGTGGCGGAATTAATTCCGCCACTTGCTCTTGAAGGTGATGATTAATGAATGGCGATAGAAACAAATTGAGTGTGTTTGTGGACGAGTCAGGTAGTTTTCTCTTCCCTGATACGGAATCTCGTTTCTATATCATTGGAATTGACAACCTTTGTTGAGTCTCATAAACCGATGTTAGAACGGCTGAATTCAGTTAAGATATATTATGACTGTGGACAGTCAATTGCAACCAATATGCTACATGATGTATTTGGTGCCGTACCGTTGAGCAGATTTGTGTGGATTTGAGGTTGAAATGTTGTTCGCGAGTTCCAATTATGACCTTTTGGGTGCAAGGAGTCGAGTGATGCCGGACGGTTGTCTGCATAAGATGGTTGTCGAATAGAATGAGACGCGAAATACAGCTTAAACACGCCCAAAACGCGAAAGTCGACTTAAGCTGCCGTTGACTAATAGAGGCGCAATATTGTTGTATAATATGCGCCGTCGAAAGAACGAAGGAGTTAGTCCATGCCAGTAGCAATTAATGTGCGGCAATACATTCGCGTCTTAAGTGGTTCATGGAAAATATGGAAGAACCGCTTGATAATCGAGTTTTCAGCCTTCGGGATTTTTCGTATAGAGCACGATAAACTACCATTTGCCCTCAGACCGCGGCGAAGGTTCCGTAAGAAAAGTGGCGGAGGTTTCGTTTTTGGTAGATAGCGCCATCGCAATGCAATGGCCCTGTCGACCATGGTAGATAGCTCCATTGCAATGCGATGGCCCTGTCGACCATGGTAGATAGCTCCATTGCAATGCAATGGCCCTGTCGACCATGGTAGATAGCTCCATTGCAATGCAATGGCCCTGTCGACCATGGTAGATAACGCCATTGCAATGCGGTGGCGCTATCTACCAAAGATTTTCCCTCCTTTAAGAATATTTCGAGGTAAACAACCATTTATAGGGGGATATTTGAGGTTTTTGATAAGTTTTCAAGTGAGAATATAGGTCACCCAAATTCTCACTAGGCGAGCGAAGCGAGTTCAAATGGGGGACTGTGGTGTCTGGTATCCCATAGTATCCCTGACCAGTTTTCACCAACTACGGGTGCGAAAGAGATTTTGTGGTTGCTATGGACAAGGGGATGTCAGATAGTGTATAATGCCAGTAAACAGATTCATTCATTAGCAATAAACAATGTTGCAGTGCAAGTAAAGGAGTTCTAGAATGGAATTGTAACCATTGTTCACCTTCACCTTGATCCTTCACCTAAAACCGGATTACCCTACAGCACCTGTTACCTGTTTTTATTTTAGCATGGAGGACAGGAGGAATTAGTAATTAGGAATTAGGAATTAGAAATTAGGAATTAGGAATTAGAAATTAGAAATTATGATTAAACAACCTCTGCGCACTCTGCGTTAAGAAAAACTACATGTTCTCCTGTCCTACCTGCTAAAATGAACATCTGAACTTTCTGAACGGCGGCGCGCAGCCTCGAATTTTTGTTGGCACCCCCTTGACATAGTTAGATATCTAATGATATAATATGCGGCCGTGAAGCACGATGCCATAATGTCGATAAGCCGGATTCATGCCATGATGCAGAAATGGCTTACGGAAGAGCTCGCCGCCGCAGGTATGGCGGGTGTAGTGCCGTCGCACGGGGATGTGCTCGCCTGCCTGTTCAGGAACGGCCCCACGGCGATGCACGAGCTCGCGGCGTTCTCGCACCGCACGAGGCCGACGACCACTGTATTGGTCGATAAGCTGGAGCAGATGGGGCTTGTCCGGCGAGAGCGGTCGGACGACGATGCGCGAAGCACGGTGGTCGCGCTCACGGACGCTGGCGAGGCGTTACGCGACAAGTTCGAGTCCATTTCGCGGCGGCTTGTCCGGCTCGTCTATTCGCCGCTCGACAAGGGCGAAGCCGAGATTTTCGAGGGTCTTCTCGGGAAGATTCTCGCTCACCTGAAAACAAAAAACGAAAGGAAAGACAAATGAACAAGATGACAGCACAGGCACTCTGCGACACAATCGCCAAGGCTAAGACGCTCTTCATGGCGACGGTGGACGGCGACCAGCCGAAGAACCGCCCGATTTCAGGGCATTTCATCGACGGCGAGCGCGTGATATTCGGCATCGGCGGCTTCAAGGAGGTCTATCGCCAGCTCGCGGCGAATCCGAAACTGGAGTTTGTAGGACTTTACGATGGCGTCAAGTGGCTCCGCCTGACCGGTCGTGCCGTGTTCGACGATGGAGCAGAACGCGAGGCGCATCAGGAGAAGATGCTGGAGACCCTGCCATTCCTGCGCAAGATTTACAACCCAGAGACCGGCAACAAGCTCATGACCTTCCACCTCGAGGATGCGACGGCGGAAGTCGTCAACTTCATGCCGCCGGGCGAGAAATATGCCATCTGACGGGGCGAATAGCTAGAAACGGCGGACTGAGGGGCGGCCGCCCTACCAAGCGGTGAGCGGGGCGGGGTGCATAATCTATCCTTTAGGCTACTAGCAAAAGCCGGCAATAAATGGTATAATACGCGGCATGAATACACGAATTTTATCGAAAAGTGTGGTTTTTGCCGCGATTTGCTGCTCATTTATCGTCGCTAGGGGGCAAGATAGCTCGAGCAAGTGGCCTGATGGCACGATGATGGATGATTGGTTCCTTGCCGATGAAGCAGTAGAGCTAGATGGGAAACTTTACGAAATTACCAATTATGGGATATATCCCAATGAAGGCGAAGTAAGGACGCACGAGATTCAGAATCTAATCGACCGCGTAGCCTCGGAAGGCGGCGGCACAATCGTCGTAACGCCCGGCACCTTCATTACCGGCGCTATATTTTTCAGGCCTGGAGTAAATTTGCACCTCATGCCCGGCGCGATGCTTTTAGGCAGCGATGACCTCGCGGATTATCCCGTAATCGAGACTAGAATCGAGGGGCAGACCTGCCTATATTTCCCGGCGATTGTCAATGCAGACCGATGCGACGGCTTTACGATTTCCGGCGCCGGGACGATTGACGGCAATGGTTTCAAGGCGTGGAAGGCGTTTTGGTTAAGGCGCAAATGGAATAGGGCTTGCACAAACAAAGACGAGCAGCGCCCGAGGGTGCTATATGTATCGAATTCGAAGAGCGTAAGAATAGATGGCGTGAACTTCCAAAATTCCATGTTCTGGACGACGCATTTCTATAAATGCGATTTGCTGAAAATCACGAATTGCAGGTTTTATGCGCTTCACAAGCCGGACGACAAGAAGGGCCCTTCGACTGACGGCATTGATTTAGACGCATGTTGCGACGTGGTAGTAAGGAATATCTGGATTTCGAACAATGATGACGGAATCGCGATAAAAGGCGGGAAGGGGGCGTTCGCAAACGACTTCCAGCGTCATCCGGGCAATGGCAACAACGAGCATATCCTAATCGAAAACTACATTGCATCGCGCGGAACCCATAGCGCCCTTACGCTCGGCAGCGAATGCGTAAACGCCGATAATATCGTATTCAGAAATTCGCGAGTAGAAGGTTGCGCCAACCTCTTGAATCTCAAGATGCGAACGGATACTCCGCAGCAGTATACAAATGTTCTTGTCGAGAATGTGAACGGCTGGACCAGCGCGAGCTTCCTCTTGTGCTATCCCTGGACTCAGTTCGCAGACCTTGAAGGCAGGACGAAAGTGGATGTAAAGAGTCACGCGCGGAACGTGACGATGAGAAACTGCGATGTTACATGCCAGACATTCTTCAGGACGAATGGCGATTTGAACGTAATGGAGCTTAAAGATTTCACTTTCGAAAACCTAAAGGTAAAGGCGAACGATCCTTCGCGGCACATAAACCTTTTCCACGGCGTAAATTTCGAAAATTGCGAATTAAGCAAGAAGAAGTAAGGGAGGCTAAAGAATATGAATAAGAAAGTCGTTTTGTTAATGGCTGCGCTATCTGCGATAGGCGCAGTAGCCAAGCCCAGCGCAATCATGAGCTCCAGCTCAAGAGAAAATGAAAAATCTTGGTGGATGCCCAGGCACGAAAAGAAGCTTGTTGAAATAAAGGAAGGGCCGAAAGAATACGATCTCGTGCTTGTCGGCGATTCGATAAGCGATTTCTGGTCCAACGAAAAGAGTGGTGGAGGGAAAGTTCTCAAAGCGCGTTTTGGCCAATACAAGATACTCAATCTCGGGGTAATGGGCGACAGAATCGAAAATATGATGTGGCGACTCGAGAATGGCGAAGCTGAAGGCTACAAGGCGAAGGTATTTCAGGTTCTCGCCGGAACGAACAATATCGGCAAGAGGGCGAGCGGCGAAGAAGTCGCTGCGGGGGTCGAGAGGATTGTCCGTTTTCTTAGGGAAAAATTCCCCGAATCGAGAATTATTTTGATGCCGATTCTGCCGCGGGCTGATAGGAAGGCCGGCGCCAATGCGAAGGAGCGTATAGACAAGGCGAACGAACTAATCATGAAGCTCGCAGACGGCGATGGTGTAGTGATTATGGATTTGAGGAAAAATTTCCTTCTTGAAACTGGCGAACTGAACGAAAAACTCTTCAAGGATGCGCTCCATCCTAATAAAGACGGCTACAATGTCTGGGCGGATACTCTAGAAGTAAAGCTGGCTGAGCTACTTGCGAAGGCGGGGAGCGCGCCGGCACCTTTGAGCGGCGAGGCAATATTGCTAAAGGGCGAAGATGCGAAGGAAGAGACCAAGACGACGGAATCGGCCGCTGAAGCGATTGCGAAATATGAATCCGGCGGGGAACTTGCCGTCGACCCAAGCGAAGTCGAAGTCGCCGCGCCAAAAGATATGAAACTTATCCTTTGCATCGGGCAATCCAATATGGCAGGACGCGGCGCGCTCGAGCCGGAAGATCGCGAAATCGTGCCCAATGCATACAAACTAAATCGCGATAACAAATGGGTCGCGGCGAAATCGCCATATCATTTCGACCGCAAATATGCGGCAGTAGGCCCCGTTGACGATTTCGTAAAGCTATATCTGAAAGACCACCCGGGCGAGACGGTAGGCGTAGTGCCTTGCGCGGTCGGCGGGACTAGCGTAAAGACGTGGGTGGTCGGAGCAAGCCACTATAAAAGGGCGCTAGAGAGGGCGAAAGTCGCCGCAGAGAATGGAAAATTCATCGCGATTCTCTGGCATCAAGGCGAAACAGATGCCGCGAAATACGATGGAAGGGCGCTGATGAGGACTTATCCCGGAAGAGTAAAAGATTTGGCCGAAGCGCTGAGGAAAGAATTGGGCGATGAAACTATTCCTTTCATCGTAGGCGAAATCGGGCGTTGGGAAAGGCGTGATACGAAAAAAGAAGTCGATCCCGAGACCGGAAAAACCGTCAAAACAAGCATTATGGCCGACCACGCAGCAAAAATCAACCCTGCGATCAACAAGATTCCGGAAATACTTTCAAATAGCGCCGCAGTCTCGAGCGAGGGGCTAGTTAATCAAGATCAGCATCACTTCGACCGTGCGAGTCAGCGAATTTTAGCGCAAAGATACTACGAAATGTTCAAAAAACTAGCGAAATAGCGTCATTTTGTCTTCTTTTAGGTATATTTTATTTTCGCTTGGGGCTAGACCTCGGGGTCTATAATATGGTATAATATAAATACTTAAAAGAAGGAGTATTATGAAACGAAGTTTAGTAGCTATAGTCGGTGCGGTGCTTGCATACGCGGCATTCGCTACGCCAGTTGAAGTTCAATGGCAGCAGAGCGAAAAAGCCCCAATCAAGGCGGCACGCTCTTTCCATGGCTTTATCGTGGATAAGAAAGACAAGGCCAAGGATGGCGTCTTTGTTGTCGCCGGCGGCAGCGACTTCGTTGACAATAAGAAAGTATTCCTCAAAGATATTGTCGTTCGCAGCAATGAAGGCGAGTGGAAGAGCGTCGGCGAATTGCCCCAGGCAGTAGCCGAAGGCGTTAGCGTTTCTACGCCGAGCGGAATTTTCTGCGCGGGCGGAACTGCGAGCGATAAGCCGGATGGCGAAAAATTCAAGACTGCGTTCTTGCTCGATGGCGAAGGCAATGTCGAGGAATTGCCGGAATTGCCCGAGGCGGTATGGATGGGCGCAGCTGCGGCAGACGATAATAAAGTTTATGTAGTCGGTGAAAAGAAGGTTTGGCTTCTAGACCTCGAAAAGCGCGATGCCGGCTGGAAGGAGCTTACGACGATTGGCGAAGGGCTTAAGACCGAAGATGGCAATGCTCTTGATGTCGCCGAAAGAATCCAATTCGTCGCCGCCATACAAAATGGCGACCAGAAGGAAAAGCGGCTTGTCGTTTATGGTGGTATCGATAAGGCGACGGGGCTGCCGCTGAGCGATGGCTACGCCTATATCTTAAGCGAAGGGTGCTGGACAAAGCTAACCAACCTCCCGCAGAATATCACGACAATCGGCTCGGCGTTTTTGCCCAGCGGCCATCAGCATCTTCTTCTCGTTGGCGGTTATGGCTATGAAGGCTGGTGCAATAAGCGCAGGGCGATTGCGCTAGAAAAGAAATATCAGATGCCCGGTCAAAAGCTTACGGAAGAAGAAGCTGCTTTCACGGCCGAATGGCTTGGCACTTTGGACGCGCAAAAGCTCGGATGGCAAAGAAAGATATATGCCTACAACTGCGTTACCGATGCGTGGTGCGAATACGGTGAACTCGCAGAAGGCGATAAACCCCGCTGTGGCGCGGCTGCGGGCTTGAAGAGCGGAAAGACGCCCGATAAATATACTCTCCTTATCGTTGGCGGCGAAGAGGCGCCGAAGACGCGTACGGATGCTGTATCGGTCGCGAGTTTCAAAAAGACTGGCAAATTCGGCGCGATGGCGTGGGGCGTCGTAGGCGTTTACGCGCTTTTGATGGTCGGTATGGCATGCTTCTTCATCTTCAAGAAAAAAGACGAGAACGACTATTTCCGGGGCGGCAACAAGATTCCGTGGTATGTCGCGGGCATGTCGATTTTTGCGACAATGCTTTCCTCGATTACATTCATCGCGATCCCTACGCAGGCCTATTTGCAAGACTGGCGTTACTTCGTAATGGCGTTCTTCATTATCGGCATGGCGCCAGTCGCGATTTATTACTATTTGCCGTTCTTCTGCCGCCTCGGAATCACGAGCGCATACGAATACCTTGAAAAGCGCTTCAATCTCGGCGTAAGGCTATTCGGCTCGGCGGCGTTCGTTGTATTCATGGTCTGCCGCGTTGCTGTAGTAACGCTTCTTCCGGCGATTGCGCTAAACGCGGTAACCGGAATTTCGATTGACGCGTGTATTCTTATTTGCGGCATTCTTACGATGATTTACTGCTCGCTTGGAGGCCTCGAGGCGGTTATTTGGTCTGACTTCGTGCAAGGAATCGTCCTTATGGGCGGAGCAGTTTCGGTGCTCGTAATTCTAATCTTGAAGACTGGCGGCACGACATTCTGGTCGGTCGCAGATAGCTATGGCAAGACCAAGATGTGGGATTTCCGATTCCTCTTTACGCAACCGGTATTTTGGGTAGTCGCGGTGCAGGGGCTTATTTCCAACCTCTCGAGCTACACGAGCGACCAGTGCGTAATCCAGCGTTATATCGCAACGCCCGATGAAAACGCAACTAAGCGTTCGCTTTGGTTCAACGGCTGCATGAGCGTATTTGCGCAGGTAGTGTTTTACGGAATCGGCATGGCGCTTTTCGCGTTCTATCACACCCACCCGCAGGCGATGGATGTAACGATGCCGAAGGGCGATTCGGTATTGCCGATTTTCATGGCAACCGAAATGCCGGCATGGCTCGCGGGTCTCGTAATCGCGGCCGTGTTCGCAGCGACCATTTCTACGCTCTCGGCGAATCTTTCTTCCGCGTCAACCGCGGTCGTTACAGATTTCATCAAGCGCTTCAGACCGGGGATTTCCGGCAAATCCCAGATTCGTTGCGGACAGATTTGCACATATGTCGTTGGAATTATCGGCATTACCGCGGCGCTGACGCTCGCGAGAATGGAATCGAACGCGCTCTTCGACAACTTCAACAAATATATCGCAATGTTGACGGCAGGCTTGACCGGTCTCTTCTTCATGGGCGTGTTTATGCCTAGAATAAAGGGGCTTGCTGCGGTCCTCGGTTTGACGGCAAACTATTTCGTCTGCTTCAGCTGCGAAATTTTGAACTGCGATGTATTCGGACTAAAGTTCCACCCGTTCCTTCTAGGTGGCATCGGGCTTGTGGTGTGCGTCGTCGTCGCCTACATCGCATCGTTCATATTCAACGAAAAAGGTAATGATCTTACCGGGCTTACACTGAAGACGCTCAAGAAGTAGAAGCACCGAAAAACAAGGGAGGAAAGCCATGTTCAATCTTATTGCTGCGGCGACGGTGGAGACTTCTGCGACATGGGTCGTGAAGTTGTCCGGGTGGGTAGACAGGATCGATGGTTATGTATGGGGACTTCCTCTCATTTTGACGGTGCTCGTTGCAGGCATTGTAGTGACGGCGTTCCTGAGGATGGAGCATTTGTTCCATCTAAAGCGCGCGTTCTACTATATGGTGCGCACCGAGAAGGGGCTGGAGGCGACGGGTGAAGTGTCGGCGTTCGGCGCTTTGTGCACCGCGCTGTCCGCCACGATAGGGACGGGCAGTATAGTCGGCGTCGCCACGGCCATTGGCACTGGCGGCCCGGGTGCGCTGTTTTGGATGATGGTGGCGGCGTTTCTTGGCATGGGCACCAAGTATGCCGAGGGACTTCTTGCTGTGAAATACCGCACGGTGGACAAGGATGGCAAGGTGCTTGGCGGCCCGTTCTACTATATCGAAAAGGGACTCGGGCCGAAGTGGAAGCCGTTGGCGGTGATGTTCGCCGTCTTCGGAACGCTGGCGGCGCTGTTTGGCATCGGCACCATCACGCAGATACACGGCATCACTTCTGCGGTGCAGCAGTTCTTCGACGCCGGATTCAACCCAAACGACGTGTCTACGGGTATTAGCCTTTTCGGCTCTACCTATTCCGTCAGTACCGTTGTGGCCGGCGCGATTGTGACCGTAGCTACGGCACTGGTCCTCATCGGCGGCCTAAAGCGCATAGCGACGGTTTCGACTTTCATCGTGCCGTTCATGGCCGTGACATATCTTGTGATGTGCCTTTTCATCATCCTCGGCAACTTGGCGCACATCCTCTGGGCGTTGCAGACTATCGTGCGTTCGGCGTTCAACCCCGCCGCCGCGACCGGCGGCGCGATTGGCTCCATATTCATCGCCATGCAGAAGGGCATCGCGCGCAGCATATTCGCTACCGAGGCGGGATTGGGTTCCGCGCCTATTGCCGCAGCAGCCGCAAGGACTAACGAACCTGCGCGACAGGGTCTCGTCTGCATGATGGGGACTTTCTTCACTATCATAATCTGCCTTATGACGGGTTTGACGATCGTTCTGGCCGAGACCTGGCGACCGGAACTGAACCTCGAAGGCGCGAACATAACAATCGAAGCTTTTGCCAATGGCCTCGCGTTCATGCCAAACTCTGCCTACATAGCTAGACTGTTCATTATGGTTTCGCTCGGTTTCTTCGCGTTCACGACAATCCTCGGATGGAACTACTATGCGGAGCGCTGCCTTGAATACCTGCTTGGCAAACGCAAGTGCACTAGGAGCGTGATCATGGCATACCGCTTCCTCTACATCGTGATCGTTGCGATCGGACCCTACCTGACCGTGTCCGTGGTGTGGGGCCTCGCCGATGTCTTCAACGGCCTCATGGCGTTCCCGAACCTGATCGCCCTCATTCTGCTCTCGCCCGTCGTGTGGCGCACGACCAAGGACTTCCTCGCCAAGTGCCGCGAACGCGAGAAATGGATCGAATACGACTGACGCAATGAAAATGAAAACAAAACCGCTATTCCTCGTTATTTCCGCACCATCCGGTTGTGGCAAGTCGACGCTCATAGATATGCTTTTGCAAGAGTATCACGATATCGTATATTCGATTTCGTGCACGACGCGAGATGTTCGCGGGGATGAAGAGGATGGCATAGATTACCATTTTCTCAAGAAGGAGCGATTCGAGGAATTGATAGCCGAAGGCGCATTCCTGGAATACGCTCAAGTGCATGGCAATTACTACGGCACGCTGCGCCGTCCCATTGAAGAGGTTCTCGCCGAAGGCAATTCGATGATACTCGATATCGATGTGCAAGGCGCGGCGAAAGTCAGGCAATACATACGGAATCTTCCGAACACCGATCCATTGAAGATCGGATATGTCGATATATTCATAAATCCGCCATCGATGGAGGCGTTGCGCGAACGCCTGGAGGGCCGAGGGACAGATTCGGCGGATGTAATAGAGCGCAGGCTTGAAAACGCCGAAGGCGAGATGGCGCGAGCAGGCGAATATATGTATCAAGTAACGAACGACGATTTAAGCCACGCATTCAAGAGGCTTTGCGATTTGATCGATGCGTTGAGCGGCAGGATGTGAAAAGTTTCGAGACAGGCAAGTAAAAGGTAGAAGAAAATGAAGCAAATAGGAGTTGGTATATTGGGGTTTGGCACAGTCGGCGCAGGAGTCGCCGATGGCCTTCTGAGACATCGCGAAGTAATGTCCCATAGATTAGGCGTAGATATCGTGCTCAAGAAAATCGCCGATTTGGATATTACTACGCCGCGTGGAATAACGGTAGATACCTCAATTCTGACGACCGATGCGCAATCGACGATTGCCGATGAGCAAATCGATATTATAGTAGAAACAATCGGCGGCACGGGGATTGCGAAGAAATTCGTCTTGGATGCGCTAAACGCAAAGAAGTGCGTCGTCACGGCGAACAAAAAACTCCTCGCGGAATTCGGCCAAGAAATTTTCGATACAGCCCAGAAGAACGGTGTAGATATTTATTTCGGCGCATCTGTCGGCGGCGGAATTCCGATTATCCGCGTTCTAAGAGAGGGGCTCGCCGGCAATAACATAGAATCCATACACGGAATATTGAACGGCACTTGCAATTATATTCTGACGCGTATGGAAAACGAAGGGCTCGCTTTCGATGAAGTATTGAAAGATGCGCAAAAGCTCGGCTACGCCGAGGCGAATCCGAGTCTTGATATCGATGGATTCGATACCGCGCACAAAGCTTGCATTCTCGCGGCGCTTGCCTACGGTTTCCAGCCGAAACTCGCCGATGTGCAGGTTGAAGGCATCCGTAATTTGGCTGGCGAAGATGTGAAATACGCGGCCCATTTCGGATATAGAATAAAACTCTTGGCGTGTGTTGCGAAATGCGGCGATGAAGTAGAAGTCGGCGTGCATCCAACGCTTGTTCCCCAAACACACATGCTCTACAATGTCAACGACGCCTTTAACGCCGCGATGGTAAAAGGCGATATGAGCGATTATACGATGTATTACGGCCGCGGGGCGGGACGCGAACCTACGGCTTCTACCGTAGTCGGCGATATCGGCGATATCGCGCGCAATATCGCGAGCGGTCAAGCTCGTTACATTAGAGCAGTGCCGCAATATTCCGAAGGGAAGATCAAACTCCGCCCCGCAGGCGAAATTTCGTCGAGATTCTATGTTCGCTTTCTCGTGGAAGATAAGGCTGGCGCGTTCGGAACGATCGCTTCGATTCTAGGCCAGCATTCTGTTTCGATTTCCGCGGCGTCCCAGCAATCCGGCAGCATCGGCAACCAGCCTGTGCCGGTCGTGGTTTTAACCCACGAGGCGAAGACGAGCGACCTCGAAAAAGCTTTGAGCGAAATCGAGCAGAGTGGTGTAATTGGAGCTAAACCGGTTAAGCTAAGGATGATTTAAATATGAAAGTATGCAAATTTGGCGGCAGTTCTCTTGCCAACGCGGCACAGTTGAACAAAGTGATGGACATAGTTCTTGCGGACCCCGCAAGGCGTATAGTCGTAGTTTCGGCGCCAGGGAAAAGAAACGGCGCAGATACTAAAGTAACCGATCTTTTGATCGAGCTTGCCAACACTGCGCTGAAAGGCGAAAATACCGATAGGCAGTTTGGCGCGGTAGTGGAACGCTACGCCGAAATCGCAGGCGAGTTGAAGCTTGGCGATGAAATCGTTCGTGAAATCGAGCAAGATATAATCGATCGCCTCGCGCAAGTCGCTACGCTATCGAAAGAAGAGTTCTTGGATCTCATGAAAGCTTCGGGCGAAGATAATAACGCCAAGCTCGTCGCAATAGCTTTCTGCGCGCGCGGCAAGCACGCGCGCTATGCAAGCCCGCGCGATACCGGTATGGTCCTCAAGGGCGAGTTCGGCGATGCCCAGCTCGATAGTTCAAGCTACGCGACGCTTTCAAGGGCGTTTTCGAATTTCCAGGGAATTGTCATATATCCTGGCTTCTTCGGCTATACGAAGGAAGGCAAGGTCGCGACTTTCCCTCGCGGCGGCAGCGATATCACCGGCTCGATTCTTGCTGCGGCAGTCTGCGCAGACGTCTACGAAAACTTTACGGACGTAGATTCGGTATATCCGGTCGATCCGAGGATTGTGCCAGATGTAAAGGAAGGCATCTCCACGATGACTTACCGCGAAATGCGCGAGCTCGCATACGCGGGATTTGGCGTTTTCAACGACGACGCCGTAATTCCTGCAGTACGCGCGAGAATCCCGATCAATATCCGCAACACAAATCATCCTGGCGAGCCGGGAACCATGATCGTGCAATCGCGCCGTGTAGTGCCTGGCACGGTTGTCGGCATTGCGTCTGCGGATGGTTTTTGCAATGTGGTAGTCGATAAATATCTAATGAACCGCGAAATCGGTTTTGGCAGAAGGTTGTTGCAGATTCTCGAAGATGAAGGAATCGCCTACGAGCACATGCCATCCGGCGTGGATTCGCAGTGCGTTATCGTAAAAGGGCAGTTCTTGCCGAAGGAAAAAGAGCATCGCGTAATCCAGCATATCAAACGCGAACTTAATCCAGATAATGTTTTCGTCGAAAGAGATCTTTCGATCTTGATGGTCGTCGGTGAAGGTATGTGCTATACGGCTGGTATGTTTGCAAAGGCGTGCCTCGCGCTTGCATCTGCGGGCGTCAATATTTCGATGGTCAACCAAGGTTCCAGTGAAGTATCTTTCATGATAGCTATTCGTTCTCAAGATCGCGATGTCGCGGTGCGTTCGCTTTACCGCACATTCTTCGGGTCTTGACGAGGAGATAAAAAGAGAGAGGAGTCTTAAAAGATGAGAGGAAAATCCGTTATGGCGGGAATGTTTCTAGCCACGACAGTTTTGGCTTGGGCCGGGCAGAAGAACGACTGGGAAAATCTCGAAGTCAATTCGCGTTTTCGCCTCGCGGCGAGGACCTATTCGATTCCGCTTGCCGATAAGAAGGCGGCGTTCACCGACGAAATCGAGCCTTCTTCGCCATACAAAATGAGCCTTGACGGGATATGGCGCTTCAGGTGGTGCGGCGACCCGGCGAAAAGGCTGATGGGATTTTGGAATAATAGTTACGATGATTCGGAGTGGTGCGAAATAGATGTCCCGAGTTGCGTGGAAATGCGCGGTTGGGGTATTCCGATTTATACGAACGTAAACTATCCGCATAAAAACGATTGGCCGTATATCCGCGATCGCTTTACGGGCAAGAGCGACTACAACCCAGTATCAAACTACCGCAGAACCTTCAAGGTTCCCGAAAACTGGTCGGGACGCGATGTCATTTTGCGTTTCGAAGGCGTCGGTAGCGCATTTTACGTTTGGGTCAACGGCGTGCTTGTAGGCTATGCAGAAGATTCCAAACTGCCGAGCGAGTTCGATATCACCAATGCTTTGGCGCCTGCCGGGCAAGAGAATTTGATTGCAGTGCAGGTGTTCAAGTGGTGCGACGGTAGCTATCTCGAAGATCAGGATATGTTTCGTTTTTCCGGAATCTTCCGCGATGTGTCGATTTGGTCGAAGCCGAAGGACGGCATTTGGGATTTCAAAGTATCGACGAAGGTAAGCGAAGATTACAAGAGCGCGGTGTTTAGCGTCGAAGGGTTCGATGGCGAAGTCGAGCTTTACGATGGCGAAAATATTGTCGCGAAGGGCAAGACGAAGGAAGAATTCAAAATCGACGACGTAAAACTCTGGAGCGCCGAGAAACCGAATCTCTATACTTTGATATTGACAAAGGGCGCTGATATCAGAACGAAGAAAGTCGGCTTCAAAGAACAGAAAGTCGTCGGCAATACTTTTTATGTAAACGGCAAGCCGATCAAGCTAAAAGGCGTGAATCGTCACGAGACAAGCCCTGAAAACGGCCGCACGGTTACTCTCGAGGAGATGAAGAAAGATATCGAGCTCTTTAAACTATACAATATCGATACCGATAGAACATGCCATTATCCCGACCACAGGCTTTGGTATGATCTATGCGACAAATACGGCATATATGTAATAGCCGAGGCGAATGTCGAGGCGCACGAGCCTGGTTACAAAGAAAAGTCGATTGGCAGATTCAAGGAGTGGAAGCATTCCATCGTAGAGCGCAATGCAAGGCAGGTCGTTTTCTATCGCAACAATCCTTCTATCGTCATCTGGTCGCTCGGCAACGAAACTGGTCATGGGGAGTGCTTTGTTGCCGCGCGCGACGAGGTGAAGAAGCTAGACCCTAGCCGTCCTATTCACTGGGAGCGCGGTAATGATGTCGCCGACATCGATTCGAGCATGTATCCGGCAGTCGAATGGTTGGAAAAGCGCGGCAAGCTCGGCAACGAAAAGACGGGTACTCTTGAAAGCGCGGCAGGCGGGCAGGGCTTTGCAATCGCGGGCCAGACGGCCGGCAAGCCGTATATCATGTGCGAATATGCGCATGCAATGGGCAATGCGCTCGGCAATTTCGAGGAATATTGGCAAACGATTTACTCTTACCCTGCTCTCGTCGGCGGGTGCATTTGGGATTGGGTCGATCAAGGCATTTGGAAATACACCGACCGCAGAAATCCGAAGACTGGTCTTGTAGATCGCTATCTCGCCTATGGCGGCGATTTCGATGATAGGCCAAACGACGGACCTTTCTGCGTCAACGGAGTCGTCGACCCGATGAGAAACATTTCGCCGAAACTTATTGAAGTAGCGCACGTCCATAGAAACCTCGTAGTGAAAATGGACAAAAACGATTGGAGTTATACTCTAGAGAATCGTTTCGGGTTCACATCCGCCGACGAATTTGCCGGCGAATGGGAGGTGCTCGAGAACGGCGCGAAAGTCGCGAGCGGCAGTTTTACGCCACCTGCGATCGGCCCGCTTTCTTCAGGAAAACTCTCTATTCCCGAGCTTGAAGAAGCTATTGCGAAATCGGATGCTTCGAAGGAACGATTCGTGAATATCTATTTCAAGACGCGCGAGGCGAAAGGCTTTATCCCGGCAGGCTGGTGCGTGGCGAAAAATCAGATCGCTATAGAAGAAAAATACTCTCTCGAGCCGCGAAAGGTTGAAGTTGCCGGCAAGCAGGATATGGTAGTCGACGAAGACGAGAAGACCATCACGGTCGAAAGAAACGGCACATGCGCGATTTTCTGCAAAAAGACGGGCGCGCTTTCTTATCTCTCGATGAAAGGGATCGTGATACTCGACGATGTCGTCGAAGGAATGGAGTCGGGTCCGCGCTTTACATGCGAAAGGGCGTTTGTGGATAACGACAACTGGATGAGGACCGGGAATAAATGGGGTGACGATGTAGCAGGTTTCGAGGGTGCGGGCCTAACGCAACTTAAATACCATGCGTTGAAGATTGAGGCGCTTGCCGGCAATCTCGTCAGAGTCAAAACGGATGTGACCGGCGCTAAAGGGCGCGGCTTTATTCACGAAGCCGATTGGCTTTTCGCCGAGGATGGTTCTATCGAAATAAAGAACAAGGTAACGCCTTATGGTGAAATGCCCGAAGCCTTGCCGCGCATAGGGCTTTCGATGAAACTCTCGCCCAAGCTCGAAAACCTTCGTTATT
Source organism: Kiritimatiellia bacterium (assembly GCA_017447805.1). GTDB lineage: Bacteria > Verrucomicrobiota > Kiritimatiellia > RFP12 > UBA1067 > UBA1067. The sequence goes on along the minus strand of JAFSMR010000019.1, from coordinate 51,718 downwards.
ATGGAAGGGGACCGTGGGAAAACTATATAGACCGCAAGACCGGCAGCTTTTTCGGCGTATGGGAATCGACCGTCAACGACCAGTTCACCGATTATATCAGGCCGCAGGAAAACGGCGGCAAGTGCGATGTACGCTGGGCGGAGTTCTTCGACAAGAACGGGCGTGGCGTGAAATTCTCGTCCACTACGCCGCTATTCATGAAAGCTACTCACTACACTTGCGAAGATTTGAATTATTCTCGCCACAGGAACGGCCAGCGCCGCTTCAGAACTCCGCTTATTCCGAGAGACGAAGTTTGCCTAGATCTCGATATCCGCCAAACAGGATTGGGCGGGGCGAGCTGCGGCCCGAAGCCGATGGCGAAATATCTTTTCGATCCGAAGAAAGTTTTCGAGTGGAATCTTTCCATCGAAAGCGTAAAGCATAAAGAACAGCAATAAAATGGCGAATCTCGCACAGCTTAAGATACTGGAAGATTTAAACGCGGCGCTTCTTGTCGATAAGCCCGCTGGTATTGCTTTCTCGACAGTCCAGAAGGCCGTCAAGAGAAAGTTCAATCTTGTGCATGTAGGTCATGGAGGGTCGCTTGACGCAAGCGCAAGCGGGCTATTTGTGCTTCTCATAAACGATGCGAACAAGTTTGTCGGCGACATAATGGGTGCAGACCGCTCGTACGAAGGAACTTTCAGGCTGGGAGTAAAGACTTCTACAGGCGACATGCAGGGCAACATAATCGAAGAAAAAGATTTCTCCGCGATCGATGCAAATGCAATTGCGAAAGTAATGCCGCAATTCAAAGGCGACATATTCCAGACCGAGCCGCGTTTTTGCGCTGTGCGCCGCGAGGGGTCAGCGCTTTACGAAATCGCCGATACCGGCGAGCATAAACCATTCCTCTCGCATGTCTGGAAATTTAACGCGGCGCTTCTGCCGGAAAAGCCCGGAGTCGTCGCGTTTTCGCTTAATGCGATGAAAGGTTTGCTCGTCAGGGCGCTTGCCGACGACTTCGGTGCCGAGCTTGGCTGCTGGGCGGCTCTGGAGAGTTGCCGTCGCACGAGAATAGGAAAGTTCAAAGTCGAAGATGCGATTGCCTTCGATAAGCTGCTAGATATGGACATAAGAGATTTCGCTTCATGTACGATTCCGCTCAGAGAGGTATTGCAGTAGGTTTTTTCGATGGTGTGCATTTAGGGCATCAGAGGATTTTGTCTTCTGCAAGAATCGCGCTTACATTCAAAAACCACCCTCTTTCTATTCTGCGGCCTGAGCTCGCGCCCAGGCTAATCATGCCATTCGAGGAAAGGCGCAGGCTAATTCTTTCGCAAGGCGTGGAAAAGGTTGTCGCGCTCGAATTTACTCGCGAACTCGCGGCGATGAGCGCCGAAGATTTCGTCGAAAAATTCATCGCTCCTTGCCAAGAAAAGAAAATCGTCTGCGGGGCAAACTGGAAATTCGGCCATGGCGGACAAGGGAATCAGGCGCTTTTGGAAAAGCTAGGCTTTCAGGTAGAGATTGCGCCTTTTGCAACTTGGAAAGATCAAAGAATTTCATCGACGAGAATCCGCAAGGCTATAGAAAAGGGAGAGTTTTGCGAGGCCTCGGCAATGCTTTCAAGGCCTTGGAAGATTTTCGGTCGCGTAGTGCCCGGCAAAGGACTTGGAAGAAAGATCGGTTTTCCTACCGTTAATATCAAACCTGAGAATCTATTCCTTAATTTGCCTCATGGCGTTTATGCCGTCAAGGTAAACGGCTCGAGGGCTGTCGCGAATTTCGGCCTCGCACCTACTTTAGGCGAGATGGCTTGGAAGAATGAAGTTCTGGAAATCCATTTTCTTGACGAGCCGAATGAAACATTCGGCGAAGTGGAAATACATTTATTTATAAGGCCCGAGAAGAAGTTTGGTTCTCTCGAAGAGCTTGTGAATCAGATTTCTTCCGATTGCGCAGCGGCGAGAGGCTTCTTTTCGTCCGAAATTTCGCGATAAAAAATAGCTTGGCCTAAATCCCAGTAGGCGTTGAAATATATTGCGAGATAAAAGACCAGCCCCATCGACGCTAGATGCACGAGCGCAAGAATCGGGCTTTGCCCCATATGTTCTTCGACTAGCGTAATCGCGGTCAATATCAGCATGAGCAAAAGTATAAGCGTGAAGATTTTCCAATAACGGCAATCGAGGTGGAAGTTTTTCATTTTATTGCCTTCCATCAAAGAATCGCTTTCCTTCATTATTTCTAAAGCGCCTAGCTCGGGGCGTTCTGATTTTATGAACCATATTTGCCTAAAACGATAGAATGGCTTGAGCGAAAGCAGCGCGAGCGGAAGAGTCAAGAAGAAAAGAAAATTAGGCTCGTCATTTTTCATAAAATCGACCGAGAAGAAAATCATCGCAGGCATTATTATGAAAATTGGAATCCATAATACCCTAAAAAACCAAACGACAAAAAGCAAGAGTGCGCCAAAGGGATCTTTTAGCGCGCAAAAGGCTCCTTTGAACCAGTCGGTGCCGTCATAGTTTCTTGCGCCTTTAAGAAGAATTTTAGATATTCCTGTGTTTGAGATTGCTCTTGCGAGAAACGAAAGGAAAACCGTAAACGAGCCGATGATCGCGAGATTGGCGAGAAATTTCTTTTGCTTGAGGATCGAAAGAATTTCTTCCGGCGTATTGGCTTCTTTCAAGTTAGCGGGGATAAGCGCATCGCCAAAAACGAGATTTGGAATGTTGCCGAGAAGAACTGAAATTAAATTGAAAGCCAAATACGCAAGCACAATTCGCCAAAACCATCTTTTTGCAATGAGAAGCAGCTTTGCTTCGCCAAGAATTTCAATGTTCGGTTTCACTTGATTAAAATCCTGAGTTGTTGCGCATGAGGCGGGCGTGGCTTTCGAATTCTCTGATTACGTCAAGAAGCTGCTCGGCTAAATCGGGGTCGACTTCGAAAATATTATCGCGCTCGGAATATGTGTAGTTTGAAATATTTGCTTTAACTGCGATAAAGCGATCGTATTTTTCCTTCTTGGCCCCACGGAAGCTTTTTTCCCTATCTAGCAAGCCATAATTCACTAGATTTTGGAATATATCGTTGATATGCTTCGGGTCGGCGTCGATTCGAGTTACTCTTATGTTTTCCCATTCGGACGAATCGTTATGTTTTGCGAAATCGTTAGAGACAAGTTCGCTCGTGCCTTTCTTAAGTTCGCCGTATCCGCCGCCGGTGAGATATAACGAAACCTTTTGTGTCGGCTTTTTGTTCAGATTGTAGTAGTGGATTTCCACCCAGTTGAGTTTACTTTCGGTTACTACTATGTAAGGGTCGACCCAGAAAGGTCCGCAACCCGAGATTGCGAAAAGGGAAGTTGCCAATAGCGCGAATAAAATCTTTTTCATTTCCGGGTAAATCCTTTCTTTTAGATATCTTTTTGCCGGGCTTTGGCGGCGATCAACCCTACGCCGAAAAGCGTAAGATTAGGGTCGATTATAAAATCCAATCCTGAACTTTTCAGCGCCCACTTGGCGTAGCCGCCAGTTGCGACGAGCTTGAAATCTTGGTTGAAATTTTTCCTGAGTTGCGTGGTTATTTCGCGGACCATTCCTCGATAGCCCACGAGCGCGCCGAAGCGCATCGCTTCAATTGTAGAGCGACCGATTTTGGGGGTTTGGCCGCGTCCTATTTCTAGTCGCGGCAGCTTCGCGGTTCGCTCGAAGAGGTAGTCGCGCATTAGAGGGAAGCCTGGCGCAATTACTCCGCCGCGCCATACGAAGTCCTTTGTGATCGCCGCGGCGCTTAGGGCTGTTCCGAAATCCATAACGATTACCGGCGCGCCATATCTTTCCACCGCTGCGGCGGCATCTGCCAGGCGATCTTGCCCGATTGTTTCTGGCTTAGGATAGTCGAATGTTATATTGGAAATGTTCGCGCGAGTAAAATCTGCGTAGGAAATCTGATGGAAGGGGAGTTTTCCTCTTAAGGCAAAGCTCTTCCACTTTGAATCCATCTTCGGAACGACCGAGGAATATGCGAAGGTAACAGGTTCTTTATTCTTTTTGCTGGTTGCCTTATCGAGGAGCGCCAATATTCGCTTGGATGTTTCGGCAAACGATCCATCGCAATGTATCGCATTTGATATACGGCCATCTTTCCACAGGCACGCCGCAGTCGAAGTATTGCCTACATCTAAAGCGAGGATTTTCAAACAGCGCTCCATTCGAGGCTGAGGTCGATAGAGCCTGCGCTATGGGTAAGGCAACCTAGCGAAATAGCATCGACACCTGTCGCGGCGACTTCTTTGGCTCTATCGAGCGTAATTCCGCCCGAAGCTTCAGTCTTTGAAATTCCGCGGCACATCTTGACGCATTTCTTCATGTCGGCGCAACTCATGTTATCGAGCATTATCCACTCAGGTCTCGCCTTTAAGGCGCTCGCGCACTCCACGAGGCTTTCGACTTCGACTTCCACAGCGAGCTTCGGGAATTTCTTGCGAGCTGCCAAAACTGCTTTATCAAGCTCTTCTGGATTGCCGCCGCGCCAAAGCCGGCGGTGGTTATCCTTCATGAGAACCCTATCGAACATCCCGAAGCGGTGATTCGTGCCGCCGCCGCAGAGAACAGCGTATTTCTCGAATACCCTCAAGCCTGGAGTTGTCTTTCTCGTATCGAGAATCATTGTCCCATAGTGCTTGGTAGCATCTACGAATTTCCTCGTAAGCGACGCCGTTGCGCACATGCGTTGCATGAAATTCAGCGCTGTTCTTTCCGCCGCGAGGATACTCCTTGCCGAGCCGCGGAATGTAAGGATTTGCTCGCCGTCTTTCGCGACCTCCCCATCTTTTTTAAGAATCTTTACTTTGATTTTGGGGTCTATCGCTTTCATTACCGCCTTGGCTACGGTTGTGCCGGCAACAACGCAAGAAGTGCCTTTAGGATGGATTTCGCCTGTCGCTACGGCCTTTGGATCTACGAGCGCGAGGCTTGTCGCATCGCACCACTCGCCGCCTTTTACGCCAGCCAAATCTTCATCGAGAGCTGCCAAAACAACCTCTTGTGCCCTAGGGTTGAGCATAATATCTTTCATCGCGGCAATCCTTTATGAACAGATTAGGAATTAGTAAAGCTCGTGGATGGCTTCAGGAATTCCCAGTGGTCATAGAGAGTATAGGCGAGAAAGCCGCTAAGCGCAAGGCCTGCGAGCGCCGCCACGAGGGCGATGAGCGCGGCAGTCTTGTTGACCGTGCGCACGGGACCAGCCGCCGCCGCGGGCGTTACGTCTAGCTTGAAGCGATCGGCGATTGTCGCGCCGCCACCGGCGGCAGGAGCTGCCGCAGCGGCCGCAGGACGCGCCTTAACTGTCATTGGCTTTTTCAGTTTCATGGCAATATTTTACCAAATTTGCGCAAACTCCGCAAGGGGGGTGCGTTATTTTACGATAATGAAGGGGTCGAGCGTATGGTATACGCTTTCTTCGCTCGAGCAACGGAAATCGATGTCGGTCGATTCGCCGTTGGCGAGCTTTGCCGTGTAGTTGAGATAGGCTTTGCTATCGACAAACGCCGCAATCGCGCCAACTTCAAAGCCGTCAGAATCGCTCGAGACCGAGAATGTCATGTGCTTTGCTTTGAAATCCGCTTCCATAGAAGAATCGATAGAATTCAATTCCCTATTGAGCGATTTGAGGTATGAAGTCGATTTGAACGTAAGTTTTTCGCCATCCAGCACTAGCGCGGCGACCGCTTTGTTCGCGATGCTATTGAAGTTCGCGCTCGATACGACAGGAACTTTGAAGGTTGCTATGATATTATCATCCTTAAGCACCATCTTTGAGCCAGCGCCAAGATAAGGAAGGGTAGTTTTCTTAATGGACGGGAATTTTGACTTCGCATCATCGCCCGAGCAACTGTAGACCGCTTTGACTTGCGCGTAGCCTACCGAACCCGCGCGAGCGGCCGCGATATCAGAACTTGATACTTCGATATCAACGGATTCCGGCGAGCAACCTGCGAAAAGCGCAACGGTCGCTACTGACAATACGAGATTCCTAATGCTCATTTTCTGCTACTCCTTCCTTATATATGAAGATTCACTATTACTTGGTTGAAGTGCGGTCGTTGTATTCGCCGGTTTCAGTGTTGATGCGAATGACATCGCCTTCATTGATGAACAACGGAACTGCGCAGACATAACCGCCTTCGACCGTCGCGGGCTTCGTCACCTTGCCGCTAGCAGTATTGCCCTTGACCCCGGGCTCTACCTTAATGACCTTGCGCTCGACGAGCTGAGGAAGCGCTACACCAATGACCTTATCGTTGAAGAAAAGGGCGTTTACTTCCATTTCATCCATGAGGAAATATTTCTTATCGCCCATTACCTCGTAGCTTACGCGGATTTCTTCGAAATTATCATCAGTAAAGACAAATGCCGTGCCGTCGTCATAAGAATATGTAACGCTCTGCTGTGTGAGGTCGGGTTTTTCGAACTTATCGCCGGAGCGATAGCTCTTAGACATACCGCCGCCTGTCATCATATTGCGCAGTTTGCAGTTGTAAATAGCCTGCCCCTTGCCTGGCTTGGAAAAATCAAACTCGGTTATTTCCCAAGGTTCGCCATCTATAAGCAGCTTAACGCCTTTATGCAGTTCGCCGGCACCAATTACTTCGCCCATTGTTTACTCCTGTTCTTTATATAGTTATGGAAATTCAGGGCGTATTTTATCAAAATTCGCTCCGCTGGTCAATGGGGTAGCTGATATTTCTGGTAATTTCGAAAATCGCGCACGCATTATTTCGTTGCAAGAACTAGAAATTAGCATAGACTAACATGGGTAAAATTTGATACAATACACGCTGTTCGGAAAAAAGTAAGGACTAAATCATGAGCAAAGAACTTGAGACGATGACGCCGGAATTGCGCGCTTTCGTAGAAGAGTGGAAGGCGAAGCCCGGTAATCTTATTATGGTGTTGCACCGTGTGCAGCAGACCTATGGCTACATTCCTCGCGAAATAGCGATAGAAACCAGCAAACTTCTGGATGTTCCGCTCGCCAAGATTTATGGCGTGATAACGTTCTACAACTTCTTCCGTTTGCAGAAGGCTGGCAAGTACAACATCCAGGTATGCCTTGGAACAGCATGCTATTTGCGCGGCGGCGATGATATCCTGAAGGGTTTCGAGCGCGAACTCGGCGTAGGCTTGAATGCTACGACGGCAGATGGAATGTTCTCGGTAGAAGCTGTTCGTTGCCTAGGTTGCTGCGGTCTTGCGCCGGTCGCGGTTGTGAATGGCGAAGTCCACGGTAAGCTCGAATCGAAAGATGTCGAGCGCATCATCAAGCTCTATCGCGAGCGCGGCTAAGTTAAAGGCAAAAACTTTTTAAAGGAAAAGGAAGGATATCATGGCCAAGTTGACACTTGAAGATCTGCGCAAGATGCGCGGTGAAAAGCAAAAGGCGATGGAAATGCGCGATACTTCGAATAAGGACGTGCAAGTCATCGTTGGTATGGGAACATGCGGAATCGCAGCGGGCGCTAAGGATACTTTTACCGCGCTAGTCAATGCGATTAACGAAAAGGGTCTTACTAATGTGCTAATTCGCCAGACTGGCTGTATGGGCCTCTGCCACTCCGAGCCGACTGTTGAAGTCGTTGTCCCGGGAATGCCGGCGGTAATTTACGGGCATGTTGACGCCGCTACGGCGAAGGAAGTTGTCGAGAAGCATATCCTCGGCCACGAACTTATCAACGATAAGATTCTCGATCGTCCGTCGATTGATATCATCAAGAACGGCTAAAGCCAGAAAAGAGGGTTCAAAATGGCATACGAATCATACGTACTTGTCTGCGGAGGCACGGCATGCGCCTCTGGTGGCGGTGATAATGTAGTAGAAGCTTTCAAGACCGAACTCGAAGCCGTAGGCTTGAGTGAGAAGGTCCAGGTCGTCGTAACTGGCTGCCTTGGCTTCTGTGAACAGGGTCCGATTGTTAAGATTCTGCCGCAGGGCACATTCTATGTTCAGGTAAAGCCTGAGGATGTAAAGGAAATCGTCGCCGAGCACCTCATAAAGGGCCGTGTTGTCCAGCGTCTTTGCTATGACCCAGAGCAGGCTAAGAAGCTGATTGCCGAGGCGAATATTCCATTCTATCAGAAGCAATATCGAATCGTGCTTCGCAACTGCGGCGTAATCGACCCCGAGAAGATTGAGGACTACATTGCACGCGATGGCTATAAGGCGATCGAGAAGGTTCTGTTTGAAATGACGCCCGAGCAGGTCGTTGACGAAATGCTCAAGTCTGGTCTTCGCGGACGCGGCGGCGCAGGCTTCCCGACTGGCATGAAGTGGAAGTTCGCCCAACAGCAGCCAAAGGGCCAGAAGTATATGGTCTGTAACGCCGACGAAGGCGACCCTGGCGCTTATATGGACCGCTCGACCCTCGAAGGCGACCCTCACTCCATTCTCGAAGCTATGACGATCGCCGGCTATGCGATTGGCGCATCGAAGGGCTTTATCTACATCCGTGCGGAATATCCGCTTGCGATTCACCGCCTCGAGGTCGCTATTGCGCAGGCTCGCGAGCTCGGACTCCTCGGCGATGATATCCTCGGCAGCGGCTTCTCGTTTGATATCGAGCTTCGCTTCGGCGCCGGCGCATTCGTCTGCGGCGAAGAGACCGCTCTTCTGCAGTCCATTGAAGGCAACCGCGGTATGCCTAAGCCTCGTCCTCCGTTCCCGGCCGTCAAGGGACTCTGGGGGCGCCCGACCGTAATCAACAACGTCGAAACTCTCGCGAACATCCCCGTAATTATCAATAAGGGTGCGGAATGGTTCTCGAAGATCGGCACGGCTACCACGAAGGGCACCAAGGTGTTCGCCCTTACCGGTAAGGTAAACAACTCCGGTCTTATCGAAGTTCCGATGGGCACTACCTTACGTGAAATCATATTCGATATCGGCGGCGGAATCCGCGGCGGCCACCAGTTCAAGGCGGCCCAGACGGGCGGTCCTTCCGGCGGTATCATACCTCCGCAGTTCCTCGATACGCCTATTGACTACGAATCGCTCGCCAAGATCGGCTCGATCATGGGCTCTGGCGGCTTGATCGTAATGGACGAAACCGACTGCGTAGTGGACGTCGCTCGCTTCTATCTCGACTTCACCGTCGATGAAAGCTGCGGAAAGTGCGCGCCATGCCGTATCGGTGGCAGAAAGCTTCTCAACTACCTCAACAAGATTACCGATGGTCGTGGAACCGAAGATGATCTTGTTCAGATGGAGAAGATTTCTGATGCGATGTGCAAGGCTTCGCTCTGCGGCCTCGGCCAGACTGCTGCGAACCCGGTCAAGTCTACGCTCAAGTACTTCAAGGATGAATACCTTGAACACATTCGCGATAAGAAGTGCCGCGCGGGCAAGTGCTCGAAGCTTATCCAGTATAAGATTGACGAAGCGAAGTGCAAGGGTTGCACGCTCTGCGCACGCAAGTGCCCCGTAAATGCGATTACCGGCGCTGTGAAACAGCCTCATGTAATTGACCAGACGAAGTGCATCAAGTGCGGACAGTGCGAAGCGAACTGCAAGTTCGGCGCAATCAGCCACGGCTAATGGAAAAGGAGATTTTCAAAATGGCTACCGAAACAATTACGCTTGAAATCAACGGAAAATCCGTCACCGTTCCGAAGGGGACGAATATTCTAGAGGCGGCGAAGGCCGCGCACATCAAGATTCCGACCCTCTGCTATCACCCAGATCTCAAGGCGGGCGCTAGCTGCGGAATTTGCGTAGTGCGCCAGCTCGTTCCTTCGCGCACCGAGCCCGGCAAGTTTGTCCCGAGCCCGAAGCTTCTTCGCGCTTGCTGCACTGAAGCAACGGATGGAATGAAGATTCTTACCCACGACCCGGATATCGTCCAGGTTCGTCGCACGGTTCTCGAGCTCATCCTCGCGAACCACCCGCAGGATTGCTTGCAGTGCCCGCGCTCCGGTTCTTGCGAACTCCAGGCGATTGCCGCCGATTTTGGAATTCGCGATCTTCCGTTCCCGCGTGAAGTAATCCATCGCGATGTTGATAATTCTACGCCCTCTATCGTTCTTAATTCCGATAAGTGCATTAAGTGCGGACGTTGCGCAGAAGTCTGCCAGCAGATGCAGAATGTCTGGGCGCTTGAATTCATCGGCCGCGGCGAAAAGACTGTCATGGCGCCTGCTGCTGGCGTCAAGCTCGCTGAATCGCCCTGCATCAAGTGCGGTCAGTGCTCGGCCCACTGCCCCGTCGGCGCGATTTACGAAAATGACGAAACCGCGAAGGTATGGGAAGCGCTTAGAAATCCTGAGAAGGTTTGCCTCGTCCAGATCGCGCCGGCCGTTCGCGTCGCCCTCGGCGAAGCATTCGGCATGAAGCCTGGCGAACTTACGACCGGTAAGATCTATGCCGCTCTTCGTATGCTCGGTTTTGACAAGGTGTTCGATACGAACTTCTCCGCCGATGTCACGATCATGGAAGAAGGCACTGAATTCATCAAGCGCTTCACCGAAGGCGGCGAGCTTCCACTTCTCACGAGTTGCTGCCCGGCTTGGACCGACTGGATGGAAAAGTATGCGCCTGATTTCACCGGCAACTTCTCGACCGCGAAATCGCCTCAGCAGATGCTCTCTGCGCTCGCGAAGAGCTATTGGCCGCAAGTTAATGGCGTCGACCCCGCGAAGGTCCACGTAACATCTATCATGCCTTGCACGGCGAAGAAGTATGAAATCAGCCGCGATGAATATATGAACTCGACGGGCTTCCAAGATACCGATGTCGTTCTTACTACTCGCGAACTTGCACGTATGATCAAGGCAGCGGGTATTGATTTTGCTTCGCTCCCTGAAGAGCCCGCGGATAAGCTCCTCGGTTCCTACACCGGCGCAGGCACAATCTTCGGCGTCACCGGCGGCGTAATGGAAGCTGCTCTCAGAACGGCCTACTGCCTGATTACAGGCGAAGCACAGCCTCCGAGCATCGACTTCAATGAAGTTCGTGGTATGGAAGGCGTGAAGACCGCTACGATCGATATCAAGGGCACGAAGGTAAATATCGCCGTTGCTCACCAGATGGGCAATGTCGAGAAGGTCCTTGATATGATTCGTGAAGACCGCAAGAATGGCGTAAAGCCGCGCTTCGACTTCATCGAAGTAATGGCTTGCCGCGGCGGTTGTATCGGCGGTGGCGGTCAGCCCTGCCTCGCAACGGATGCGGTTCGCGCTCAGCGTACGGCTGGTATCTATACCGACGATGAAAAGAGCGCTCTTCGCATGTCGCACCTCAACCCGGAAGTCCAGGAACTCTACAAGAACTTCCTCGACGGCAAGACAGGCGCGCAGGGCGGCGAGAAAGCCCACCACCTTCTCCACACCGGCTACAAGAAGCTCGATGTTTATACTTTCGATAAGTAAGCATAATTCGAGAAGGCCTCTTCCTTTAGAGGCGCTTAAGAGGGTCCGCGGTTGCCGCGGCCCTCTTGCTCATATTATCAGAAAATGCTATAATACTCGCCGTAAGAAAAGAGGAGTATGGAATAATGAGAAAATCGTTTATCGCCTTAGGTGTTTTTGCTTTTGTTTTATTCGCGATGTCGGCTTACGCTAGGCCAGTGCCCTCCAAGGCTTTGGAGCAGCGATTGAAAAACGGACCCGAAATCATCGGCATTCTTCATTTTGGACTAAATACTTACACTGATAAAGAATGGGGCTATGGCAATGCAAATGCTCAGCTTTTCGCGCCTGAAAAATTCGATGCCGAAAAGATTGTAGATGCTTGCAAAGCCGGAGGAATTGGCGGTCTTGTCGTAGTCGCAAAACATCACGACGGCTTTTGTCTTTGGCCGACCAAGACGACTAGCTACAATATTTCGCGCTCTCCATTTCGTTCGGGCAAGGGAGATTTTGTGCGAGAAATGTGCGAAGCTTGCCGGAAGGGTGGAATAAAATTCGGCGTGTATATTTCGCCATGGGACCGCAATAATGCCGATTATGCGAGCGAAAAATATGTCCATACTTATCATGAGCAAATCAAGGAACTGCTCGGCGGCGATTACGGTGAAATATTCGAAATGTGGTTTGATGGCGCTAATGGCGGCACGGGTTGGTATGGCGGGGCAGATGAAAATCGTATAATACCAAAAGATTACTATCGTTTTGGCGAAATTTTCCAATTTGTAAGAGAGCTCCAACCGATGATTACAATCTTCGATGGCGGAAGGCCGGATTCTGATTTTCGCTGGCCAGGGAATGAACGGGGGCTTCTTGATGCAAATTCCCGCGCAACAACTTTAGCTCCTTGCGAGGAAGGCTACAGGAAACAACTGAATACCGGAACGGCCGAAGGTAGTTGCTTCTTGGTTTGCGAAGCAGATTTCCCTCTTCGCAGAGGATGGTTTTATCATGAATCTGAGCGTGGCACTACGAAGAATTCGGCATATTTGACGAAGTTGTATCTTTCTAGCGTCGGCAATGGCGGAACTATGAATATAGGTATTGCGCCAAACAAGGAAGGCGTGATAGTAGAAGAAGATATAAGAGCCTTGAGAGGCTTTAAGATTATGAAAGAAGCCATGTTTTCGAAAGAAGCGACTAATGCAGGCGAAGAATTTAATGTAGTAACGCTGGAAGAAGACCTCTCGGCCGGCGAGCAGGTAGATGAATGGGCCATTATTGCCGATGGAAAAGGAATCCTTTGGGGCGAATCGATAGGAAGAAAGCGTATCCGTCTTCTTAAGGAGCCTGTAGCAGCGAAAAATATCGAGCTCGTTATCAAAAAGCATGGCGGCAATCTTCAGCAAGTCACATTTCGCCGCTATTTTGCCGATCCTTCTTTAGTCGCGGCAATCCTAGAAGCTTCTACTACATCAGGTGAAACAGATACTGCAAAGTGGATGACTAAGGGTAAGGCGGAAGATTAATCTCCTTATGTCCATCTAACAAATTTATCGGCTGGAACGAAGATATTCACTCTTTCGATATGATCAAGTTCGAAGTTACTTTCTTCGGGCGTGCCAAAAATTTCTATTACATCAAATCTAAAGCCGCTTTGCCATTTATGAGAGCGAATCCAAGATCTGCAGGCAATTCGCATATTGCGCTTTTTCTTTGAATTTATGCTCCTTAGCCGGCGCTCGTATTCAGAATGGCTCTTGTGTTGTTTTACTTCAACGAAGATAATCGTATCGGTTTTCTCGTCATACGCAACAATATCAATTTCAAGCCTTCTATCGCGAGAACAAGGGCGAGAATTTCGCTCTAGAATCTTCCACCCCTTTCTAAAGATATATTTTGCAGCTATATCTTCACCCCATTTGCCGTGCTCCACGCCAATATTCACTGGTTTCTTTTTAAAGGCGCTAAAAAGTTTTTCAAACATGGCGTCTTTATGGCTCGTATACGGTTCCTGTTACTGTTGCACTACTGGAAATTGTAATCGTTCCGCAAGAAGAATTTGTAGCAGCAGGGCCAATGTCGTACTTAGTTTTGCCAAGGCCTTCGGCTCTTATGGCTGTAATATCTCCACCTGTGATTGTTATGTCTCCGCATGAAGCAGAAAGACCGCTTCCAATTCCAGAACACCGAAGCCCGCCATTTGCTGAGATAGTCCCACCTTCAATTACTATATTTCCGCAATTAGTTTGATAATCTCCGCCTATGCCGGCAGCATAAATTCCAGCGGTCGCGGTTAATGAGCCAGTGCCTTTTATGGTTAATGTCGTGCCTACTGCGCCAGGTCTAACAGCAGCTACATAATCTGTCGAGGTTATGGTGTTAACACCTGAAAGAATTATAGTCGCGTTGCCTAAGCAAATAACGCGTCGGCTACTGAGCGTTACGCCATCGAGTTTGATTGTCGTATTGGCTGGAATAGTTATATCGTCTGTAATAGTGCCGGAGTAAGTAGTATAGTCTTCGATTGACCCAACGACTCTAAAGAATCGAAGGTTGCCTTCTTCTTTTTCGAGAAAGAGCCTTTTTGCTGTATATTCCTCATTTATGACAGGGATAGCTTCACTAGTGTTTGTAACAGAGGCCGTTTCATCCCCGTTAAGGCCTTCAAGAGTCTGACTAGTCAGAACGGTATAGGAGTAATCTTTATCAGCTTCGACATTTAGTATTACGCCATAATTTTGGTCAAATTCCAGACTTTGAATTCTTAGGAAACCATCGCTGAAACACCGAAAACACCCCAGCATGGATGCCGAGAATATAGCAAACCTTGAATACGCTTTCATCATATCGGCGGATATTATACACTTTTGAGCGCATCAAAATCAAGAGGGAAATTAAAAATTTAATCGTTTGTTCGGCGCGACAAGGGCGGGGGGCTATTGCGTTCGGGGGCAAAAAATGCTATAATACTCCAACATGGCGAAGGATAGATTTTTTACTAGGCTTGATTGGGCGGCGTTTTGGGCGGCGACGCTGATTGTTTTTGTCGTTTATTTCTGGACATTGGGCCCATCTGTTGGGCTTGAGGATTCTGGCGAATTGGCTACAGCGGGGGCGCATTTGGGCGTTCCTCATCCACCGGGATATCCATTTTGGACGCTTTGCAGCTGGATATTCTGCAAGCTGTTTTCGTGGGTCGGCTATATGGGGCATCCGACGCCGGCGTGGGCGATAAGCTGCTTTTCCGCGACCGCGGGGGCGTTCGCCGCGGGCTGCACCGCGATGTTGATTACGAGGAGTTCGAGAGATTTTATCGCGCCTGAGGCTTCGCAAGGGGCGTTAGATTCCGATTTTGATAGTTTAACTTCCTCCAAAGTCGCTACAAAGAAAACGAAATGGCTTAAGTGGTTTGGATGTAGCGATATCGAAATTCTTTCGTTCGCTGGCGGCGTAGCCGGTGCGCTTACATTCGCCTTATCGCCAGTTGAATGGTCGCAATCGACGATTGTCGAAATCTATTCTCTTAATGCGCTATTCTTGATGCTCGTATTCCTGCTTTCCTACAGGTGGCTGCGCAAGCCATCCGATAAGATACTTTGGTTTACGGCGTTCGTGTTCGGCTTAGGCCTTACGAATTACCAGGTTCTCGTGTTTGCGATCGTGCCGCTTGCGATTATAATAGCGGTAAAGAATCTGCCGATGTTCAGAGATGTATTTATATACCTCATCCCGGTCGCGCTGACGTGTCAGTTATTGCAGATTGGACAGCTGGCGGCGGAGAGTCCCGCGATGCAAAATGACGTAATTGCAAAGCATGTTCCGGTTGGCATATCCGAAAAGCTTTTCACGGACGACTTTATTATCCGCAATCACGGCGGCATAGACCTCTTTGAGATGCTAGATAAGAAAAGCCCCGATTTGCCGGTATGGATGAGAAAGGCATGGCCGCAGGTAAATTTCAAGGTAAGTAAAGAAATAACCGATAGCCTCAAGACCAAGGGGGCGTATAGCCTAACGGCCAAGACTAGCCGCGCGCCATCTTCGACGATGATAATTATCGGCGTTTTGCTGGTTGTAACGGGGATATTCGCGGGTCTAATCTTCAAAAAGCGCAAAGACGAGCGTTATGCGCTAAAGGCGCTAGCGGGTGTCGGCGGCGCTGGCGTTTTGGCGATGGTGCTTTCTACTATAGCGCCATTCGCTTCCGAGGCGAGCTGGACGGGGGCATACCTCGAAATTGCGCCGCTCGTGGAGCCATGGATATATGTGCTAGTCGGCGCGTTGGCCGCCGCCAGCGCCCTCGCGGCAGTAGCAGCGGCGATTATGGATGGTGAAAAGCTAGTCGATTTCAAGGCGTTTACCTGGAATACAAAGACGAAGATTCTCGCGGCGAGCGTTGCGTTTGCTCTCGCGGCGATAGTAGTTGCGTTGTCTGTTCCGCAGGCTGAAAGCCCGACAATCGTAGACCCCATAATAAAACTTCAGGCAATTTCGCAAAATGTCTCGGTCGATGAAGTATATAAATTCCTCGCCGAAGATTATATGGTTAAGGGCTACCCGAATCCGCCAGTTCCGCATTATGCCGGGCCGCAATTCCCGTGGGCGTGGTCTAGTTGCGTGTTTTGGGGATTGATCGTAATTCTCTTCGCTTTATCGCTAACTACGAAAAAGGCGCTTGCTTTCGCGATACCTGTAGCCGGGCTCCAAATCGCCGCTTTCATATTGCTAAAGCATGGCGCGATGAATGGTCTAACCCATCCGGCGAGTTGGTGGTTCGGTTGGCCGATTGCGTGGAATTTCGTGCTTCTCGCGCTTGCGTGGGCGACATTGCCCAATGGTAGAAGCGTAGCCGGGGCAGCATTCTTCGCTCAGCTTGGCGCAGCGTTCTACGCCTATATGCCGATTGTTTCGGAAATTCGCAATCCACCCATGAATTGGGGCTATCCCAGGACATGGGATGGTTTCAAGCACGCGATTATGCGTGGACAATACGAAGCTATTGGAATACCTAGCTTCAAAGGCACGGAAATTTTGATGGATGATTGGTGCGCCGCCGTAGCGAAATATCAAGATAACGTTTTCGTCAGCTGGTTTATCTTCAAGGCCGCGGCGTTCAAGGAATTCTTTACTTTTCTCGCCAAGCAAATTGCCCACTATTTTATCGACCTGAAAGTCCAGTTTACGGATTTGATGCTTTTCTTCGCGCCAATTCCATTCGCGGCGGGGCATTGGATAGTCGGCAAGGCAAAGCGTAAGACATTCTGGCAATGGATGGCAGCGGCGGTAGCTTGCTTCTTGATGATGTCCATTTTGCTTATGTTGCTGGCGCAAGTAAAAGGCGATATACAAGATGGCTTTATCCAGAAGGTGAAGTTCATTTCTTCGCACGCGATGATTGCATTGTGGATTGGCTATGGGCTGGTCTTCGCTACAGCGCTTGCGGGATTTTTCGCGACAGCGCGCACGACACGGCGCGAAATATTCAATCGTTGGGCCGTGAGACTTGGCGCGGGACTAGGGGCGCTCGCGATATTCACTCTTCTAGTCGTGTTGATATGGAATAGCGCGGCATATTCCGGAATTGTGAATTTCATCGAATTCATTCTTGCAGAGGCGCTGATATTATTCGTATTGACGGCGGCGATGATTCTCGCAGATATTACGAAAATCGGCCGCAAGGCGGTAATCTGGACCATTTCAGCCGCTATGATTTTAGTCGCATTGATTGCGCCGATAGCACAAAATTACTGCGGCGAAAATTATGCAAATGGCGTAAACGAGCTCGTCTTCAAGATGGGCGGCTCGGAGCAAAACGACCACACTTTCGGTTGGCAGTTCGGCGCCTATCAGCTTGAGGGCGCAAAGGCGATAAACGAGCAGTTAGACCCCGATGAAGAACCTCTGCCAGACCCCGATTGGCCGCCGCCGATGGAGCCATATTCGATTTTCTTCGGTGGGACGGACCCGGGGAGATTCGTGCCGACTTATATGATATATTCTGCGCTCTATAGGCCTGATGTATATCTGATTACGCAAAACGCGCTTGCCGATGATACATATATGGCTGTTCAGCGCGATCTATACGGCGATGAAATCTGGATTCCCGCGAGGGAAGATTCTGCGGTAGCTTTCCGCAAATACCAAGAAAGCCACAAGGAAGGCGAAGATTTCGTATCCGAAAACGGAAAGATGCAAGTAACCGGCGCGCTATCGGTAATGGAGCTGAACTATACTCTTACCGAGATGATGTTCGAGCACGAAAAGAAACGCCACAGCTTTTATGTAGAAGAAAGCTATCCGATTCCATGGATGTACCCCTATCTTTCGCCGCATGGTCTGATAATGAAAATCAACCGCGACAAGACGCCCTACGATAAGCGCACGGCGGCGCGCGACCGCGATTTCTGGGATTGGTATTCGCGCCGTCTCATGAACGACCCGATGTACAGGCGAGATTTTGCGGCGCAGAAATCTTTCTCTAAATTGCGCACGGCCATTTCGGGCTTGTATATCAAGCAAGGCATGCGCGAGGATGCGGCGCAAGCTTTCCGCGAGGCGATGCTTCTTTACCCGGCATCCCCTGAGGCGATCATCAACTATACGCAATATGTGCTTTTCCCGCGCCGCGATAGGTGGCAGGTAATCGAAGAAATTCTCGATTATACCGATAAGCTAGACCCGAACAATACCCGGACCGAGCGGCTTAGGAAAATCGTAGAAGAGCAGCACACGATAGAGCGGCTTGACGCCAAATACCGTGCCGGCGAAATCTCGCGCGACGAGCGAGTAGTCTTTGCGCGAAATCTCATAGAAGCGGGGCTTGCGAAAGAAGCGGCGGCTTTCCTCGCTACGAATTTCGTCGATAAGAAAACCGGCCGCAAGACCAATGTTACCGAAACATCGAACGATGGCGCGGAATTGCTCGAAATCGGCAACGCCTTCCTCGGCGCCGGCGACCTCGCGAGAGCCGAAATCGCCTTCAAGAAAGGCAAGGCGCTTTCCCCCGTCCATAAGCCAGACCATTATCTCGCGCTCGCGAAGACATACTTCCAAATGGCGGTAACAAAGAAAGATTCGTCTTTCCTCGACCGCGCGGAATCGGAAATCGCCGCCGCCAAAAAACGCAATAGATTCTATACGAACGTAAAGATAGAATCTGATGATATCCTGAAGAAAGGAATTTTGGCTATCGATATGGAAAAAGCTTCGCGCAGGCGCAAGATGAAAAGAGCCGCGGCGGCGGGGCGATAAAGGAATTTACAAAACAAATAAAGGAAAAATGAAATGCCAAGGAATGATATAGATTGGGCCAATCTGGGGTTCGGATTCTCAGATGTCAATTGCCACATCCGCTATGTATGGCGCGATGGCAAATGGGGCGAAGCTGAGTTCGTGAAAGATCCCTATATTACGATGCATATTGGCGCAAGCTGTTTGCACTACGGGCAGGAATGCTTCGAAGGCATGAAAGCCTTCCGCCAGAAGAGCGGAAAAATCGTGATATTCCGTCCAGATGAAAATGCGCAAAGGATGTATCGCACGGCCGTAAGGTGCGTAATGCCGCCAGTGCCGCCGGGATTATTCATAGAAGCTGCGGAAAAACTAATAAAGGCGAATGAAGAATTCGTGCCGCCGTATGGCACGGGCGGTTCACTTTATTTAAGACCGCTTTTGATCGGCACGGGTCCGCAGATTGGCGTTGCACCGGCTAAAGAATATACGTTTTTGATGCTCTGCATGCCGGTAGGCGCATATTATAAAGGCGGGCTCAAACCTGTTCGCGCGGTAATCCTCGATAATTGGGATCGCGCCGCGCCTCATGGCATGGGCGACGTAAAGGTCGGGGGCAACTACGCCGCTTCGCTTTTCGCTCATGAAAAGGCGAAGAAGGAAGGCTGGCCCGTGGAACTATACCTCGACGCCAAGACCCATACTTACGTCGAAGAATTTTCGACCTCGAACTTCCTCGGTATCAAGGCGGATGGAACTTACGTAACGCCGGATAGCTGCTCGGTATTGCCTTCGGTTACAAACAAGTCGCTCAAGGAATGCGCGGCGGATTTGGGATGGAAGGTGGAGTGCCGGCCTATCCCTTACGAAGAAATCAAAACCTTCAAAGAAGTAGCCGCATGCGGAACGGCCGTTGTCG
Source organism: Kiritimatiellia bacterium (assembly GCA_017447805.1). Classification (GTDB taxonomy): domain Bacteria; phylum Verrucomicrobiota; class Kiritimatiellia; order RFP12; family UBA1067; genus UBA1067. The sequence goes on along the minus strand of JAFSMR010000019.1, from coordinate 32,173 downwards.
TTACGCCGGTTTGGGAAATTACCCGCGGCGAGGAAGTAATTAAGATTTCGGGTCCTGATGAAGTCGGTGAACATCTGCAGAAGCTGTATGATACCGTTCAAGGTATTCAATATGGAACGATTGGGGATGTCCACGGATGGTGTCATGAGGTCGCAATGCAATAAGGCCGCTAGCCATGATAGAATGGCAGGAAAGACCTGTAGACGCGAAAGCTGTCGCTGATCTTGCGGCGGCTGGCGCCTCTCCTCTAATGGCGCGGCTTCTCGCGCTTAGAGGAATAGAGCCAGAGGGGTTAGAGAAATTCTTCTCGCCCGATTGGCGAGATTTAGCCGCGCCGAGAGAATTGCCAGGCGTGGAAAACGCGGCAAAAATAATCTATTCGTATCTCGCGAGAGACGAAAGAATTGTAGTCTTTGGCGATTATGATTGCGATGGACTTTGCGCCACAGCGATAATGACGTTGGCCTTAAGGCGAATCCGCGCGGAAATCGCGCCCGGTCTCGTGAAGGGGAAAGAGCAAAATATTTTTCCATTTCTCCCGGAGCGCCTTGGCGAAGGATATGGGCTTACGGATGGGTCGGTCGCGAGAATGCTCTCGAAAAACCCTGATGTAAAACTCGTTGTTACCGTAGATAATGGAGTAAACGCCGTCGAACAAATCGAGGCTTTAAAGCAGAATGGCATCGAGGTAGTCGTAACCGATCACCATCTTCGCGGCGAAACACTTCCCGCGGCGGCGGCGATAGTGAACCCGAAGGTGGAAGCACCAAGGCATCTGCAAGATTTGTGCGGGGCGGCAGTAGCTTATTTTCTCGCAAACGAGCTCGTGGAAATCGCGAGGCAAAAATCCAGCCAAGCTACAATCGCTAAAGGTTTGGGCGGAACGCTCTTTACTCTCGCGGGACTTGCGACGGTAACCGATATAATGCCGCTAAGCGAGCAGAATAGAATATTCGTAGCGGAAGCGCTGCGGCATTTCCCTCGCTGGGCGCCTATTGGACTGCGCGAGCTTCATGCCCACGCGGCGCGAACAGGGGTAGAGGCGATGTCCAGCAAAGATTTCGGCTTTCTCTTGGGTCCGCGGATTAACGCGGTAGGGCGATTGGATTCAGGCGATAAGGCGCTGGAGCTTCTACTTTGCCCTGAATGCGAAAGGGAACGCTCGAGGACGCTTGCGATAGACGTCGATCTATACAATTCACAGCGGCGGCAAATCGAACAACGCATGAGCGAAGCGGCCATGGCCCAGATTGTGCCGGGGGCGCCGGCGCAAATTATCGCGTTCGATTCCGATAATCCCGATGTCCATCCAGGCGTCGCTGGAATTGTAGCTTCGAGAATTCTCGAAAAGCTAAGTCCGCAAGTTCCGGTTTGCGTTCTTGTGGATGGCAAGGGTTCTTCCAGGGCGCCGGCGGGCTATAATGTAAGAGATGCGCTTTCGTCCGCCGATGACGAGCTTTTGCATTATGGCGGGCACGCAGTCGCTGCGGGACTCGCGGTGAAAAGCGGCCGGCTAGAAGAATTCAAGGCTATCTTCACCGAGGCTTGCGTAGAACAGGCTGCGAATCTTCCGCCTGCCGATACAGGCGTCAGATTCGTAGATGCAGAACTGGAGCCGAAGGATATAACGCTAGATTTCGCAGAAGATATTGCGCGCATGGAACCATTCGGCGAAGGCAACAGCGAGCCCGTATTTGTTTTGCGCAATGTCAATCTCGCGCAAGGCGGCGTAAGGCAACTCGGCGCAACAGGCAACCATCTGCAGCTCGCGTTTCGCGAAAGGAATCTGCCGAGGGCTGTTTGGTGGGGCCATGGAGATATGGTAGAAGATATTAGGGCGTGGAGCGCTTCGCCTTACGATCTTCTATTTAATCTAACGGTTTCTGAATACGGCGGCAGGCATGTAGAGATAAATCTCGTGGATTTAAGGCCGGTAAGATAAATTTAACGAAAGACAACAATATATAAAGAGGTAAAAAAGAGGTAAAATATATGTACAATTGGCAATGGTTCAAGGCTGGCAGAATGACGCAGGTAAAACTAGATAGAGGCGAAGATATCGCGCATTTGTGCGAGCTCGACAAAAAATATTGGCTTGCGATTTCCATGCCGGTTGCGGCAGTTCGCTTTGACAAGAGAATGCTCGAACTGATGGATACCGACCACGACGGCAGAATCCGCACGGCGGAAGTAATCGCTGCGATCGAATTCCTGAAAGCGAAGAATGTAAATTTAGACGAACTCTTCAAGCCATCCGATGCAGATAAAAAGGCGCTTGATGAAATCGTCGCCAAGCAGCAAGACCTCGCGAAGGCCGTGCCGACAAAAGCCGATAAGGAAGCGATGGCGGCATGGGAAGCGAAGGGCAAGACGCAGGAAGTCGCCTTCTTAGGCGAAAATACTGCAGCGGCAAACGGTGCGCTTGCGGCGGTCGAAGGAATAATCGACGCGTTTTTTACGGTGCCGGAAGATATGCCGCTCGTTACGGATGAGCAAGATAAAACTCTTCCTCTCAAAGATAGAATCAATCCGAAATATCTCGAGGCAATTCTCGATTTCTCGGAAAAGTGCGTAAAACCAATCCTTGGTGAAAAAGAATCGATCGATAGACTAGAATGGAAATCGATAAAAGGACGCTTTACGCCGTATCGCGATTGGGTTAACGCCAAGCCCGTAATGAATGCGGGCGTAAAGGCTAAGCTCGATGACGAGGAAAGATTGCTGAGATATAAATTGAATCTTCTCGAATTCCTGGAGAACTATGTTAATATGGCAAGGCTCTATGATGAAGAAGCGCTTGCGATTTTCCAGACCGGCACTCTTAGAATCGATGCGAAAGAATTGAATCTCTGCTTTCATGTAGATAGTGAAGCGGCGCATTCGGCGCTTGCGGAAAAATCGAAATGCTGCGTTATTTACTTAAAGCTTTCGAGACCTGCCGAAAAGCTGGAGCGCAGCATTTGCTCGGTTGTGACGGCTGGTGCTATTCGTGGCCTATATGTCGGCAGAAACGGCGTATTTTACGATCGCGACGGCAAAGATTGGGAAGCGGTCGTAACCAAGGTCGTGGAATCTGAAGTTTCTCTTCTGGAAGCCTTTTGGGCGCCTTGGAGGAAGCTCGGTGAAGGAATTGCATCGAGCGTCAAGAAATTCCTCGGCGAAAAGCAGACGAACGCCCAGGCGAAACTCGATGCGACAAGTGCATCCGCGCAGGCCGGAGGCGCCGCGATGGCTTCGAGCGTTGCTGCCATCGGTATTGGAGTCGGCATGATGGGCGCCGCGCTCGCTTCGATTATGGCGGCAGTTTCGAATATGAATTGGTGGCAGCTATTGGTTTCCATCGGCGCGGTAATACTCGTCGTTTCGCTGCCCAGCTCGATTCTAACCTGGTTCAAACTACGCCAGAGAGATATTGGCGCGATATTGAACGCTAGCGGATGGGCGATCAACCGGAAGATGCGTTTCTCGATGAAGAGGGCGAGGTCATTTACCAAGTGCGCCTGCGATCCTCTCCTCGTTAGAACGCTAATAGTCCTTTGCGTCGTACTCGCGCTTATCATCGGCGGCACGATTTTCTGCAAAGCGAGAAAATGCCGCGCCCAAAAATGCAAGGCGCAGGAATGCAAAGTAGAAGAGCGTGCGCAAATAGCCGAAAATGCGATCGAGTGCGAAGAAGCGAGTGCGAGCACGCAAGAAGAAGTAATTGAAATAGATGAAGATACGCTTAAAAAAATCGCCGAATAAAGCGCCAATGCGAATGGCTCGGAAGAATTTTAGGGATGAAAAGGCTAAACTTCTGCCCGAGCCAGGCAGAATTCCGCGCGAAGACACGGCTTCCGTGATGAAATTCTACAACCTTCACAAGGGTTTCCCGAAGGCTGTCAGGGCAGAAGCCGAGCAACTCGCAAAAGAAAATGTTCTGCCGGATGGAAGGCTTGACTTAAGAAAGAAGTTCATCTTCACATGCGACCCGCAATCGGCGAGAGATTTCGATGATGCACTTTCCTTTGAAAAGGATCGTCTTTCGCGGCGCGTGCTTGGCGTTCATATCGCCGATGTTTCCCATTATGTAAAGCCTGGCTCGGCGATAGATAAGGAAGCTTTCAAGCGCTCTACAAGCGTCTATTTGGCGGACGAAGTTTTGCCGATGCTGCCGGAGGAGCTTTCGAACGGACTTTGCTCGCTTGTCCCAAACGAAGATCGGTACGCGTTTTCCGTCTTTATTACATTCGATAAACATGGCGAAGTCGTGAAAACATCTTTCGCGAAATCCATAATCCGTTCAAAGGCGCGGCTGGAATATGCGCAGGTAATGGGAATAATCCTCGGTGCGGAAGTCCCGGGTATCGGCAAGAAAGAAGCGAAGACGATCCAAAAAATTAACGAGCTTGCCAAAGAGCTTCGTGCAAAAAGATTCGCAAATGGCGCGCTAGATTTGGAAATTCCCGAAATGGAAGTTATCCTCGATGGCGCTGGCGAGATGTCTGGCTTGGTAGCGCGGCCTTACGACGAAAGCCACCAGATGGTCGAAGAATGCATGGTCGCGGCAAATGAGGCGGTCGCAAAAGAACTTTGGACCCATGGGGTCAAGATTCTATCGCGCTTTCATGATGCGCCAGAAGCAGAAAAGCTATATAATCTTCGAGCTGAATTGCATCCGCTGGGAATAAAGACCGGGAACCTCGAGAACAGGAAGGTATTCGCACAGTTTCTGCAAAAGATAAAATCAAGTCCTTTATATCCGACTGTCGCCTTGATGGTCTTGAGATCGATGAAGAGGGCGGTGTATGATTCCAAAGAGATGGGCCACTGGGGGCTTGCGAAACGATTTTATTCTCATTTTACTTCGCCGATTAGGCGATATCCAGATTTGACGCTGCACCGTCAGCTTGCTGCGTATCTCGAAAAAGATGTAGCGAATTACAAAATAGGCGCGGCTGTCTTGGCGAAATGGGCCAAGCACACTAGCGAGATGGAAGAGCGCGCGGCCGAAGCCGAACGTGCGCTTTTGGAAATAAAAAAATATCGTCTTCTCGAAGAGGAAATTATTTCTCATACGAAAGTAGAATACGAAGGAATAATTTCGAAATGCGAAAAATTTGGGTGCTTCGTAGATATTCAGGAACTAGCTGTATCTGGATTGGTGCATATCAGCATGCTGGCGCCAGGGTATGTAAAATATAATTACAACGACCACAGCCTTAGTATGCCGGGTGGCAGATCTTGGCATATCGGCGATAGCCTGCGCGTAAAAATCGCAAGTGTCGATTATAAAAACAGACGACTTGATTTTGTGCCGGCAGATTATCTGGAGCGCGCTCAGAATAATCGTTTCGATCGCAAGCAGAAATATTCTAAAAGCGAAAATTCGACGGAAGAAAACGATGGAAAGCGCAAAAACCGCAAAATGAAATTTTATAACAACTCGCATAAAGGGAAAAGAAAACATGGAACTAACCGTACTCATTAATCAGTTCAATATCAAGGGAAGGCTTGTTTCGCTTACTCCATTCGGGAATGGAAACATCAATGATACATTTCTTGCCATCTATCGCAATACATTCACCGAAACACAGGTGATTTTGCAGAGGGTGAATCGCAATGTGTTCCCGAAACCCGAAGTTATTATGGATAATATGCACGAGGTAACTCGTCATTGCCATGAAAAGCTCGAGGCTGATTCGAAGGCTGGTACGGACGATCGCGTATGGCAGATGCCGCGAATCGTAAAGACGAAAGAAGGCGCCGACTACGTAACAGACGAGAAGGGCGATGTCTGGCGCGTCATTACTCGCATCATGAGCGCGCACGCGTTTGACGTGGCGCAAGGACCAGAGCACGCGATGGAATGCGGTGCGGCACTTGGGCATTTCCACTATCTCATAAGCGACATGGATCCAAATGTCCTTACCGACCCGTTACCTGGTTTTCATATCACGAGCGGATATCTCGCGAAATACGATGAGGTTTTGGCGCGTGACAGCGCAAAGGAGCTCCTCTCGAGTTCCATGGAAGCTAAGCGCATGGCAAGGTTCATCGAAGAGCGTAGAGACCTCGCGCTTTGTCTCGAAAAGGCTGTAGCCTCGGGCGAATTGAAGAAACGCATGTTCCACGGCGACCCGAAAGTAAACAATATCATGATCGATGATGTCACGGGCAAAGGAACTGCGATGATCGACCTCGATACCGTAAGCCCAGGGCTTATTCATCTCGATTTCGGCGATGCTCTGCGTTCGATTTGCAATCCGGCGGGCGAAGAAGAGACGAATCTTGCGAAGGTAGTTTTCGATGAAGATTTGGCTACGGCGTTTTGCAAGGGGTATATGCGTGAGGCTGGCGCTTTCATGACAGATGCCGATAGAGCATATCTATTCGATTCTATCCGACTGTTGCCATTCGAGCTCGGGCTTAGATTCTTCCAGGATTACCTGAACGGAAACGTGTATTTTAAAACTTCGCATCCAGAGCAAAATCTCAACCGCGCGAGAGTCCAGTTTAGGCTTTGCGAATCCGTAGAGGCGAGGGAAAGATCTATTAGAGGCTTCTTGAATAAGCTTTGATATACGAAATTGCAGAAATTTTCGCCTCTCTCCAAGGTGAAGGCAGAAATACAGGGCGCAAGGTCGTGTTCGTGCGATTTGCGCTCTGCAACCTCGCCTGCCCTTGGTGCGATACGGATTTTACCAAGCGTTTTTCTTTGAGTTTGGAAGAGCTTCTTGCCGAAATTGCTCGCTTTGCTCAAAAGAACGTAATTTTAACCGGTGGCGAGCCGACTTTTCGCGATGGCATGGAGCATCTCGTAGCAGCGCTAAAAGAGCGCGGTTATTGGATTGCGATAGAAACGAATGGCACCAAGGGTTTCGACGAGGCGCCATATCTAGCTTTTCTCGATTATATCGCCTGTTCGCCGAAAGTAGAATTTGAAGATTCTCTTCGATTAGATAGGGCAGATGAAGTAAGGGTCGTCGCTTCATCTCGAGAGGCAATAGATTTTTGCAGGCGTATTGAGAGAAAAATCGCGGCGAAAGATTACTATGTTTCGCCATGCGATCGCGATGGCAAAATAGATTTTGCGCTCGCAAAAGATGTGCTTGGCGAATTGGATGGCTGGGCGTTATCGGTTCAGCTGCATAAGCTCCTAGGCTTCCGTTGATTTATCTCTCATTTCTCATCATCTCCCATCCCTTCACGAAGCGCTCAGAAAATAATTACAAATTTCTCTAACACCTTAAGCAAGAAATTTGGTAAAATATCCGCTGAAAATGCATAGGATTTTGGTCGATTCCGCCTCTTTAGGGAGGGATGTAGCCGAGTTGGATAAAAGTTCGGCTAGGCATTTGCATGTAATCAGACCTAAAGATTTTGAGGTAATCGAGCTATTCGACGGCCATGGGCTTAAAAGGATTTATCGCTATGAAGCAATAGGTGATAGGCTTGTCGCTGCCGGTGAATTGGAAGACTTCCGCGCCGAGCGAACAAAACGAAGAGCCGTTCATCTATTTGCTTGCGTAACGAAAGGTTCGCGATGGGATTGGACAATCGAGAAAGCGACCGAGCTTGGGGCAACGAAAATAATCCCTGTTATTTCGGAAAGGACCATTGTCAGATTACCCAAGGACGAACGAAAGGCGAAGCGAGAGAGATGGCTTAGAATCGCAGAAGATGCTTCGCGGCAATCTAGCGCTCTATTCATTCCTGAAATTTGCGAAGCGGTCGATTTTAAAGAAGCTCTCGAAATGGTTTCTAAAACCGAGTGCTTTGCCGGTGCACTTACAGATGAACCAAGCGAGCCTTTGGCATCGGCTTTGGAAGGAATAACCCTAGATGATACGCGGCCCATCGCGGCATTCATAGGTCCAGAGGGTGATTTTACCGCGCAAGAACTAGAGGAACTTCTCAAAAGGGCGAAGGCCACGAATTTCGGGAAACTCGTTTTGCGGGCCGAAACGGCCGCAATATTCGCATTATCCGCAATAACGGCAATTTTAGACAAGAAAATTTCAAAAGGGGAACGATAATATGAAAACTACAAGACGGCAATTCCTCACGGGTGCAGGCGCTGGCGCGCTTATGTTATCTTCCAGCGCGCAGGAATTATTCCATCTCGCGGCAGATAATAGATTGAATATTCTTTTCATAATGACAGATGACCACGCGGCACATGCGATATCTGCTTACGGCAGCAAGGTAAATAATACTCCTAATCTAGATCGACTTGCGAAGGAAGGGATGCTTTTTACCGATGTCCTTTGCACTAATCCTATCTGCACGCCTTCGAGAGCCGGTATTCTAACTGGAAGATACAGCCACAAAAATGGAGTTCCGGTATTCAATTCGATTTCGCCTGAAATCGAAACAATCGGCGGATATATGAAAGATGCGGGTTACTATACTTCATTTATCGGCAAATGGCATTGCGGGGGCCCAGCTTCAATCAGAAATTCCGATTGGGATAAATGGATGGTCTACGAAAATCAGGGCGTATACAATGACCCATGGTTTTGGACAAGGCAAGAGGATGGTTCGATAGGCAGAGTATCTTTCCCCGGCGAATATGCTACTGAAAACATAACTAAAGTCTGCAAGTCGGTCCTCGATACCGCGCTTTCTTCTGGAAAGCCTTTTTATATGATGATGCATCATAAAGCGCCGCATCGCAATTGGATACCAAGCGCAAAATATCGTGATGTATTCAGGGCGAAGACTTTAGAGGATATTCCTCTTCCTTCGACGATTTTCGATAAGTGGGAAGGCCGGGCAAGTCCTATAAAGACTACGGCGATGACTTTACTTAGGCACATGAGACCTGGACTCGATTTGAAGCTTGCGGAATTTTTCTCGCACGGTAGAATCTTCGAGTTCGAGGGCAAAATTTACAAAGGCAAGAAAGATGAGCAGGGCAGATATATCGATGATTGGCCAGAGGGTATGGATGATAGAGCCAAAACCGCGCTTAGCTACTTGAGATATATGCAAGATTATCTTGCGTGCGTGCAGTCTGTCGACGATTCAGTAGGCGAGATGATGCAATATCTTAGGGCAAAGGGGCTAGATCGCAAAACGCTCGTAATCTATACTTCCGACCAAGGATTCTTCCTAGGGGACCACGGTCTTTACGACAAACGCTTTATCATGGAAGAAACGCTCAAAATGCCATTCATCGCACGATGTCCCGAGATAATTCGCGCAGGTAGCGTAAATGAAGATTTGATTGCAAATATTGATTTTGCGCCTACATTCCTCGATATCGCCGGAGCCGCGAAGCCTGAGGAAATGCAGGGTGAATCGTTCCTTGGCAATATGAAGGGCGCTACCCCGGATAATTGGCGTGATGAATGCTATTGCCGCTATTATGTGGAAGGTGGCGAGCACGCGACAGCTGCTTGGTTTGGCGTGAGGACGAAAACAGATAAGCTTGTTTTCTATTACAAGCGTAATGAATGGGAATATTTCAATATCGTCAAAGACCCCGAGGAGCTGGAAAATCGTTTCACCGACCCCACCTGCGCAAAACGGATCGGTGAACTTATGCAAGCTCTTGTGAGGCTGCGTAGCAAATACGGCGATACAGACCAATATTCCAATTGCTCCGAGTATTCGCTGTAGGGCGCTAAATCGCAGTTTAGCGGTTTAGAAGCTTGGTTTTATAGCTGCGCCGTAAGACGCAGCTATAAATTCAGTTATCATGGATCGCCGTGTTCCTCGGCGCAGAAAATGCTATTTATCGAAGGATGCCTTCCACTTTCCGTTTGATTTTACAAGGGTGAAGGTTTCGTCGTCTTCTTCTACTTCGCCATCTTCATCAGTTGTAGTCGCGCGAAGTGTAACATCTGCTTTGTCACCATCGATTTTTGTATCGACTACGGAAAATTTAGCCTTCTTCATTTCGGCGCGCTCGTCATCATCCATTTCTTTGAGAGCCATTGTAAGAAAGGCGGCGGTTTCATCTGTGCAAACTTCGCACAATTGTGCAAGGGTCGGGGGTGTATCAGATTGCATATAGGCGAGGACTTTTAGCGCAACATCGCCAGGTGCTGTAGTATCGGTTGTGGTCACCGCAGGAGTCGTTGTCGGTGCAGGAGTTGTTGTTGAGGGCGTTGTCGCCGGGGTTGTAGCCGTTGGGGTAGTCGTTGTTGCCGATTTTGCATTAACGGTTGCATTAGAGATAGCCGTATTCAGCTGATTTATCTGTTCGGTCGCGTCGGCCAGGGCTTTTAGCGCGTTATCTATTGCATCTGCGCGAGCAGTTTGAATAGCGAGTGCGAGGCACGTGCTAAAAATTGCGATTGCTTTCATTGTTTTCATAATTTTTCGCCTTTCATGTATGCGCCGCCAATTTATCGTTCCCCTCTGCCGTCACAGGTGGCATTGCCGGCAAAAGTATTTTCGGTTGGAATTTTACCATATTTCTTCGGTCCGGTCTAGGGGCAATGATGAAAAACATAAAAGAAACAATTTGACAAAAATCGCAATTGCGTCAACACAAACGCCGAAAAATTTGATATAATAGTGGCGAAAACGGCTTTAGAAGTATTTGGAAGAAGGGATTTATATGACGCTTCGAGCAATGTTGGAAGAAACTGCAAGGCGCTTTGGCGAGCGCCGGGCGTTCACATGGAACGAAGATAAGACCTGGCGCAGTCGTACGTGGCGCGAAGTGCTTGCGCGTGTGCGCGACTATGCGGAAGGCTTCGGGACTCGCTTTGCGCTCAAGTGCGGTCAAGATAATGCTGCGATCATACTCCCGAACTCGCCAGTATGGATTGAAACTTACCTCGCACTTTCGGGCGCGGGGGTTTCAGTTGTGCCGCTAGACCCGAAGTTGCGTGAAGAAGAGGTCGAGTTCATACTCGCCGATTCCGAGGCTGCGGTTGTCACTACCGATAAGTCGCATTTGCGCATGATGATGAATCTAGCGCCGAAGCTTCCGAAGCTGCGCGCGATTGTGATTATCGATGGAATCATCTTTGAAGGACAGAAAATCGGGGACGTTGCGGTGGTTGGTCTAGAGAAGCTTCGCGTATCGGGCGGCGGGGATTGGTATGACGCAAATGTCGCCAAAGAAGATGACGTCGCTTCCATAATCTATACCTCCGGAACAACTGGCAAGCCCAAAGGGGCGATGCTCACACACCATAATTTCTCAAGCGATATAGATGGAGCGCTCGCGACATTTGGCATCTCTGTGGATGAAACAGATTCGCTCCTCGTCGTTCTGCCTCTCTTCCACGCTTTCAGTTTTACTGCGAACCTCGTGCTTTCATTGCGCCTAGGGCTGGATTTGCTGTTCGTAGAATCGTTAAGAACGGTTGGACGCGATATAAATATCTTAAGACCGAGCGTTATTATGGCTGTTCCTTTGCTCGCAGAGAAGCTTCATGATAAGCTTGAAGATGGAATTGCCGCTTCGAAACTTGCGCAGTTCTTGTTGAAGATTGGCCTTAGGGGATTGGTATGGCATTCGGTCAGACGCAAACTCGGCGGCAGACTTCGCTGCATAATCACTGGTGGCGCGCCGTGTCCAAAACATGTGCTTGAAGGCTTTAAGCGCATTCACGTAAAATTCCTCGAGGGATATGGTCTAACGGAATGTTCGCCGGTCGTTTCCGTTACGAATTACGATTCCAAGAGAATCGGCACAATCGGCAGACCTTGCAAAGGCGTTGAGGTTCGCCTTGCCGATAAGAACGATAGCGGGGTTGGCGAATTGCAGATTAAAGGCCCAATCGTCATGAAAGGTTATTTCCATAACGAAAAGGCTACGAAGGAAGCTTTCGATGGCGAATGGTTTGCGACGGGAGACCTCGCGAGCATGGATGAGGAAGGGTTTATTACAATCCGCGGACGCAAAAAAGCGCTTATCGTAAACCGTGAAGGCAAGAACATATATCCTGAAGAAGTGGAAAATATCGTATCTAAAGATCCGTGCGTGCAGGATATTATCGTAATTGGCTATACACAAGGCGGGGTGCCTGGCGAGAGAGTCGGCGCGATTGTATATCCGAACGAAGATTGGTTCAAAGAAACCTATAACGATAAAGCTCTTACGTGGGAGGATATCGAAAAGATTACGACCAAGCGAGTTCAGGAAAAGAGCGCGACGATGGCCGATTACAAGCGAATTCGCAAGGTAGTAGTCTACAAAGAACCACTTGAGCGCACCTCTGTCGGCAAAGTCCGCCGCGTAACATACAAGGGAAAACTTGACGAATAGTAAACGCTATCTCGTTTGGCTTGATTGGCCCGAAGAATGCTTCAGGGCGAATGCGAGCGATATTAAGCACTTGAAAACGCTCGTGGGCGCAACTTCGAGCATCGTAAGAGTAAAATCCGAAAGTGCATTTCTGAAAGAATTGCCTAAAGCGACTCATGTCCTTACGTGGCATTTCAAAAAAGCGTGGTACGAAAAAGCGCGCGCAATGCAGCTTCTCGCTACCCCGGCGGCCGGCAGAGAATTGATAGAAGGCTGGCAAGAGGCGCCTGATGGCATTAAAGTGCATTTTGGCGGCTTCCATGGTTCGATTATCGCAGAGTCGGTAGCGGCGTTTTGTCTTGGATGGGCGAGAGGATTTTTCCGCACGCCTCCCAAAAGCGGAATTTGGCCTCGCAGTTGGCTAGGCGGCGATTGCTTTACTGTAGCTGGCACGCGGGCGGTAATCGCCGGATACGGTAAGATAGGCAAGGCTATTGGAGAAAAACTTTCGCAAATCGGCATTGAGGTGGAAGGCTTCACGAGAAAGAACATCAAGGAATTGCCCAAAGCCCTGAAGAAAGCCGATTGGTTTATACTCGCGCTTCCTAGCGACACCGGAACAGACGATTTTCTCGACTCTAAGAAAATAGCGCTTTTGCCCCCAAGAGCCGTAGTGGTGAATATCGGTCGCGGCAATGCAATAGATGAAGAGGCCCTCGCAGAGGCACTTTGCGCTAATCGCCTCGCCGGCGCTTATTTGGATGTATTTAAAAACGAACCAACCCAGTTAAATCCTGGTAAAGAAGCGTGTGAAGGTTGGCTATTTGGTTTAAGAGAACCCAATAGTATACCAAATTTAATAAAAATGCCACATTCTAGTGCATTTTCTCCACAATATATAAAGATGGCGATGGATGAATTGAAACATGAAGGGCTTATTTGAAACATCTAGCGTTGAAGAAACTTGGCGCCTCGCGGCAAAATTCGCTCAAGAGCTGAAAAGGGGCGATATCATTTGCCTAGAAGGTGAGCTTGGGGCGGGTAAGACTACCTTTATACAGGGCCTCGCGGCGGCCCTCGGGGTCGCAGGGCGCGTGACATCACCGACATTTTGCATTGTCCGCGAACATTTGCGAACGGCCTCGCAAACGAGTGCATGCGACGATGAGCCGCTCTTGTTAGTGCACATGGATTTATATCGACTTGGCGGTGAAGAGGATGTCGAAGCAATCGGATGGGATGAATATTTAGCTAGAGGCGCTATTATTGCTGTTGAATGGCCGGAGCGCGCAGGCTCGTTAATCCCCCAAAATGCCTACCATATAAGATTTGCATACGATAAAGAATTTGAAGAAAAACGAAGAATCACTATTGACTTAGGAACCTAAGATAGTGTATAATATCCGACGAAATGGGTAGATTGTGCCTTAAATTTGTGTTTTTTGCGCTCGCTGGCGTGATGCTAGGCGGGTGTGCGACGATTACAGAGATTTTTTCAGACATTGTCAATGGCAAGCCAGAGCCAATCGCTCCAGATTTCGCTGCGACGTATTTTGACGGAAAACCGCGCGTCAGGGTTGGCGTTTCGTTAGTCGTCCAGGTAGGTATAAGTTCCCAGACGCCAACGACGATGAATGTGCAGGTCGACCAGACTGGCGATATAGTTTTACCGCTTTTGTTGCAGGAGCCCGTCCATTGCGATGGCCTCACCCTTGAGGAGTTGAAAGATAAACTCGTTCAGGTCTATTCCGTATATTATAAGCAGCCCCAGATTATGGTGACTTTTGCGCCATTCGATGCGCGCTCGGCTTCTGTCAGCCCATGGGGAACGGTTATGATTCTTGGCGAAGTATCGAGCCCCGGCCCCGTAAACATGCCATCGACCAAGGATCTTACCCTAATGAAGGTAATTCAAATAGCCGGCGGCCTGAAGCCATTCGCCGATCACCGCAATGTCCAGATTACGCGGTGCGATAAAGAGGGTAAACAGACCAAATTCATCGTAAATATAGATGAAATCGGCAAAGATGGTCGAATCGACAAAGATTTGGTCCTTACATCTGGCGATGTAATTTGGGTTCCGGAAACTTGGTATTAATTTTGAAAGGAAGTTAGAGTATGAAGAAAATGCTTGCAGTTTTGACAATGGCGCTGAGCCTTGCGGCTTTCGGCGAAATGTCGCTTACAGAAGCGCGCGGCAAGGTTGCCGATATCGTGAGCAATCCTGCCAAGATGCAGGAAGTAATGTCGCAGTTGTCTGCCGCAGATCAGGTAACATTCCTCGCCTTCGTCAATCAGGTTGTCGAAAAGCTCAATGCTTCGACGGATGAAAAGACTGCGCTTTTCAATGATATCAACACGGCCGCGATGAAAAGCGCGAAGAAAGGGAATCTTCCGGCGTTGCTCGCTGAAATGTTCGCAACTGTCCCGCCGGAATCTTTGACGGTCATCAACGAGACTTTCGCCGCGAATCTCTTCAGTCGCTCTGCCGACCCCTCGGTGAAGATTTCTGATGAAGATTTCGCAAATCGCGCCAAGTCTACGCTCGAGGTTATCCAAGATCGTTGCGCTGAAACCGATGAGTCGGCTGTTCGCACGACTTTCGCGATTTTGATGTTCTTGCGTGCTTCTGAAGGAACGCCTGCCGATTTGCGCACGACGCTCGTCGATATAATACCTGATGTATCGGTTCGCAACATCGCTTTGAATGAATGGATTCCTGCTGCAATGGCGGAAGGTTTCGAAAAAACCTATCAGCCGATGCTTGGCGCATCTAACGCAGGGGTCGAGCCTAGGGTCGATAATGTTCTTCAGCTCATGGAGGCGCAGCATCAGCTCGTTCTTCTTGCCGACCTCGTTGGTGGCGATGATTCTTATTCTGCCGCGGCTAGCCAGCACTATGGTCAGCTCGGCCTTCCTGCCGCGTTCGAAACGCCAACTGGAATCGATCGTATTCCTCAGACCGCAATCCCCGGCACGCCCTGGAATGGCGAGTATGATAGAGGCGACCACCCTGTTGCCCCGGTCGAAGACGTCGAGCCATACCCCTATCAGACAACAAGGTAATGATTTAAAACGAATATAAGGATTTATGTTTATGAAGTCGTCAAAATCATTTATTATCATTTCAGCCGCGGCCCTGGCGCTTACTGCTACAGCTGGCGAGCTAGATAGACCACAAGGTTACAAAATTGGCCAGCGTCTTACCTTGAGGCCTTATGTATCGATGTCGTACACTTACGATTCGAATGTGGATTCTTCCAAAAAATCCCATCATGGCAGCTCTTGGACCGTTAACCCCGGTATCGGCGTAGATTATATCGCCGATAATTGGAGCATTGTTGGCGATGCGTTTTATCGCTATCACGCCTACAATAACTATTCCTCCCAGCTCAATAGCTCAAGCTACGGCGAAAACCTTACGTTCAATTGGCGCAATTCGGCGGCGAATGAAAGAGGTTGGTCGCTAACGGCTTCACAGCATTTCGAGCAGGTTTCGCAAGATGACGATATGTCCAATCATGGCGGCAGGGGCTATGGCCGCGATCGTAAAGAATTCCGCTTCGATGGTGCGGTAGAGCGTCGCTGGAGCCAATATGTCCATACTGGTCTTGCCGCTGGCTATTACCTTCTCGATTATGAGAATAATGTCAGCAGCTACGCCCCGCTATATGGCTGGAAGCGCACTAATGTCGGTGTAGACGCTGGTTACGTTGCTTCCAAGTGGCTAGACTTCGTAGTCGCGGCCGACTATCAGTGGTATCAGCAAGATAACAATACTCTCAGAAGTGGTTCATACTTCAACAACCTCCCGCAGAACCAAAAGAATAAAGGTCGCAACATTTCCGGCAATTCGCGCGGCTGGTCGATTATGGGCGGTATTGCCACCCGTGCAACCGAGCGCCTCGATTACCGTCTAATGGCTGGTATGAGCCGCTTTGAATACAGCAATGGCCTATCTGATGCGAACGGCTTTATTTATCAAATCAGCGCCCACTGGAGAATTGAAGATCGTCTGAGCTTTATGTTGCTCGGTTCCAGCTACTATCAGCCATCCGAAACAAGCTATGGCTCGGCGACGAAAGTCTATACCTTCAGTGCAGGTCTGGCGAAAAGTTGGGGCCGCAGGGTAACGACCTCGCTCGATTTGGCATACCGCAAAGAATCTTCTGAATACTCGCAATATGCGACAAACGACTACGATTCAGACTACTGGACAGGTCGCTTTGGCATTAACTATCATCTCAACCGCTATTTCACATGCTTCGGCAATATCGAATACCAGTTCTGCGATAGCGGCAGGCAAGGGTATGAATACGATCGTTGGCGTGGAACGGTTGGCGTACGTCTAGCTTATTGATAAGTGCATAAGTTAATAACCAAATACGCAACAGCGGCGCACCTAGCCTTATTAGCGGTGTCGCCGCTCGTCCTATTCCCTTTCTTTTCTCCGGAAGCAGTCGCGAACGCTATTTTCTATCTTTCTCTCTATTGTTTGCTGTGGGTTTTCTTCGAACCTTCACGCCGCAGAGGCGAATATCTTCATAATTCTCGCCGTCGCGCGGCCTTGGAAATTTTCTCGGACCCCATACTTTGGTTGATGCTTCTATTCGCGATTTTAGCCGGCATTAGATGGTTGAATGGCGGAATCGCATTAGCATTCGATGTGGAAAATTTTGTATGGGTCGCCAAGGAACCGCCTGTTTCGATTTTGCCTGCTTCCGCTGAAGGACACGGCAAGATCGAGTTCGCGGCAGCTCTTGCGGCCGTAGTCATAGTTCAGGGGCTGCTTCACGCAATCGGCAAATCTGCGAGAGTCGCCTTCCTTTTTATTGGTTCGTTTGTCGCTGCAATCGCTGCGATAATCGCTGTTAAAACGATTGATTTCAATAATGCCAAATTGCTCGCAAGTCTAGGCCAGTCGTTCCTTGCGCCATCTTTCGTCGGCACGATATTCGGTTTATGGATGCTTTGCGCGATTACAGCGCTTACCGGTGCAATCGCAGATGAATGGAAGGGTTTTGGTTTCCCGTTCGCTTTTGCGATTGCAGGCTCTGCTCTCGGGCTCCTCGCGTTTGCACCGCCAGCGATAATCACGGTATTCCTCATAATGGCGATAATAGCGATATTCTTGTTTTTAGGCTGGGTCGCGAGCGAAAAGCGTGCGCTTGGCGCGCTGAAATTCCTCGGGATAATTTCTATTTCGATTGCATTCTCGGTATTGCTTGCGCTTAGTATTTTACCTGACGGCCTCTTGGCGGCAAAAATCGAACCCTTCGAAAAACTAGAAATTTTTCCCTCGGTGTTTTTGCAGGAACGTCAAGTTCTGGCGAAAATCGCGAGCAAGGTATGGAGTGAAAATCTCTGGATAGGCACGGGACTCGGGACATTCTCGCTGGATGTTCGCTTTAATGCGCAGCCTGCCGATTGGGATATCCTTTGCACAGTAAGAGAAAACGCGATGAATGGGTGGCTTAATCTTGCTGCGGAAAGAGGACTCGTTGGAATCGTTGCATTCGCAATACCCTTGATTATGCTTGTCGTCGCATTCATTCGCCGTATTCCCGGCACGATCAGGAAAACTGTTTTTATGCCTGGCTGCTATCTCGCATTCGCTGCTCTAGCTCTAATCGCGGCCGTTACGTTTTTCGATACATCGCTTTTCTCATCTTCTGGGGTGATGTCAATGAGCGCTGTGCTGGCGCTCGGAGTCGCTTCGATTCCGCCGAAGCGAAAAGAAACAAAAGAAGAATCCTCAACCGAAGAAAAGAAATGATTTAAAGGAGAATTATGGCAGATAAACCTCTTTACCACGGTAACTCGAGTTCAACGCCAACGTACTACGGCTCCAGCAAGGGGGCTGGCGGCAAGGCAATGTATGGCGGGGAATCCCCAGTGTATTACGGTGCGGGCTCTCACTATGGTTCATACGGTCAATATGGCGGGCCAGCCGGCAATCAGGATAATGGCGCAGATGGTTCGGTAATCGGAACGATTACTCTTTCGCGTATTTTGCGTGTCGTTTCGCAAAGATGGCTTTCGGTATTCGTGTTTGTTCTCGTCGGCTTGATTGTAGCTTTCGCTGTTTATCGTATCAGCCCGCGAATCTACGAAGCTTCCAGCGATTTCAGTATGGATACCAGGAAATCCGCAAGCTCCCATTCTTCATCCCCTCTAGATTCTGCGATGCCGGATTTTGGCGCGAACTATGCGGAAATTTTTAATACACGCCTTCCTGAATGGAGAAGCGATAAGATTGTAACGAAAATCTTGCAGGCATACCGTAAAGAGCATCCGACAAGCATAAATTCCGATGAAACGATTCAATCTACTCTTTCCGGTTCCAACCTCGAGCTAAAGCGAAATTCGCGACTGATTACGATTACCGTAAGCTCTACCGACCCGCAACTTGCCGCCGCGCTCGCGGATGCCTATGCAGATGCGATCGAAGAGTTTACCGATGAAGAAAACAGAGTCCGCTGCGATAGGGCTGTAAGCCAAATTCACGAGAAGGTCGAAAAGAAGCGCGGCGAAGTAGACAAGCTCGATCGCCAGCTTCAGGATGTAAGAGCCGCGAATAAGGTCGATACTTTGAAATCTACCCATAAGACGATTGAGCAAGGCCTTACCGATGCCACCAGCCGCCGTCTTGCGCTCGAGACCGAAATCGAACAGCTCGAGCAGTGGGAAAAGCTCCTTATCGCGGTTCAAAGCGACCCGGAAAGATATGGCCTGCTTTCTTCCGGAACTCCGCGCGCGCAAGAAATCGCAACAGACTATCGCACCTTCCAAGATGCGATCTCGGAAAAGGAAAAGCTTCTCGTTACGGGTCTTACGGAGCAGCACCCCGATGTAATTACGAAGCAAGCCGAAATCGAATCTGCGAAAAGCCGCTTTCTCGCGGCGACTGCGCGCGCTCTCGAAACAGAGCGTTCCGATCTTCAGGTAGCGCGCAATAAGCTTTCGAAATTCTGCGTCAAGGAAGAAGAACTTCGCGCGGAACTGATGTCTTACGAACAGAGAATCGTTCTCGCAGAATCGGAATTGACGAATCTGGAAGCAGAGCTTGGGATTGCCCGCCGAGTAATGGAAGGGCTTATCCTCGACGAAAACAAGGCGCGACTCGATGCCGAGTTCAATAACGAAATCATTCGCGTTGCGCGTAGGGCGACAGTTCCTAAGAAGCCCGTCTCGCCAAATCCTCTCATCGTGTTCGGTGTAGGTATTTCCGCTTCGCTTATCCTCGGCTTGATATTCGTACTTGTGCTCGATAACCTCGAAGATACGATCGTCAACCTCGGCGATATTGAAGGGCGTCTGGCGCTTAAGGTTCTGGCCGTTCTTCCCCATGTTCGCTTGCGTCATCGCGAGCAGGTCGCAAAATTTGCAGCGGAAGATAAATATTCGCAATTTTCCGAAACTGTCGCTGGCTTGAGAAACTTGCTCGATTCGCCGCGCTATGAAGCGATGTCGCATGTCTTGCTAGTTATTTCTACCCAGCCCGGCGAAGGTAAGACTATTACTTCGACATCTATCGCGATTTCTTATTCGCAGGCCGGCAAGAAGACGTTGCATGTCGACTTCGACTTGCGCCGCCCGAGGTTAGCGAAGATTTGGGATCTTACACTTAAAGAAGAAACGAGCTTCTCGCATACGCTGCAGAAATCTTCCGAAAAGGCGCCTGATTTCGCCTCGCTCATCCAGAAGAGCGGCATGCCGAATCTTGATGTAATTGCATCCCTTCCGCCTGATGGCGTTGCGCCTTCTTCGATTTTCGGCTCGGCGGTAGTCGCGGAATTCTTCGAGTGGGCTAGAGCGAATTACGATAGGATTGTCATCGATGCACCGCCATTCGGTGTCGTCGGCGATACTGTATCGCTTTCGGTGCTTGCTGATGGTATTCTTATTATGTGCCGTCCTGACCGCACTCACTTCAAGCCAATCCAATTCTGCTCGAGAACGCTTACCGAAGCCGGTGCGAATATTCTCGGTGTAATCGTGAACGACGTCGAACTTTCCGATGTAAGTTCGTTTAGCCCAACCCATCATCATAGCTACGGCTATAGATACGGCTATGGATATGGTCGCGGCTATGGCTACGGATATGGTTATAGACCGGCCAAATCCAAGTCTAACGCTTCGACGGAGCCCATGGCAGAAGATAAAGATAAGGAGGATGAGCCCAAGGAGGCAAAAGATTCCAAGGAGGCGCCCAAGGATGAGAATAAGAGCGCCGAAACGCTAGCAGAAACGCCGGCAGGAAAGCCGAGCGAAGAGACGAGCGCTTCTAAGCATTCAAAACGCGATCACGATTTCAGCGACGGCGAATAATGAAGAAGGTATTCATAGATGGGGCGGCGGGGACGACGGGTCTCAGGATTCACGATCGGCTTTCGGCGCGTAAAGATATTGAAGTCGTCGTCTTGAGCGATGAATTTCGCAAAGATGTCTCGGCGCGCCGAGAAGCTCTCAATAGCGTAGATGTCGCTATCCTTTGTCTGCCGGATGATGCGGCTAGAGAATCGGCGAGTCTTGTAGAA
This sequence comes from Kiritimatiellia bacterium, assembly GCA_017447805.1. Lineage (GTDB taxonomy): Bacteria > Verrucomicrobiota > Kiritimatiellia > RFP12 > UBA1067 > UBA1067. The sequence goes on along the minus strand of JAFSMR010000019.1, from coordinate 11,440 downwards.
AATCCAGATGTCGCGCTTATCGATACTTCAACTGCCCACAGGACGGACGAAGCTTGGGAATATGGCTTTCCAGAGCTAGCCGCGCGCCGCGAAAAAATTCGCGCCTCGAAAAGAATCGCGAACCCAGGCTGCCACGCCAGCGGCTTCATCGCACTCGTCGAACCACTTGTTCGCGCAGGCGTGATTTCTCGCGAGTCGGAACTTTGCGCTTTTTCTCTAACTGGATATTCTGGCGGCGGCAAGAAGATGATTGCTGAATATGACGAGAAGCTTCAGCAAGATGATAAGCTATTCCTCGGCGGTCGGCAATATGCATTATCTCAGGCCCATAAACATCTGCCGGAGATGATGAAAGTCTGCAATCTCGCAAAAGCGCCGGTGTTTTCCCCGATTATCGTGCCGCACTACAGCGGAATGGAGACTTCCGTATTGCTTCATTCTTCACTCGTAAAAGGCGGCATTGCCGCGATTGAAGAAGTTTTTTCTTCTTCTTATGCGAATAACGGCCTAGTAGAGTTTGCCCGTGCAAGCGAACTAGAGCAGCCGCTTTCTTCCGCGATGCTTTCAGGCTCCGATAAAATGATTGTTACCGTTCACGGCAACGACGAGAGGATTGTAGTGACTTCCCTATTCGATAATCTCGGCAAAGGAGCTTCGGGTGCCGCGATTCAAAATATGAATATCGTAATCGGCGCAGAAGAAACGGAAGGGTTGGTAAAATGAGAGCTGAGCGGCAGAGCGAAGAACTGAATCGCAAAAACAATGCGTTTGACAATAAACTTCGCCCTACCCGGTTCAGCGATTTTGTCGGACAGGAAAAGATTCGCGATCGCTTGATGCTTGCGGTAAAAGCCGCGTTGGAGCGTGGCGAATCGTTGGACCATGTATTGTTTTCCGGGCCTCCGGGTCTTGGCAAGACTACTCTTTCGTATATCCTCGGCGAGGCGATGGGCGTTAGCGTCAAAACTACCTCCGGCCCGGTAATAACAAAACCTGGCGATTTGGCCGGACTTCTTACTTCTCTTGAACCTGGCGATATCGTCTTTATCGATGAAATCCACCGCATGGCAAAGACCGTAGAGGAATATCTTTATTCCGCGATGGAAGATTATGCGATAGATATAATGATAGACCAAGGGCCGAACGCGAGATCTGTTCGCCTCGAACTCCCACGCTTTACATTAGTCGGCGCGACAACCCGAATCGGTCTCATCGCCGCGCCTCTCCGGGCGCGCTTTGGGCTTGTGAACAGGCTAGATTACTATTCGCCGCAAGACCTCGCAAAAATCGTTACGCGCTCTGCCGCAAGGCTCGGCGTCGATATAGATGAAGATGGCGCGATGGAAATCGCGCACCGCTCGCGCGGCACGCCGCGTATCGCCAACAATCTTTTGCGCAGGGTGCGCGATTATGCTCAAATCAAAGCAGGTAATTTCATTTCCGGCGAAGTAGCGAAAGATTCTCTCGCGCTTTTGGAAATCGATCCGAATGGCCTTGATGATATGGATAGGCGAATCCTCGAGACGATTTGCGTCAAATTCGGCGGCGGACCAGTCGGCCTTTCCACGATTTCCGTATCGATCGGCGAGGAGCCGGATACCGTTGAAGAAGCCTACGAGCCTTTCTTGATTATGGAAGGGTATCTCGAGAGGACACCCAAAGGGCGCGTCGCTACGGAGCTAGCCTATAAACGACTTGGTCTCAATAATAGAAAAATGGTTCAGGGGGAATTGCTATGAAAAAAGTATTGCTTTTCGCGATTGTCGCGGCGCTGGCGTTCGGCATGAATCTTTATGCCGCAACAAGCGTTACTATAAAGCTCGACCGCCCGAAGGTCGATGTCACGAAGATGGGTGGCAAGGATAGGCCGAAATCGGGTAGGCCCTCGGTCGAAACGAAAAATTCGACGAGCAACTACGAAGGAAAGATTTCGTGCTCGGGTCTAGCGAAAGGCGAGACGGCTACCATTACCCTGGAAGCGTATTTTATTACTCGCACTCTCGGCAGAAGCAAAAATTACGATGTAGTAGAGAAGCGCGAGGAAGTCGGGAAATTCACCTTTGGCGGCGAAGAAGATAAGCCCACGCAGGAATTCGCTTTTTCGTCTCCACAGATTACCGAAACCGAAACTTCCGAGCTAAAGGGCGGAAGGCGCAATCGGCATGTCGTAAAATCCAAGAGCGGTAAAAAACTTCTAGGCGTTATCGTTCGCGCGATAGGTCCGGATAAGAAAATTCTAAAAGTCGTGACCGAGCCGAATAATCCGGCTTGGATTAAGCTTGCAAAAGAACCAGTCGTGCGCGTGGAATAGTGACACGGGACAGGGAAGAGGGTGGGTCGCAGTTTACTGCGACCACGGCCGCAATAAATTGCGGCCCTCCCGCGAAAAACTCAGCGACTCTGCGTTAATTTATAAACCAAATAAAATTAACAATTCCATTCTACAACTACGACTACAACTACAACTAAATAAACTTTCCAATTCCACTCTCTTCCCTCCAACTCGTAACTCCAACTAACCATCTGAACTATCTGAACTAGCTGAACTAGCTGAACGCGCCGCAGGCGCCCTGAACGGCGCGAAGCGCTCCCTGAACTTTCTGATAAAAAAGCGCTTGGGGGTAGAAAAAAAAGCGCAAATATGGTATAATAGGCGCCCTATGGAATTTGAAAATACGATAGGTCTAGAGACACATGTGCAACTCAAGACCGCAACGAAGATGTTCTGTTCGTGTCGGCTTAAGACGGGATGCGAGCCGAATGTGAATGTTTGCCCGGTTTGCCTGGGGTATCCTGGAGCGTTGCCGATGATGAACAAGGAAGCGATTAAGCTTACTGTCATGAGCGGGATGATGCTTGGGTGCGAGATAAACCGTCATGCGACATTCGACCGCAAGAACTATTTTTATCCCGATATGGCCAAGGATTACCAGATATCCGAAAACGGCAATCCGCTATGTATCGGAGGCGGGGTGGAAATCGATACGCCGAACGGCAAAAAGTTTATTCGCATCAATCACATACATCTCGAGGAAGATGCGGCAAAGATCAACCACTACGCAGCTTCCAGCGGGGTGGATTTCAATCGTGGCGGCACGCCGCTGATGGAAATCGTCTCAGAACCCGATATGTCAAGCGCAGATGAAGCGATTGCGTATTTGACCGCGCTAAAGGAAATGCTCGTATATGCCGGGGTATCGGATTGCAATCTTGAAGAAGGCAATATGCGCAGCGATGTAAATATTTCGATAAGGCCAGTGGGCGAGACTCGTCTTGGTACGAAAGTCGAAATAAAGAACATGAATTCGTTTCATGGCATTCACTCGGCGCTGGAATACGAGGCTCGTCGCCAGAGGGAATGCATGGCGCATTCGATTCCGATTATACAAGAAACGCGCAGATGGGATTCCGAGGCGCTTGAGACGGCTTCCATGCGCAGCAAAGAAAATGCGCACGATTACCGGTATTTCCCCGAGCCCGACCTCGTTCCTGTAGAGCTAAGCGAGGAGCAGATCGAATCTTGGCGGGCGCTTTTGCCCGAGAAGCCTGAGGCAAGAAGATCGAGAATGGCAAAGGAATATGGTATAACTGAATACGACGCGGAAGTTCTCGCTCAGGCGAAAGAAAGGGCGGATTATTTCGAAAAGGCTGCTGCTAAAGCCGATAAGCCGAAATTGCTCTGCAATTTCTTTATGTCAGATGTAATGAGCTTCTTCAATGAAAACGGATTTTCTTCAGGAAGCGAGGAAGCTCTTGCTGAGTTATTCAATCTTTCGACATCAGGCAAAATCAACGGGCCGACCTTAAAAGAGTTGCTGCCGGAAGTTCTGCGCGGCGAAATCGCTTCGCCGACCAAGGTCGTGGAAGAGCGTGGGCTTGGCGCTGTAAGCGATACAGGAGCTTTAGAGGCGTTTGTAGATCAGGCGATTGCCGCAAATCCCAAGAGCGTTGCGGATTACAAGGCAGGCAAGAAGGCAGCCGCGGGATTCTTCGTTGGCCAGGTAATGAAACTTTCAAAAGGTAAGGCCGATCCAAAAATCGTCGGTGGCCTTGTAGCAAAGAAATTGGCGGCATTATGAAAAATGCGATTATGATTCTTGTTGCGCTTGCGACTTCGATTCTCGCAGGTTGTGCTTCGTTCGAAGTTCGCCAGAAGAATGCCTATATTGACGATGAAGGCAATATGGCGATAGTGGAATTCGGCACGCGCTCGAAAGACCATGTATTCATGATCCCTTCGCCTGGCAATGGAAAGATGGTCGAATATAGTTCTAATATGATGGTTAGAATTACTCTTCCGGATAAAGAGAAAATTCTAGCCTACAGAACGCTGAACAGCTATCCGGTCGGGACTATGTATATGACTGATGACAAGGAATATATATTTCTGACAAAGGGCTTTGCATGTCAGATCGGCGCGCTTTTGCAAGATGGAAGCGATTATCTTCTCGTCTTTGAAGGGAACCTCACGAAGACAGGCGAAGAGGAAGGCGGCAAGTGAGTTCGCCTCTCGATAATATACGAGTTGTTCTCGTAGGAACGCTTTATACGGGCAATGTAGGCTCTACCTGCCGGGCCATGGCGAATATGGGTATTCGCCATCTGCGCTTGGCGGCGCCGAATTTGCAGAATTCCTGGGAAGAAGGCGAGCGACTTGCTGTTCACGCGACCGATATAATGAACGCGAGGGAAGAATTCGCTACATTCGAGGAGGCTGTTCAAGATTGCGTCGCGGTGGTCGGCACTACTGCCCGCGAAGGGCTATACCGTCAACACGTAAAAGCGCCGCGAGAAGCCGCGCCCGGGATATTGGAGCTAGCCTCGCAAGGACCTGTCGCAATTGTATTCGGGCGCGAAGATAAAGGGCTTCTGAATGAAGAAGTCGCCGCCTGCACGCATTTATTGCGTATCCCGGTAAGCGAAGGTTATTCTTCGATCAACCTCTCGCAAGCGGCGTTGATCGTTTGCTATGAATTATTCGCGGCATCGGGTCTAGCCCAAATGCCGAAAGAAAAAGCACCTCTCGCGCCGCAGGCCCAGAAAATGCAGCTGATGAAAAATTGGGCGCAGATGCTCCTTGAAACCGGATTCATGAAAGAGGAGCAAACCAGTCACTTCATGCAGGGCTTTCATAGAGTTTTTTCGCGCGGCGTCCTTACGCGCGACGATGCCGCGCTTCTATTGGGCGTCGCCAGGCAAACAGGTTGGGCGATAAAACACGCCAAGGAAATTTCAGAGTAAAATGGCCAAGAAAAAAGATTCATCTTCAAAACAAAACAAAGGCGCGAATGCCGAGCCGCCGAGCCTATTCGACAATCTCGAGCTCTTCGCTGCACTCCCCAAAAACGATAATGAAAAATCAAGTGCGAAGAAAGAAGAGCCGACGCGAAGCGCAGTGACTATTCCGCCGATTCCCAAAAATTCTCTCACGGGCCAAGGGCCGATGAGGGAACTCTACGATTTCAATTTCCGTCAATATTCCGCTTATGTAATCTGTTCGCGCGCTATTCCTGCCGTAGAGGACGGCCTTAAGCCAGTGCAGAGAAGAATAATGCATTCGCTTTGGGAAAAGGATGATGGCAGATATACGAAAGTCGCGAATATCGTAGGCCATGCAATGCAGTATCATCCTCATGGCGATGCCTCGATTGGCGATGCGATAGTAGTATTGGCGAATAAACTCTGGGGCGAAGGCAAGGGATATCTCATCGATGGCCAGGGCAACTACGGCTCGCTCTACACCGGCATGCCCCATGCCGCAACCCGTTACATCGAGTGCCGCTTGACTGAGCTTGCGCGCAAGGAAGTCTTCAATAAAAAGACTACGGAATTCGTCCCGAATTACGATGGCCGAAAAGAAGAGCCCGTATATTTGCCCGCTAAAATACCTTTGCTTCTGATGATGGGCGCCGATGGTATTGCGGTCGGCCTTTCCACGGCCATTTTGCCGCATAATTTCATCGAGCTTCTCGAGGCGGAAATCGCTTGCATCCAAAAGAAACCATTCGAGATTTATCCTGATTTCCAGCTCGGTGGAATAATGGATGCTAGCGATTATCAAGACGGGCTTGGGAAAATCAAGATTCGCGCGCGAATAGAGAAGGAAGATAAATCGAAGCTCGTGATAACCGAGCTGCCTTGGGGTGAAACGACAGATAGCCTTTCATCTTCCATCGAGGACGCCATCAAGAAGAAGAAGGTCCCGGTAAGAAAGATTCACGATTTGACAAGCGAAAGCGTAAGAATCGAGCTCGAACTCCAAACTGGCGCAAGCCAGGAAAAAACCATTACGGCGCTATATGCTTTCACGAATTGCGAGAAATCGATTTCCTCTAGACCGATTGTCCTCGAGGCCGGCAGGCCGAAATTGATGAGCGTTTCGCAGATTCTGAAATGCAATGCCCAGCGACTTCTCGATTTGACGCGCCGCGAACAGGAAATCCGCCTTGCGGAACTCGATGATCTATTCCATCAGCGCACCTTGGAAAGAATCTTCATCGAAGAGCGCATTTACAAGCGCATTGAAGAAGAAAAGACGATGGAAGGCGTGAAGAACGCCATCTTCACCGGCTTCAAGCCCTTCCGCAAGGAGCTTAGACGCGATGTGACAGATGAAGATGTCGAGAGGCTTTTGAAATTGCAAATCCGCCGCATTTCGCAGTTCGATATCAATAAGAATCGCGAAGATATCGAGGCTGTGCTAAACGAAGAAGCTTTAGTTAAAGATAATCTCGAGCACCTGAGGCCGTTTACAGTCAAATACTTGAAGGGCCTTGTTAAGGCTTATCAGAAGAAATATCCGCGCCTTAGCGAAATCGCTAAAGCGCCTTTCAAGGAAGTGGATGTAAGGGCTATTACCGCGAGCGAACTCACTATCCGCTGGGATAAGGATAATTGCTATGTAGGAAGCGCGCTAAAGACTGGCGACGAGCTCTTCAAGTGCTCTTCGCTTGATGAACTTGTCCTTATATGGCGAGATGGCCGATTCAAGAAAGTTCAGCCCGAAGAAAAGATTTTCGTCGATAAAAATTTGCTGGCAGTCTTAAGATATAATCAGGAAAAGGACCGTGAGACGCGCGAATTTACTTGCGTATACGAAGAAGGGTTGTATGGTTTTTCATACATCAAACGCTTTAGATTCGGCGGGTTGATCAGGAATAAAGATTATCGTCTGGCGCCGGAAAAACCAAAATCGAAAATTCTCTTTTTCGTCGAGGGCTGCCCTGAGACGATTTATGTAAAATACAAACCTGCGAAAAACCAGCGCATCCACCAGCAATATTTTCTGCCCATGGAGCAAGTCGAAAGAATCGATGCCGAGACGGGCAAGAATGTGTTGCAAGATGTCGTGCCTGTTCGCGGCGCTGGCGCCAAAGGCAAACAGCTTACTATGAAGCCGATCGCCAGAATTTCCTCGTCGAAGGGCAGTTGGTGGGAAGAGGAACCTTCTCCATCAAAAGGAATTTTAGGCTAGAGATTTAAAATATTCAAAAGGATAGAAACGATATGAAAAGAGTTTTTGTTTTCATGCTGGTCAATTTCGCGATTCTGATTATGCTTTCGATTACCACATCGGTTTTGTTCGCGTTAATCGGCGCTAATTTGGAATCTGTATTCGGCGAGTGGGCGTATTTGGCTTGCTTCTCGCTCGTTCTCGGTTTTGGCGGCGCGATGATTTCGCTTCTCCTTTCCAAGCCAATTGCGAAATGGAGTGTCGGGGCGAAGACAATCGATGGCACCGAAGGTGAAGCCGAACGCTGGCTTGTTGCTACAGTTGCCGAGCTTGCGCAGCTCGCGAATCTAAAGACGCCTGAAGTCGCGATATATCGCGGCAGCGCAAACGCCTTCGCGACCGGCGCTTTCAAGAACCATGCGCTCATCGCAGTTTCCACGGATATCATGCAACAGATGACGAAAGAAGAGCTGCGCGCAGTATTAGGGCACGAAATGAGCCATGTCGCAAACGGCGATATGGTCACGATGTGCCTGGCGCAAGGCGTGCTGAATACTTTCGTGATCTTCCTTTCGAGAATCGCCGCATACGCGGCTTCAAGGGCGATTGCCGAAAGAAGCGAAAGAGCTTCGAGAGCTTCATCTTCTTGGACCTATTACCTGTTTATCCATTTATTCGAATTCGCTCTCGGACTTCTTGCTTCCATTGTCACATGCTGGTATAGCCGCAAGAGGGAATATGCCGCCGATGCCGGAAGCGCCCGTTTGCTCGGCTCGCCTTCATCTATGATTGCCGCGCTAAGGCGCCTAGGCAATCTTAAACCCGGTATCTTGCCCGATTCGATCAAGGCTTTCGGAATCGCTTCGGCAAAAAGAAGAGAGTCGCTCTTCTCCACCCACCCGGCGCTCGAAAACCGCATCGAGGCTTTGCAGAATTTGACGCGTGGAATCTGAAACAAAGAAAGCCGCGAGGCATGTCGCTAAAATAGCCGCCGATTTGGGCGGCAGGGCGCTTCTCGTAGGCGGATGTGTTCGCGATGTTTTCTTGGGCGTCGAATCTAAAGATTGCGATATAGAAGTTTTCGGCGTCGAAGGCGCGGCCTTGCGCGCGGCGTTAGAGCGCGAGTTCCATCTTGATGAAGTCGGCGCTTCATTTGGTGTAATCAAACTACACGATTACGATATAGATGTAGCGCTGCCGCGGCGCGAAACAAAACTCGGGCTCGGACATAAGGCTTTTGATGTGGAATGCGACCCGTCCTTAAGCGTTAAGGAAGCTGCCTCCCGAAGGGATTTTACGATCAATGCGATTTATCAAGACCCGCTTACCGACGAAATTATCGACCCTTGGAACGGCCAAAAAGATTTAAAGCGCGGCATATTGCGTCATGTCTCGGAACATTTTTGCGAAGACCCTTTGAGAGTTTTGCGAGGAATGCAATTTATCGCAAGATTCGATTTGACTGCCGCTAGCGAGACACTCGAAATCTGCCGCTCGATGACGCTTGAAGCGCTCGCGCCGGAGCGGCAGTTTGAAGAGTGGAAAAAGCTTCTTTTGCGCGGAAAAAAGATTTCGAAAGGACTCGAATTTTTGCGTAATACCGATTGGGTAAAGCTTTATCCGGAACTCGCCGCGCTAATTGGCTGTGAACAAGCTAAAGAATGGCATCCGGAAGGGGATGTCTGGAATCATACGCTTTGCGCTTTAGATGCTTTCGCAAAAGGACGGGATGCGATTTCGCAAGATGACGACGAAAATATAATCGTAGCGCTCGCGATCTTGTGCCACGATTTCGGCAAGCCTGCCACGAGTTTTTACGATAAGAGGAAATGTCGCATTCGTTCGCTAGGTCACGATGAAAAAGGCGTCGAGCTCGCTCTTTCGTTCCTCCGCCGTCTAACGAACGAAGAGCGGATTCTCAAAGAGGTCCCGCCACTCGTAAGATTGCACATGCGCCCATATTCGATGTGGCGCTCTCAATCTGGCGAGAGCGCAATCAGGCGCCTCGCTTCGGAAGTAAAGAGAATAGATCGTCTCGTAAGAGTATGCAAGGCCGATGAGGAGGGGCGTCCGCCCATGAAACCAGATTTCGCGCCGCTGGAATGGCTTGAAGCCGAGGCGCAAAGATTGCGTGTAAAAGATTCTGCCCCTAAGCCGCTGTTGCAAGGCAGGGATTTGATTGCATTAGGATTGAAGCCGGCGAAAGAATTCGGCCAGATTTTGAAACGAGCCTACAGCGCGCAGCTTGATGGTGTATTCCAAGACCGCGAAGCGGCGCTGAAGTGGCTGGAGGAAAAGAAAAATCATACGCCCCTTTATATAATCTGGGATTGGAACGGAACGCTTCTAGATGATACTCGCGCTGCTTTCGATACATTGAATATAATGCTCGAAAAGCGCCACGCGCCTAAAATCGAATTCGGGTTTTATCGCGATAACTTCGCTTTCCCCGTCAAGCCTTTCTATAAAGCCATTGGCGTTGTCCTGGAAAATGAAGATTGGGATGCTTTAGCGCAAGAATATCACGATATTTATCATGAGCAAGTAAAGGCGCTTAACCCACAGGCGCTAGAAGCTATAAAAATCATAGATGAATTCGGCGTTGATCAATGCATCCTTTCGGCGCTTAGGCAAGATTTGCTTGAGCGCGATACTGCTTTTTACGGTGTTCGCGATAAAATGGAGCTTTTGGCTGGCGTTAACAATCTCGATGGCGCAAGTAAAGTCGATATAGCCAAAAGATTACTCTATAAACTCAAGGCAACCCATCCGCAAGTCGGCAGATTTGTGATGATAGGCGATGCTTTGCACGATAAGGAAGTCGCCGATGCTCTTGGCATAGAATGTGTCTTATGTTCTCAGGGTAGTCACGCCCATTGGCGTTTGGAAAAAGTCGCACCGACATTCGACACCCTAATCGCCGCAGTAAATTTCGCACTCGCCCCCGCGACCGCCGTTTAGATGTTCAGAAAATTCAGATGTTCAGGTGTTCAGGGCGCGAAGGTGCCGTAAGAAAAGTGGCGGAGGTTTCGTTTTTGGTCGATAGCGCCACCGCATTGCGATGGCCCTGTCGACCATGGTAGATAGCTCCATTGCAATGCGGTGGCCCTGTCGACCACGGTAGATAGCTCCATTGCAATGCGGTGGCCCTATCGACCATGGTAGATAGCTCCATTGCAATGCGGTGGCCCTATCGACCATGGTAGATAGCTCCATTGCAATGCGGTGGCCCTATCTACCAAAGATTTTCCCTCCATTAGGAATATTTCGAGATAAACAACCATTTATAGGGGAATATTTGAGGTTTTTGATAAGTTTTCAAGTGAGAATATAGGTCAGCAAATTCTCACTTGGGAATAACGAAGAGAGGTTGAATGGTAGGGCGAGCTGACCGGCCCTAAATACCTGAACTTCTGAACAGACGCGAAGCGCCGCCCAAAAATGCTGAAAATAGCTTGGCACTATTAAAATACGAGGCAAAATTTGCTATAATATCGGCACTCCCGGTAGGAGTAATAAGATATGGCAAAATACCTCGATCCTAAGGCGGATGTGACATTCAAGAAGGTTTTTGGCGAGCATAAAAATCTCGTCATGAGCCTACTAAATGCCTTGTTGCCTCTTGACGAGGGCAAACAGGTAGAGTCGATAGAATATCTTCCGCCGGAACTCGTACCTGAAACCCCGCTTGGCAAGAACACTATTGTCGATGTGCGTTGCGAGGAGACAGGCGGGCGCAAGTTCATCGTCGAGATGCAGATGAACTGGACGGCGGATTTCCGTCAGCGCGTCCTTTTCAACGCCTCAAAAGCTTATGTGAGCCAGCTTGGGCAGTCAGAGAAGTATAATCTGCTCCAGCCTGTCTATGCGCTCAATTTCGTCAACAAGAACTTCCAACCAGACAAGGACGACTACTACCACTACTACAGGCTGGTCCACTCTCAAGACAGTGGCGATATTCTTGAGGGGTTGCACCTCGTTTTCATC
>JAFSMR010000018.1 GCA_017447805.1 Kiritimatiellia bacterium | reverse complement strand
GTTTTCTGTTATCCGCATACTCGCAAAATGAACCATTCTCCGATTCAGCGGGATTTAAGATGGTCGGGGCGAGAGGATTTGAACCTCCGACATTCTGCTCCCAAAGCAGACGCACTACCAGGCTGTGCAACGCCCCGTTAAACCTATTTAGGCTTTGTGAGCGGATATTATATCATATTTTCCCCGTGAGTTCCAGTAGAGATACAAAAAAACATGAAATTAGCGACTTCATTGAATTCACCATTTTAGCTTTTGAATTGCGAACTTCATTTTCCTGCTTTACTCTTGAGCCATTGCGCAAAAAAAGGATTGAAGAACTTGTACTCGTCGTTGTGGCGATAAATCAAATTTTCCGCCATGAGCTTAGTAATCGAGCGGCGCATCGTGCCAATGTTTAAAGCGCCAGCATTCATGAGGAAAGCTCCCGAGTACACACCTTTGCCGCCGTAAACCGCCAAAGCCTTCGCGACCTTACGCTGAATCGGGGTTAGGCGATCCATAAATAATTCGTAATGCTCTTTCTCTCGTGCAAAAACCCCCTGAAGACCATCCTCAAGTTCTTTTGCACCAATCTTGGCACCACGATCGGTGCAATCCCAAATAGTGTCGCAAAGTTCCTGCACATATCCCGGAATTCGTTGCGCCGCCACGAATATTTCTTCAAACACATCCTTTGACAAGATTTTTCCGCCTGTCTTGAACTTCGATGCCGCGAACTGATAAAAATCGTCTTCGGGTATTTCGCCAACCGGGAGCGATGCCGCAGAATGGTAGAAGGGACTATCGGGATTCCAAAATATATCAGTCATTTTGTTTCTTACGCTTCCAAGGAATATATAGGGCGTCGATGAATCGAGCTGTATTTTCCCGCGCATTACAGCCATAGTTCGTGTTCCTTCCATCATGCCGAGGATATCTTGAAATTCATCGAATACTACGCATAACCGCCTGTTTTTAGCTTCCTGTGCAACTGCGGAAAGAATCGCTTCTACAGAACCTGCGGACGATGCCGCCGCCTTATCTAGAGAAAATACCGGCATGCCGGAATCAGTGTCGATAGAAACAGTAGGCCGCAACTTCGACAGCATCTTGCCGAGTTTTTTGTAAAATGGAAGTGTCTTGCCGGATTCTGCCAAGGCTTCCGCAATCCTTATGCAGAGATCTGCCGGATCGCATACGCCAAGAAGGTCGATGTATACAAGCGAAATGCCGCGCATTCTCGCAATTGTTTCGCGCACGAGCGAGGTCTTGCCCATGCGACGCTCGCCTTGAATCACGACATTCTGTCCTGAACGGATAAAATCCACAAGCTTTCGCTCCAATTCCGGCCTTTCGCAGAAACTGTCGCCACTTACCACGCAACCATATTTAAACGGATTTTTCATAGTCGCCACTATCCTCCTGTGCGCTATCCTACCTAGCACAGCGCATATTATAGCATAAACTTGAACCCAATGTCAATGACATCGCAATCAAATGCGCATTCGGCAGCCGCGCTTTGGCCGTCTATTGCCCTAGAAGCGAATTGATTTTTTCGACGATTCTTGCGCAATTTTCTTTATCGTTGAAAGCGTAGAATTCTTCAATCCTTTGGCGATATTTATCTTTGAGCTTGCAGCCGTTTTCGATATATTCGATAATTCTCGCGACCGTCCCTTCGAGGGTGGTTTCGACTTCACCGAAGCCATCGCGATTATAATCGAAATAACCTTCTTTGCACACATGGTCGCCGGAAAAGAGTTCATCGAAATCGAATTGCGTATAGATTACGCACTTGCGCAAATATGCAAAATCGAATACCGCCGAGCTATAGTCGGTAACAGCCAAACTCCCTTCGGCAAAAAGTTCTCTATAAGGCCTATTGCGCGTAGAGTCGAGAATCTCGACTTCTTCCGGCACATCGAAAAAGCAAGCCGTGGATTTTATTGCAGGGTGAAGCGCGAATACGATTTTGTAACCATTATTCCTGCAAGAAGCCAAGAGACGCGAATCGTTGATTAAACCATTATAAAACCGGAAATACCTCGACTCGGTAAAGCCAGGGTTTACCACCCATCTTGCAGGTCTTACATCTTCACGTGAAGTCAGAAGATATTTTCGCCATGTCGGCATAAGAAGAATCACCTTCGAATTCTTATCGCCGTTCTCCAGCCGATCGTATCTCGCGAATCCCGTAAGCCAAATCTTTTCTTTCGGATAGAAGTATTTGCTCTTGGGGTCCGATATGGCCGCATATTCCCTCTTCGCGGCAGTAACAAAACCGCTGAAATTCTTATTGTATCTATTCAGCCAGCCGGAAATATCATTTTGTGTTATGCCATGCTGAAGGAACACGAACTTTCTGTTTGCGAGCATATCGCGGAAAATTTCCGTGCCATAGCCGAATGGCCTAAGAGTCTGGTCATCGGCATGCGAAGAAATATGAACTTTGGCGAAGAGATGCGCCAAGAGATGCTTTACGGAATATCTATCGAGGACGGGTCCGGCAGCTTTCAGTTGCTCGTAATCGGGGCTTGAAGGATGAATGATGAAATACAACTTTCTATTCTCATTCTTCTCGGCAACGAGATACCTAAAGAGCGCTTCGGCGTTATCGCCGGCTTGCGTAGCCCTATCTTCAAGAATCCAAATATTCTTGCTGAAAAAGGGCCTAGCGAAATTTGCGATAATTCTTAAGATGCACCCCTTCTTCGCGTTCTTGATTCCTGATTTCCACGCAAAGAGAAGATACATCGCCTCGGAGAAGAATCTCTTGAAAACGCCGCCGGATGGCATAATCGAAATGGTATTTTTATGCGGGAAAACGAGTTTACATTCACCAAACCGCCACGATTGCCAAGGAATGCGCCTTGAGACCGGGAAGAAACAACCCGCATTCAACTTTTCGATTTCGACATCTCCTTCCGGCGCTTCAAAACGGAAGGTGATATCAAGCGACTTGCCTTTTTTGGGAATGGGCGCCGAAAATTTAAAGGTGTAGATTTTTTCGATCATCTCGCCTAGCGAAGAGGCGCCCTCTTTGCGAAACACAAGACCGAGCGGCTGGTATTCGCCATTAAAGCCGACTTCAAACCGCCATAAAAGTTCGCCGAGCATCGGATACTCGCTAAGCGAGCCTTCGATTTCGAGAGCATCGCCCTTGACTTGAGCGAATTCAAGCTTTGGCGAAAACAGCGTTTTAGCATCGCCGAGCTGTGTATCGCCATATTTGAAAACAATATTCCCATCGGCGAATCTGCTCTCCGGCGCTTTGCCATGCTTTTCGGCAAGAATATGCAGCTTGACAGCCTCGGAACAATGCTCCTGTGCGACGATTACCTTATCATCCATTCCTCTAGCGAGGTCTTTGATGCTCTTAAGATATTCTGCTTCCTCAGCCGCTGAAATCACGCCGTGCACAATCGACTTGAGCTTGAAACGCCACTGCAATTCATACATGATGGCATTCTGGAAGTATAGCGGCAGCTTGCCGGATTCATCCTTGAACGAGCTCGCGATTTCTTGATGGAACGCGCGAATCGTCGGCATATACCAGGCGCTCTTGTGAGCGCAATCCTGCAGAGCCGAAGTTTCACCGCCCGTCCTCTTTCGATAATATTGCGCAGTATCGCAGACAACGCCGAGGAATGGCTTTTTCTTCAGAATCTCAAAGAGGAATTTCGCATCTTCCGCATATTTCAGATTGCAATCGAACTTGATGCCCTTCGCGGCGCTCGCCCTCGTAAAACCAAAGACGACGCTCATCTGCAAAGCCTGCCATTCTTCGCGCAAATCAATCAGCCTCGTGCCATCCTTGAACTTGCCGTTAAGAGGATGCTCGCCCTTTTTCCCATCGAAGAAATATATCGGTATCGCGGCGAAATCCGCCGCGTCGCCGAATTTCTTGAAGAAATCCCACGCCTTAGCCATCGCGTGGCGCTCTAGTAAATCATCGGCGTCCAAGAAGCTTATGAATTCGCCCTCGACCTTTTCAAGTCCAAGGTTTCTCGCCGAAGATACTCCGCCGTTCGTTTTATGCAATGCTACGATATTGGCCGGCCATTTCGCCGCGTACCTATCGACAATCTCGCCGCTTTGGTCGCTCGACCCGTCATCGACAAGTATCAGCTGAACATTCTTTTCAAACCCAATCGTCTGCGCGATTACGCTTTCAATAGACTCGGCGAGGAAGCCAGCGACATTATACACCGCCATCACGACCGAGAACTTGAATTTATATTGCTTATCTTGAGCTTTCATATCATATACCATTTTTCGAATTACATGCTACCTGCTAGAACACCAAGTTTGCACAAGGAACCGCGTAGAGGTGATCGCCGAAACCAAGCACATCGGAACCTGTGTAAAGAACAATGCCTATAAATCGAGACGGTTTGAACTTGCCGGCAAACCAATTAATGTGCTTGAAATCGCCTCTGCCGATTGATGAGCCAGCATTAACTTCCACCGCAGCCGTAGCGCCGTCGTTGCGTTCGATTATGAAATCTATTTCTCGCTTTTCGCTATCGCGATAATGCGATATCTCATAATCGCCTGATAAATCGGCCTGCACCGCCAATTCGTGATATACCCAGCTCTCTGCCAGCTTGCCGTTTATCGTCTCGTCGAACAAAGCGTCATTTTCGTTCCACCCGAGAGCGCTTGCCGCCATGGCTGTATCGGCAACGATATACTTTGCCCTCTTGCCGATTTTATCGTAGTCGCTTTTCGCCCATGCGGGGACTTTATCGAACAAATACAAAGAGGTAAGCGCCAATATGTATGTCTGGGCGGTTTCTCTCGTGATGCCGATTTTCGCACACATTTCGTCTTGCGAGAAGAGCTGCGACGTGTGGGCCAACAGCCATGTCATCATCAGCTTCAATACGTCCAGCTTTCTTATATCCGTAATATCGCTTATATCCTTCGTCAACAAATCGCCGAGGTAATCTCTGAACCAGTTGTTTCTGGCGCGCTGCGTAAACTCTAGCGGCTCGGGATACCCGCCCGCGAACGCGGATGCAATAAGCGCGGCTTTATCGAAATTCTTGCCTGTATTGCGGAATTCACCGTTGAATACCTGATCTAGAAAATCCGGCTTAGCGGCATTGATTTCACCAGCTGCGAGCGTTCTAAGCCTTATTGTGGCGAATCTCCCTGCAAGAGAATCCTTTACCGATTTGATAAATCGCAAGTTCGAACTGCCAGTAAGAAGATACTGTCCCTTTGACATATCGTGATCGACATTGATTTTGATTTGATCAAGAAGCTCCGGCGCTTTCTGTATTTCGTCAATAAGCATAATCTCGTTTTTGCCCCTGCGCACAAACAATTCCGGATCAGACTTTGCCGCGTCTACAAGACCGGCTTTATCCAAGGATTTGCGCACAATATTCTCGAGTCCTAGATTCTCGGCCAAAGTCGTCTTGCCCGACTGCCTCGCGCCAGTCAGGTGAACCCCACGCCGTATTTTCAGCGCCTCGATTATGCCACTTCTCTGCCATCGGTCTATCATTAGGCTTCGCCTCCACAATTGTCCGGCAGTATTGTACCATATTTCCGAGAAAAACGCAACTAGCACCCCGAGAAAAACGCAACTAGCACCCCGAGAAAAACGCAACTAGCACCCCGAGAAAAACGCAACTAGCATAGCCATTCAATGACTATTTGCTTTTCGATATCTGATTTTGGATATCCCAAAACAAGCGGTTGTTTGGGGCCGGCGAGTTTCAGATATCGAAAAACAAGCGGTTGATTTCGTCCGGCAGGTTTTGAACATCCCAAAACAAGCGGTCGTTTTGGCTAGGCAGGTTTTGGATATCGAAAAACAAGCGGTTGTTTTGGCTCGGCGCGTTTTGGACGAAGGAAAACAGCTGATTGGAGCGGATTTTCGGCCTTTAGGGGGGTGAAATTAGGAGTCAGTTGTGAAATTTTTAGACCCTATTTTTCAAAAAAAATCTGCGTTTCGCCCAATGTTTACAGGCATTTTTGTACAACCGAAAAATAGTGTATTGACAAAAAATGCTTCCTCGTTATATAATATGGGCCGTCAAACGGGCAATACCCGTAAAGGAGTAATTATGATAAGTAAGTCGGGCAGGAAACGCTCCTGCGCACAAAAACTAATGATGGGGATGGCATTACTCCATCTCGAACAGCATCCGGACTGGAAACCACAGGCCGCAGCAGCCAGTATCTTCAGGTTGCTCAGAAACTGGGATATCGAAGGCAAATATGCCGGCATAAAGGTGTTTCAGCAGTCCTTTTGCAGGTTTCTAGATAAGAAAAAAGGGGACGGTAAAACGGCCAAGAAAGGGAAAATGTAAAGTAACGGCGTGCGTTTCACCCAATAAAATCAAGGGTGAAACGCACATTTGAAAATTTTTGAAAATAATGACTTGCACAAAACCGGTTCCTGATTGTATAATATGCGGCGTCGAAAGGAAACAATAGCAATGAAAAAAATCATAGTGATACCATTCATAAGCGGAGCGATAGTAGCTCTCGGTGCATATTTCGCTTGCGGGTGCTCTGCAATGGCGCCGCAAACGCGTACGCAGTCGATGGGAGTTTATGCTCTGGGGCTTCCTGCAATAGCGGTTATAACCCAAACCTCTCAGGCAACCGAAAATACTGGCGACGACACGAACAGTGCAAGTCAAGAAAATCCAGTAGATGTAAAGACGGAGTTTTGAAATTAGGAATTAGAAATTAGGAATTATGATTAAACAGCCTCTCAAGTTAAACAAATACCAAACAAACTACATGTTCTACATTCCTAATTTCTAATTTCTAATTTCTAATTCAATTTTGACACCACCCAACAACAACAACAACTAACAAACCAACAACAAACCAACTAATAACTAATATGGCAGACAACGAAAACACAACATACGAGCAAATAAGGCTCAAAAACTTCATAGGCTCTTACCTGAAAACAGGTGAGTTCATCGGCTACGGCGGTGAATTTGTCGATGCGTTCGAAACGCATGCGGCAACACTCCTCGCCGAAGATGATGCGCCGCTTTTGGCAACAGCGCTGAGCAACATCAGCAAGATGTCCATGTTCCCCGAGAGCTTCATCCAGACCGCACAAATCGCGGCGAAGGATGCAACACGCGATAAGATGCTCAGCGCATTCTATCAGTACTTCTCGAGGATATGCCTTGCGACGGAATCCGCTCTTTGCCCGCACGCGCTGGCAATCAAAGCCGAGGTCGACCGCTACAAAGAACTTTGGAAAGGCAGCGTTGTAGAGCAAACTTCTTATGTCAAAGAATTTTGCCAATTCCTCCTCGCCGAAGCCAATGTAGCCCATACCGAAGCGCTCGGACTCGTTCCGTTCATCACGAGCCTCAATACGCTCAACAACGAAATCAAAACACTCTTCCGTGCTCGTAACATCGAGCTCGGCAGGCGTATTTCCGCTCGCGACGGCAAGACTATTCGCTCGCTTCGCGCCGAGACGGCCGACATCATCAGAACCCTCATCGATAAGGTTAATGTCGTCTATCAGATGCAACCTAGCGAAATCACCGAGGGTATCATGAGGACTCTTCGCGGCATCATCACGAAGTATATGGAAATCGCGTCCCGTAACAAGGGCACGGTTCCGGTTGACGGCGAGGATGAAGCGCCCGACCCGGCGCCCGCGACCGATGACGATATCACCGGCGAGGATAACGGCGAAGGCGAAACATCTCAAGTAACGGAAGGATAAATAAAAATGGGTGGTGTCAGGTTTTGGCGCTTCGCGCCGTTCAGATGTTCAGGGCGGCTTCGCCGCGTTCAGAAAGTTCAATTGTTCAGAAAGTTCAGTCTACAACTACTAACTACAACTAAAAACTAAAACCTTCAACGAAATCTAAAGGGATGGCCACCCTACCGAACTACTAACTACTAATTCCTAATTTCTAACTAAAAAACGCCCCTTCCAAAGGGCAATCGGAGATAATACACATGAACGAAATCGCAAAAGAAAGAAGAGAGAGAGAAAGAAC
>JAFSMR010000004.1 GCA_017447805.1 Kiritimatiellia bacterium | reverse complement strand
ACTCGCTCCATCGATTCTTCAAAGTCGGCGTCAAACTGCCGTGACAAGGAAAGGAGAAAAATCATGATTAAAGAAATTGGATGGAATATCATTAACGGAATATTAATAACGCTCTATAGCGACAGCGGTTTTCGCGGCATGTTCCCGTGGGACTCAAACGGCGCAGACCTGTCATTGGCTGTGTTCGGTACGCTATCAGGAGCGGCAATCATTGTATTAGTCAGTTTGATGGTGGCAATTCATTCAAAGGAGCCGACACGGAGTGTTGTGCGCCGTCTATCGGCTATTGGCTTTGCGGGTGGTGCGATGCTATATGTCTTGACATACTTCAATGCCGGCGATGGACTCTTCCTTGCATTCATTTTGGCTTATCTCATTGCGCTAGTCGGACTTGTCGCACACATTCGCGTTAAAATGGAAGACCTGTGGACTGGGAAAATACTGTTCGTATGCGTGTACTTTGTTGCGGCAATGATTTCTCTTGGATTCTTGGGCGGGGTGGCCGCGCAGTCTTGGCTATCAATGTCTTTTTGGAACTAAAATGGAGAGAATGACGATGAAAAGAATGCAATTGATCGCTATCGCATTCCTTGCAATAACAGGTTGCGCCAAGCAGGATTACAGTGACCCTATGGCGTTCATGGAACACTACGGGCAAGAGCTGATATCCAAGCGTTTTGGCCCAGAAAAAGAGATACTGGGGCTTGATTACTTCAAGTTCTCCAAAGTAAAGATTGGGATCGACCCTTTCAAAGGCGAGTTTGTGAGTGCCGCGCTGTCAGTTGTTCCAAAACGCGGAATGAAATACCATCGCCTTGCGAAGTCAAAACTGACATGGGTCGATTGTTCGCTCCCCGATGACAGTCAGCACAAATACATTGATCAGAGGACGATGGAGTTGTTGCGTTGGATTGGCGAGAGATTAAATCAAGGTGAATACTGTCCGGTAATATACGACCCTGAAGAAATGGACACGACAGAGAAGTTCGGTGATATGGGACGAGTGCGAATTTACCGCAGTAAAGACAGTTCCGGCATATTGAGGCCGCTCTCCGGTCATGAGGCAATATGTTTCTACGAACATTGGAACGAGGACGGCAATCCCCATCTTAACAGCGGCAGTTCCCACCCTAAATGCAACTTTTCGTCAAAGACAATCGGGAACGAAGTGTTCTTGAAGAGACACAACGCCGTGGCGTATCCTATGAATGCAACAGAAATGCCGGAAGTCGTCAAAACCGCCATAGTAGCGTACAATAATCATGTTGTGAACCTGACCAATGCGTTTCTAGTCATAAGGGAAACGGTGAAGGAACTCAAGGATTTGGATGCGCGGAGCAGCAATCCCAATGACGACTATTATTGGGTCGAGGGAAACGTCCAAAATGAATACAACGAGGCGAAAGCCGTCTATGACGCTGCTGTCCGCATGGCAAGGAAAGATTTGGACAATGCACGAAACGAGGCAAAATCGTATGAGGGCAGCATAAAGGCAATAAACTATTCCCTGCGCAAGGCTAGAGAGAGACTTCAAGGTGCCCAGTCTTCATACGAGACGACCTTGCGAATCGCCAACGCCACCGACTCCAGAGGGCGACGCAATCTGAACCGAGATAGGGCGCATAGCCAATTGCCACAGAAAGAGACATATGTCGCGGAGTGCCGCGAGAAGGTTGCGAGATTGGAGAAAGAACTTGCGGATGCGCAAGCCGGACTTTCCTCCGAAAAAGAAAAGATTGTCGCATACGAGCAAGCCGCCAACAAGGGTATTGCAGAGGCGAAGTCGGCATTTGATGCTGCCACGAAGGGGTTGAAGGAGAAGTGGCGCACCAACCGCGAAAAGACTTACGAACGGGCGAAATCGCGCCTTGACAGGGCGATAAAAACCGTATTTGATGAGGTAGCGGCGATGCAACGCGCAATAGGAATTGATTCTAAAAAATAGGAAAAGTAAACAACAACTCACAAACGAAAGGAGAAATCCAAATGGCAATGACAATACTGAGCGAATGGTCGGGGTCGGAGTTGGCCAAAAATGCGCCTGTCGCGAAGCGATCAGGTTGGCCGAAGGAACGAAGCGAATGAGCCGCGAAGCGGTCGCAAGAGCCCGCGCGAGCATCTCGACTACGCGAAGGCCGTCGTCGGGGCGTTGTGCGACCTCGACCACGACAAGGTGCCGGTGGGCTAGCCGCTTGCCGATTAGCCGCGAAGGGGCGGCAAGAACCCGAGACGGGGGCAAGCGGAGCGCAGCCCCCGGTGCAATATGCATATATTCCAAGCCGGGAACCGGCGAAAGGAACGCGCCGATTCTGGACACCGAAACAGCCCCTGCAAAATGCGCGGGGGCTGTTTGTTTTTTGGAAACATTCCTGCAATTTGCAAGAAGGTTTCCAACGGGCGATGCCATAATATGGGATAAACCGTTGAGATTACGGCCAAAATAGTGTATAATATGCGCCATCGGGAGAAAATCCAAGGAGGTTTTGCAATGGGCAGGTGGAAAGTATTATCTAGCGAGTATTTGATTCGCAAGCCGTGGCTGACGGCGAGGTGCGACTCTCTGGAATTGCCGGATGGTCGCATCATGCCAGAGTATTACGTGCTGGAGTATCCCGACTGGGTGAACGTCATCGCCACGACGAAGGACGGCAAGTTCGTGATGGAACGTCAGTACCGCCACGCGCTGGGCGTCACGGCCTACGAGTTGCCATGCGGTGTCATGGAAAAAGGCGAGACTCCGCTGGAAGCCGCAAAGCGCGAACTCCTTGAAGAGACTGGCTACGGCGGCGGCGAATGGCGCGAATTGATGACAATCTCGCCAAATCCCGGCGCGATGAACAACCTCACGCACAGTTTCATCGCCGAGGGCGTGGAGAAGATTGGCGGACAGAGCCTTGACGAACAAGAATGCCTGACCGTCCATCTGCTCGACCGCGCCGAAGTGCGGCGGCTGTTGGACGAGAACGAAATCTGCCAGTCGCTCATGGCCGCCCCGCTCTGGCGATACTTCTGCGAAGCAGACAGGTAATGCAACAGTGTGAAGACCAAAGGGATTGCAAAATGACCTTCAAATGCAAGTACAAAACGCCCAAAGGCTTCTCCGACATGTGGATGAACTCAGACGGCGAAGTATTGACGGGACTCTGGTTCGAGGGTTCGCGCGACCAGTCGAAGCATACGCTGGACTGCAAAGAGCGCGACTTGCCTGTCTTCCGCGAGATGCGCCGCTGGCTCGACATCTATTTTTCAGGACGCAAGCCGGACTTCACTCCGTCGTATCGCATTGGCGATCTCACTCCGTTTCGCCGCGCCGTTGTTGACGCGATGCGCGCGATCCCGTTCGGCGAAACGACGACATACGGCGACATCGCGGCGGCAGTTGCGAAGAAGCGCGGCATCGCCAAGATGTCCGCACGGGCGGTCGGCGGCGCGGTGGGATGGAATCCGATCTGCATCATCATCCCGTGCCACCGCGTGATCGGTGCGGACGGACGGCTTACGGGCTATGGCGGCGGACTTGCGAACAAATCCGCGCTCCTCCGCCACGAAAGAAAAATGCTGAAATACAAAGAAGGAGAACTGAGATGAAGAATATAATCATCCTTGCTGCGCTTGTGGTTATGGCACATTGCGTATTTGGACGTGTCTGGTCTGGGGGAGATCACTTTGCGGACGATTTGAAGATTCCGGAAGGAATCGACATTGCGGTGCCTGGCAAGGACGTATATCCGCACTGGGGGACGAATGAAGGAAGCGATGCGTTTTCGCGTGCAGTCCTTGCCGCGCTTGAAACGAAAGGCGGCACGAACACGGTTGTCAAGGCGGAACTAGGTGCGTTGCAAAAGTTGGCGTCGGAGCGGCTTGACGTCCTTGTTGCGTATCTCGCGGCGCATCCTGGCTGGCTGCTTTCGGTTGGAGACGGTAAACTATATGCCACTCGGCGTTGGAAACTCGGCGGAACATGGGTTTCGACGGGCGGTTGCTATTCGTCGTTCGGAAAGGTGAAAGGCGACCGGTTCAATCCGTCTGACGACGACAAGGCGTACCAGAAGCAGACGACGTACCAAACGCGGACGGCCATCCTGTTTGGTGACTTCACGCCGCGATATCGGCTCAAGCGTCTGCCGCTTGTGTGCGAGGAGAATTTGAAGCCTTGGAAATGCGAACACGGGTTCGGGAAGAGGGAAAGCTGCGTCGCGTTCTGCGGCGAGGGGGTACGCGTGGCAGTGCTGGAGCAGTGCAACGGGAAAGAACGGCGAATCACCAAGGCGACGCTCGCGTTTCTGCGCGACGAGTTCGACGCGCTCGCGCGCGCCGACGATGCGACGTGGCGCGCGCTTCTGCCGGAGGGCGCGGTCAGGCGCGGCGACGTTTCGTTTGTCTTGCACAAGGGCATGCAGGGCGGCATCTACCATTACGAACTTTGGGCAAATCCCGGCGAAGCTGGCGAAGTCTATCTAAAGGCGTTCGAGGTGACGAAAGGGACGCCGCTTTCAACGGATCGCCTGCCACGCCGTTCGGCAGAACGTATCGGCTGGTCGGACGATCCGGCGGAAAAGTTTTTCGCAGGGACGGAGTTCACGATATACGAGGGCAACTGGGAGCAGTACTATGCCGCGAGAATCGAGGCGTGGTTCAAGCCGGATTCCGGCGGCCCGGAACGCAAACTGGCCGAACGCATTTTCAAGATTGAAGGCTGAATGCGCTGACATGATGTCGAAAGGACTCGAAATAAATACGCGGATGATGATATGTTTTCACGGGACTAAAACCGAACTCAGTTTTCAATGCAAGGAGACGGACATATGAAAAAGAAACTCGTATTTGCCACGATTGTCGCGATGGCGATGGTCGCGGTCGGCAAGAGCGGCGGGAAACCAAGCGTCGAAGAGGAGGCGTTCAACTTGTTTCTGCAAGCGTACTACCTCAAGCCGGACGCGGTGGAGGCGATTGCGAAAATACCGTATGTCGAGAAGTCGGTCAGGAAGTCGCGAAGCGCGGCGAGCCCGATGTCAGGCTTCTATTTCGGCGTGGTGAAGTCGTCGCCGGAGCGGAAGAACGAATGGCTGGCTGCAAAGGAGGCGACGAAGGCGCGCTGGCTGAAGGGCGCTATCGACTCCGGTCTTGATGGCAAGTCGCTGGCCGAAGTTGTCGGCGAAGATCCCAAGGCGCTTGGACCGGGGCATCTCGATTTCATGTGGGGGTATTTCTTCGCGACGGGCGACAGGGAGGCGCCGAGGCGCATCATCAAGCGAGGGTCGTTCACGTTTCCGGAGGAGGCGACAATCGATTTGACGCAACGCGCGGCGCAATGGTCGGCGCTGTCGATTGCCAAGGAGCACAAGCAAGTCCAGGAGGAACTGGAGACATTCGTCAGGACGGCGACCGATGACGAGGTTCGCGCTTTCTTCGGCGGCGAAGTGCCGGACTACGCCAAGGCGTTTCTTTCTAAAGAGGCGGTGGCGCGAGCGGAAAGTCTGAAGCCAGTTGAGAAGAAGGAAGCGGACGAAAAGGCGGAAGAAGAAACGGCAGAGCCTCCGCCGCCCGAAGTTCGCACAGAATCGTACGCCGGGTATGTTGCGGCGAGGGAAGGGGAGGCGACGCTGGTTTTCTCCGGCATGACGATAAAAGAACTTGCCGATGGCGAGTTCTCCGGGATGATGGGCGGCGCGTGGGTGAACGGAGGCGAGGGGCTTGAGGCGAAGGGCTATAACAAGGAATACCAGCCGGGAGAGAAGCTGCGCGTGCAGTTCCAGTGCATCGACAAGGGCGACGGCAAGGAATACGTGAAATGCGTCCGCGCGGTGTTCACGGATTCGCCGGAAGGTGTTCGGGCGGTCTGCGACTACACGGGGTTCGTCACGCTCGGCTACAAGAAAAACGCGCTCGGTTACGATTTCCGCGACGACGCCAACTGGAAGGCGGTGGCGTCGGCAGATGGCCAGGGATATGGCCTTGCGGCGGTCAGCGTTGCTATTCCTGTGGCGCAGGAGACGGAGGCGAATGCCAATCGCAAATTGCCGGCGGGTTTTACGGTGGACTACGATGCGGCGCGGGAGCGGGCGAAAGCGAACGGGCGCGATTTGTTCTTGCTTTTCAGCGGTAGCGACTGGTGCACTTATTGCAAGAAGCTGGAGAAGGAAGTCCTCTCGAAGAGCGCATTTCTCGACTATGCCACAAATGAATTCGAGTGCGTCGTACTTGATTTCCAGAAAGACGCAAGCATGTTGTCGGCGAAGGAACGCAGGCGCAACCGCGAGTTGCAGGAGAAGTTCGAGGTCAGGGGCTATCCATTGGTGCTGATCGTGTCGGCAGGGGACGAAAGCATCAAGTCCCAAGGCGGCTACGAACGCGGCGGTGCGGAAAAATGGGTGGAGAATTTCAAGAAGGAATTGCGGCTTGCGCCGCTCAGGGGAAAATATTTCAAGGAGCTTTTCGAAGCGTCGCAGCGAAGCAGTATGGCGTTTGCCGCCGAACTTGAAAAGATAGGCAGACCAAAGGACGCCGAGACTGCCGAACGCATCAAGGCGCTGTTCGCGAAGCGGGCGGAGGATTTGCGCGATGTCGAGTCTCGGCTCAAGGCGCTTGAGGTGCCGGAGGAACTCGCGGAAGAGAAGGACGAACTACTCAAAAGAGTGGCATACGGCATGGAACGTTCAGTGGAAATTGCCGAGGCGAGTGTCGAGGAAATCCTCGAGTCGGATGGCGAAGATGAGGGCGACGATGAAGATGATGACGCCGAAGATAATGATGAGGAAGAGGACGAAGAAGCCGCCGCGCCGCTCGCTTTGCCGCTTGCGGGTGCCGGGGCTGCGTTGGACTGGACGGAGGAGGTGTTCATGCCGTTCGCGGAGCGGCTGCTTGCCAAGCCAGAGCAGGAGATGCTCGGCGCCGCGTTCTCAGATATGGATATGGCCGCAGTCGTCAGGGAATACGCCATTTCCCGCGCGCCGAAAGACGTAAACCGCAAGTCGCTGCGCAAGGATTATGCGGCGGACGCGACGGCGGCGTGGGAACGCGGCGCTCGCACGCCGTTCGTGGTGATCGAGCATACGGCGCAACACCCGAAAAAGATCGGCGCGGAGGAGAATGCCGCCGTGCGCCGCGAGACTTGGGGAAAGTGGAAGGACGACCCGTGCTGGCCGCTTGCCTCGCGCATCTTATTCATCGCCGACTGGCGCGAACATGACGGCAAAAACGCAAATGAGCTGACGCAGATTTCCGTCGCGCTGAAAAAGAAGTTCATCGTCTCCGGCGAATGGAAGCCGGAGGAAATCGTCTGCGCGTGGTGGACGATTGCGCATCAGCGCGGCAACAACAAAATGGTTTTCGAGGAGCTGAAAGCGGAAGGCGCGGCGTTCGATCCGTGGCTGGAGGCGGTGGCGATGGCTTACTGGCACATCGACCGCGCATGGGATGCGCGCGGCAGCGGTTTCTCCAGCACCGTCACGGAGGAAGGCTGGAAGGGCTACGGCGAGCACCGCGCCAAAGCGCTCGAATGGGCGGAGAAAGCTTACGCGCTGCGGCCGGACCTGGCATCCCCGACATTCGTCGGCCTCAAGGCCAACTACGGCAACAGGGCGGAGGCGCTGAAGTGGTACCGGCGCGCGGCGGCGCTTTTCAAGGACGATGCGCTCGCCGCCGACCAGTTCGTGTGGGGAATGCGTCCGCGCTGGGGCGGCTCGACGCTCGATATGATGGCGTTCTTCAGGATGTTCCTGTCCGACGACTTCGCCGATACGCTCATGCCCGCCTGGGCAATCGACAAGGTGTATTGGGACGTCTTCAAGGAAGAGACGTATCGAGGCAAGGAGCGGAATTTCGAGGAATGGGCGGAGAACAACGCCGAAGAGATACGCCACTTCAGCGACATCTACATGAACGGCGGCTATCTCAAGCGCAAGGGCGTTTCCATCGGGGCGCGCCGATTCGTCGCCGATACGTTCCTTGCGGCGGCTTGGAGCATGGGCGACATGGAGATGTTCGATGCGTGGCGGAACTACGACGGCGCCAAGGCGAAGGAAGAGAAACTGACTTACATCAAGGCCGTGAAAAACACGACCACATGGCGCAATGCGGGGATGCGCGCGCTCGCCGACTGGGTCCGGTCGTGTCCGGACACGGATCGTAGGGACTTGCTGCACGCGCTGCGCCACGCTTTCGGACAGTGGGAGCCGATGCGCAAATCGTGCCGCGACCATACCCACGAGACGCGCAACTACGAGCCGTTCGAGAAACTCATCCTGCCGCTCATATATCGCGGCGAGGTGTCGAAGGACAACACGCCGGATTTGCAGTGGGGATTCTTGAGATACCTCGCCGGATGCTGCATCGGCACCAAGGCGCTGGCGCCGGACGGTTGCGAACTTGCCGGCATCTTTCCAAAGAATCTCTGGGCGGATATAGACGAGAAGCTGGAGGAAATTACGGTCGAATTCGAGTTGTCGGTGGACGGACCCGAGACGAAGGGCGAGGGAATGATGCATTTTGAGTTTGGCTCGAGCGCCAAGGACTTCTACCAGCGCTTCAGCGTGCTCGCCGTCGCAAACAAGACCGACGAGAAGGACAACCGTTTCGCCATTCTCCCGTGGCCGAAGGGCGAGACGAACAAGGTCGTCAAAGTCGTCTTCAGAGGCCGGGATGTGAAGGTTTACGACAACGGGCACCTCGCCTACACCCGCCAGTTGCGCGATGGCGCACAGAACGTCAAGAAGTTCTCCTTCGCGCGCTCCAACTCCAAGACCGTTCCCTTCCGCCGCATATTCATCAAAGCCGTCGCCGCCCCGCCCGAAGATTGAACCACGGAGAAGTCGAAATGAATACGCGGATGATGTTTGCGCGGGTCGGCGCGGGAAGGTTTTTTGACAGGATTAACAAGATTAACATGATTAAGAAAGGAGCGGGAGCATGAAAGTCAACAAAGTGTATGCTGAGGAAATTGCCAAGTGGGATGGCGACAAGGCAACAAAGCCGTTTCGCGTTCTGTGGGACGACCTGGAAAGCGGCGCGGACTTGAAGGTCGTTTATCGAACGCCCAAAATTGCTGGGACAATCATAGTCGCCCTTGGCATCGCGGCAATCGCCTTTACAGCATATCTCGGCTGGCACTGTTTCCGTGATGCAAACTACTATGTCCTAACAGTGTGTTGTCTTCTATTTGCGGCTGGCGTTGGTTGGACTGTTTGCGGGCTTCGCACCGGCTGGACGCGGATGGAGTACGAGTTCAGGCGCGGCATCTGCACGGTGCGCTATGCGCTTGCGGGGCTTCTCAGCCGCGAATGGTCGTTCGCGTACAATGACACGACAATCTTTTTCGGGCACATGCCGCCGATGACTGCCGCGCTTGCGACAGTCCCTGAATATGGCTTTTCTGACGGAGAGGGCAATGTGCTGTTTCGCACGAAGCAGGCGATGAAGGTTGAAAACTTCGACTATTTCGGACTCGTCGTGTCGGGCTATCTTGCACGAAACGAGGACGAGGAGAAGTCGCGGCGGGCGATTGCCTCTATACGGCTTGAACGCAATCTGCGCGTCAAGTCCGCGTCCAAGAAGATGATGATTTTCCTGGGCATTGTCATAGCAATCTCCGCGACCATGAGCATCATCAACATTCGCAGCAAACCGACGGAGAAAGAGCATCTGGCGGTGAAGGCGGTGATCGAGGCGTTCTTCAACGGAGGCGACTATCGGGCAGTTGCCGAGGCTGAGAAAGCGCAATGCAGAAAACGTGCACAAGGGGATATCGACGAGGCGTTGGATTACTGCGCGGAACTCTCGGCGGCGCGGCAAGAGCTGCATGAAGCGGGGGCGATTGCGGTCGCGAGCCGTCGCAGGGAAGTACTGCAAGGGCTTTCTTCAAGGTTGCGCGAACGAGTAAAGGCGATGAAAGACGTCAGGCGCAGAAGTGTTGCGTCGTATGTATTTGAAAATTCCTTCGAGAGCTTGGCGGTGACAGCCGAGGCACTGCTTTCCGCTCCGGACGGCAAGGTGACCGTAACCATAAGGGAGAATATGAAAACTGCCACGCCGCAACAACCAACGGAGGAACCTAAATGAATGTTGCAACACCAAATCCAATTTCCAACCGAAAGGAGCAACCCATGAAACCATTTGCACGAATCAACTTGTCCTCCGCCGCTCTGCGTAGGGGGATCCTCGTCTCATCCATCGCGCTCGCGGCGGGGTGTTGCACGGTTGACAGGACTGGTGAATACTATGTCGCGACGAAAACGCTGACGGGGCAAGCGCGTTGTCCAGACGGTCTTATACCTTCCGTGGGTGCTTTGTTGGCGATGATCGGCGCGGAATACCCATTCCCTTTCATCGTGCTAGCCCCCCCTGGCGCCGTTATATATGGTGCGGAAGTCGTCGTCTTTGCGCCGCTCTGGGACACGCTTTGTCTGCCAGAAGACTACTTCTGCTATCGTGAGGAGTATGTGAGAAATGAGCAGAGGCGTCGGGAATTTCGAGAGGCGGAGGAACTTTTGAAAGATAATCTGGATGTTGCACTCTCTGACGAGCGGTTCTTCACTATGGATACTCCACAGTGTGAAGCATTAAAGTTTTGGCTGTGGCACAATGCGAAGGACAGACTGAACGCGGAGCAGGCGGCTTGCATTGCCGCAAACATGCGAAAGACCCCATCGCTTTGCAAGCGTCTGTATGGCGTAGTTGACGCAAGCACTCTTTCAGACGCAGATTTTGAATGGCTCTATGCCCAGGCGATTGACTTGATGAGGTGCGAAGGGGAACTAGCATCGCGTGACATTGGGGCGCGCATCGCCAAGAGCGGACGCGCTACTGACGAACAGCTTGCCGAGTTCAAGCGACTTGGCATAGGCTCTTTTTATGTTGAAGACGAAATCAAGCGCCGCGCAGAAAACAAGCTGAAAGGAAATCGCCCATGAAACAATTTGCACGAATCAACTTGTCCTCCGTCTTGTCCTCCGTAGCCTTGGCGAAGGTGGACGCTCTGCGTAGGGGGAGATGGAAATGTGAAAATGTGCAAATATCCAATATCCAATAACCAATATCCAGTGGAGGAGAGAAGATGAATGATCTTGAAGACAGAGTTGTCGCATTTGCGGCGAGGTGCGTCAAGGTGTGCGCCGCGTTGCCGGTGAAGAATATCGGAAGCGCGAATTTTGCAGATCAGCTCTTTCGTTCTTCTACGAGCGTCGCGGCAAACTATGCCGAGGCTTGCGAGGCGGAGTCGGGCAAGGATTTCGTGCACAAGTTGAAGGTTGCCATGAAAGAGTTGTCCGAGACGCGGATATGGCTCAAGCTGATTGGCGAATCAGGCTATGTGGAAAAGACGAAACTTGCTGACTTGATAACGGAATCGCAAGAGATTTCGCGGATATTCGGCGCAAGCGTGTCCACGGCGCGGAAACGGATTTGCAAGCAGTGAATGGTGGGAATGGAATGTGCAATTATCCAATATCCAGTATCCATTATTCAATGATGGCGGGGCAAATTGGATATTGGCTGTTGGCTGTTGGATATTTGCACATTCAACACATGCTTTCTTTCCCTTCGCACGGTGCGGGGGGCAAGGAGAAACAAACACCACGAAGGAGACATGAACATGTCAACTACAATACTGAACGAATGGACGGGCTACGGGCTTGCCAACGGTGAGCATCTCGACTATTCGAAGGCCATCGTCGGGGTGCTGTGCGACCTCGACCACGACAAGGTGCCGGTGGGCGAGCCGCTTGCCGCGCTCGACACCCTCAACGCGAAGTACATCGACTTCGTCAACGAGTCGCGCAAGTTCGTCGATACGGCGGATATCGCCAAGGCCGACGCGCGGCGCGACGCGCTGTTCATGGCGATCTACAGCGCCGTCGAACACCTCGCCCAGCTTGAGGGCGAGACCGACACGTCGCTCGGCCGCAGGGCGCGGGTCGTCCAGGCGGTGACGGGCGCGTACAAGGGCACGACGCGCCACTCGCTCACGAAGGAGACCGAGGAGCTGCGCGGCCTCGCGTTCGACCTCCAGAAGAGCCACGCCGTGGTCGAGGCGATAACGGCCCTCGGCATGCTGCCGTGGCTCAACGCGCTCATGGCGGCGAACGACGAGGTGGATACGCTCTACTTCCACCGCACGGGCGAGCGCGGGGACCGTTCGGCGGCGGCGGGCGGGGACACCACGGCGTCCATTCGCAAGGAGGCGTCCAACCTCATCGTCGAGGTCATCGCGCGGGTCAACGCGGCGCAGCGGCTCATGCCGTCAACGGAGGTGGACAAGGCGGTCCATGCGCTCACGGGCGTGATCGAGCAGTACAAACTCGTCGCGGCCTCCCACACCGCGAAGAAAACGACCCCAGAACCGGCGCCGGAGGCCGCCTCGTGAGTCGAAACCGGCCATTCCGGACCCGAAAACGGCCCCTGCAAATTGCAGGGAGCCTGTTTAGGGTCGAAAAACGTCCCTGCATTTTGCAAGAGGGTTTTCCGACTCTGAAAAACGCCCCTGCCTTTTGCAAGGATGTTTTTCAACCTTCGAAAACGTCCCTGCAATTTGCAAGAAGGTTTTTCACGCCTGAAGAACGCCCCTGCAATTTGCATGGGCATTTTCCGCCGCCGGCCCCACCCCCGGCGCGGAAAATGGTAAAATACCGGTGGAAACTTAGAAAGGATGTCGCAGCATGAAAACAAAACTGTTTGCGCGGTCCGTCGCGGACAAAGCGAAAGGAGATAGAGGATGAGAATAGTCGTGTTGCTGGTTGTGCTTGTAGTACTCGTCGCCATTCCGCTTTCTGCGCTCGGTCGGGTGGTGCATCTTTTCAGGACACGCTACGACAAATGCGCGAATGATAGCGCAGGGGAGGGGACTTGGTCGAGCCGTTTATATTCCGCTTCAAAACGTGCTACGCTGGCGTGGGCGGCCGAGATAGTGTTTTGCATAGTCGTCTATCTTGGGATAGGGTGGTATGATTCGCAATGGTTGCCGGAGAAATACCACTTCTGGATATTGTGCGCCATTCCAATCGTTACGTTCGCATGGGGGTGGGCGAGTCCGCGCGTTTACAAGGATGGCGTGGAGCGTGTGCAGAACAGGAGAGGCTTGGCATGGCTGGCGCTTGCCATTCTATTATTCCCGATTTTTGGGGTGACGTTTGGCGTTTCGCGTCAAATTGCGCCGTTCTTGCATCGGGAGAGAGGCCGTAAGGAGCTGACAATCCGTGCCGACAAGTGGAGTGCGTGGGAATTCCGCATGGCTGATGTAGCACCAGAGATGATACCGTGGGCGGCGACGGACATAGAGCTCGTTTTCAGGCCATGTGCGGCTCTTGGTCTTGGTGGCCATGCGACATTGCGCTGCAAGGTCGAAAGGGACGGCCTCGCGGCGTTTGCCAAGGCTCGTGGCTACGAATTCCAGTCGGAGTCCATCGAGCGCAACGCATGCACGGATGGCTGCGGCGACTGTAACTTCATATGGCAGGTCTGGCGTAAATACAATGGCAACGCCTCATATCCTGCCGATTTTCTCGCCTACAACTATCGCTATGCGACATGTGGCGGGTATTCGTTTCTTTATGATGTTGCAGCTGCGACCCTTTATGCCGAATGGTCAAGCAACTAAGACAGTGGAGTCTATCACTATGAATACGCGGATGATGTTTGCGCGGGGCGTCGCGGACAAGACGAAAGGAGCGGGAGAGTGGTGCGCCAAGTAAGTTCGATACAACTAGTGAAATGAAAGGAGTTCACTCTGACAAGAAATCGACAGTCAGATAGGAAGACAGGCGGCATGAGGGGTGACCCGAATGTCGAAGCCCTGTCCTACAAACAGATAAGCCGCAGCGCAAGCGAGCCTTTGCTGTTAAGCCCTGTTAGCTCCAAAACCCCATGCGGCCAGCGTGTCATATCGCGTGAAGCCGAAAAGAAGCGTCCAACTCGATTTAGGGCGCAGAAAGCATGGCGGGGCATAGAAGGGCGGCGTGTCTGGACAGTTGTGTCGGGAACTTGGGAGGTCTGCGGCGTGAAAGCGTCGCAGAAGTCGGACGAGGCCATAGTAGCGTCGAAGCGGGGCAATGCCCGTGGAGCGAAGGGCCTCTACTTGTAAAATGGAACGCTTCAAACGAATGGGCGAGGGCCGATTGACAGACAAGAAGTCCATTACGGAAGAAGAAAGGCGCGAGATAGCCGAAAGGCAGGGTCTCGCTGGCTTTCCGCATCTCGCGCTCATGAGGGAGAGGCTGTCGGCAAAGGCAAGGAACGAACCGAAGTTTCGGTTCTACAACCTCTACGGCAAGGTGCTTGACCCGGAAACGCTCAAGTGCGCCTGGACGAAGGTCAAGGCGAACGGCGGCGCGCCAGGCGTGGACAACAGGTCGATAGAGGACATCGAGCAGTCGGAGGGCGGCGTCGGAGGTCTGCTTGCGGAAATCCGAATGGAACTTCACGAAAAGACCTACCGCGCAAGCCCTGTAAAGAGAGTCTATATCGAAAAGGCGAACGGCAAGTTGCGCCCACTCGGCATACCCACCGTAAAGGACAGGGTGGTGCAGGCGGCGGTGAAACTTATCATCGAGCCGATATTCGAGGCAGACTTTCACGAATGCTCATACGGATTCAGACCCAGCCGGGGCGCACGGCAGGCGATTGACAGGATTGCGGCGGAAATCAAGGCGGGGAAAGCCAAAGTCTATGACGCGGACTTGTCCTCGTACTTTGACACGATACCGCATGACAAGTTGTTTCTCGCCCTGCGAATGCGCATAACCGACGGGAGTGTTCTTGGGCTTATCCGTCAGTGGCTAAAAGCCACGATAGTCGAGCCTGACGGCACAAGGAAGAATCCGAAGGGAAAGGGAACGCCGCAAGGCGGAGTAATTTCCCCGTTGCTGTCGAACATCTACCTGCATTGGTTCGAGACATGGGGCATGTTGATTGCCAAGGCAACCGGTCAAGTCATGTCGATTGTGCGCTACGCGGACGACTTCGTGATTCTCGCAAGGCAGTGGGTGGATGGATTCATTCAGCGGATTGAGGACACGCTGGAAAACCGATTCGGGCTTTCGGTGAACAGGGAGAAGACGAAGCTTCTCGACATGAAAGCTGACAAGACCGCATTGACGTTTCTCGGATACGAGTTTCGATATGTGGTGGACAGGCACTACGGGAGCGGAAAGAAATATCTCGAATGGTGTCCGTCCAACAAGTCGGTGAAGAAGGCGTGTGCGAAAATCAAGGAAGAGACGCAGAGGCGGAAGTTGCTTCGACCCGTAGAAGAAGTAATCGGAAGCATAAACCGCGTCTTGGATGGATGGGGAAGATACTTCAGGTGCGGGTATCCGTCGCGGCAGTTCAAGAAAGTGAACAGCTATGCACGATACCGCCTGCGCAAGTTCCTCAACAGGAAGAGCCAGCGCGGCTATCGGCTGAAACATGCCGATACCTACTACGGAGAACTACAGAAACTAGGGCTGATTGCCCTCACGCAAGGGAGATACCGATGACAACAGTTCCACAAGGGAAGCCGTGTGCGGGAAATCCGCACGCACGGTTTGAAGAGGGGGCCTCCGCACAGGCAGAACCTAGGCGGGGCGCTCTACTCTACAA
>JAFSMR010000017.1 GCA_017447805.1 Kiritimatiellia bacterium | reverse complement strand
TTCCTAATTCATAATTCATAATTCATAATTCCTAATTCCTAATTTCTAATTCCTAATTACTAATTTCTAATTTCTAATTCCTAATTTATAATTTCTAATTCCTAATTCCTATCTGAACTTTCTGAACGCGGCGAAGCCGGGCGAGAAAATCTTGCAAAATATCGTAGGGGTATTGACTTAGGGCGGCGGAAAATGGTATAATACGCGCCAATTCAACCCTAGGGGGCGGTTAGCTCAGTTGGTTAGAGCAATTGCTTTACACGCAATGGGTCGGGAGTTCGAGTCTCTCACCGCCCACCAAAAATACGGGATTCTAGCTATGATAATCCTAATCAAGAAAGATGCAGATGCATCGCAGGTCGAGAACCTCAAAGGCTTATTGAGGTCCAAAAATATCGAGCCTCATGTCTCTCAAGGTTCGTTGCAGACGGTAATTGGTTGTGTAGGCGATGTCGCAGAGATTGATCCTGGGCTAATCGAGGCGCTTGATGTAGTAGAATCGGTGCAGCGCATTCAGGAGCCCTACAAGGCGGCGAACAGAAAATTTCATCCAGATGATACGACGATAGATTGCTCGGGCGTCAAAATTGGCGGCGGCGCGTTTTCGGTTATTGCCGGGCCGTGCTCCGTAGAAAGCGCCGAGCAGATAATCGAGGTCGCAAAAGCGGTGAAGGCGGCCGGCGCTACAATGCTCAGAGGCGGCGCATTCAAGCCGAGGACTTCGCCGTATTCTTTCCAAGGGCTTGGCAAGCTTGGTCTTGAGATGCTTAGCGAAGCGAAGAAAGAAACGCTTTTGCCGATAGTTACCGAGCTGATGGATTTTGCCGATATCGAACTATTCAACGATGTAGACGTAATCCAGATTGGCGCGAGGAATATGCAGAATTTCAATCTGCTCAAAGAGGTCGGCGCATATACGAAAAAGCCAATCCTTTTGAAGCGCGGCATGAGCGCTACTATCCAGGAGCTTTTGATGAGCGCAGAATACATAATGGCAAGCGGCAATCCGAATGTAATACTTTGCGAGAGGGGTATTCGCACATTCGAGACTACTACGCGCAACACTCTCGATTTGAGCGTCGTGCCTGTGTTGAGGCGTCTTACGCATCTGCCGATCGTAATCGACCCATCGCATGCCACGGGCTATTCGTATCTCGTCGACCCGGTCGCCGTAGCGGCGACGGCAATTGGCGCGGATGGTTTGATCATCGAAGTGCACAACGACCCGCCGAGAGCAAAGTGTGATGGTGTGCAATCGCAGACTCCGGCGATGTTTGCCTCGACGATGGAAAAAATCCGTAAAGTTCGCGCGACTCTATTCGAATGATGAAAATCCGTATAGCGGGGCTTGGGCTAATCGGCGGGTCGTTTTTGAAAGCGTCGCAGCGCGCAGGCTATGATGTCAAAGGGTATCATCATGGCGAAAAACCGGATTTGAGCGATGCAGATATCATAATCGTAGCGCAGCCACCGAGCGCAATCGAGCCTTGGATTAGGGAAAATTCGCCGCTTTTCAAGAAGGGCGCGATAGTAGTAGATGTATGCGGCGTAAAGTCGCCGCTATATGAAGCTTTCAGATTAGAAGGAATAAAGCAAGATTGGGTGTTCGTTCCAGGCCACCCGATGGCCGGTAAAGAAATCGGCGGCTTTGATAATTCCGCGGCTGATTTGTTCGATGGCGCCTCGATGATTCTTACGCCTTATCCGTATCTGGGCAGAATGCCTCTTGACGAGCTGGAAAAATTTTTCAAGAGCATCGGCTTTTCTAAAATAGTGTTCACCGATCCCGCTCATCATGACGAGATGATTGCATTCACGAGCCAGCTTTGCCATTTGATTTCTTCTGCATATATAAGGGAAGAGCTGGCGAAAGATTCCGAAGGTTTTACGGCCGGCAGCTTTCGCGATATGGCAAGAGTAGGCGCGCCTGACCCGGATGTCTGGACCGAGCTGTTCCTACTTAACCGCGCAAGCCTCTTGCCGGTGCTCGATCGCTATATCGCGAGGCTCGAAGAGTTTAGGCGCGCAATCGACGATAACGATGCCGAATCTCTCCACGCCCAGCTTGAAAGAGGCAAGAGCGCAAAAGCCTTGATCAAACATACTTAGCGATGTTCCCCAATCGTGCATATATGCTTGATGTGAGCAGGGATAGAGTCCCTACGATGAGGACATGCTATCTAATCGTAGATCTGCTTGCCAGATATCGCTATAACCAATTCCAGCTATATACCGAACATACCTTCGCATATAAAAACCACCGCGAAGTGTGGGAAGAGGCCGACCCTTTTACGCCGCAAGAAATCGCGAAACTGCAAGCTTATTGCGAAATGCAGGGTATTGAACTTGTGCCAAACCAAAATTCGTTTGGTCACATGGAAAGATGGCTAATGTTGCCGCGCTACAATACGCTGGCGAAAAATCCGAAAGGCGGGGTAATGACGCCATGGAAGACGATCAAGAAATACCCGACTACGCTAGACCCCGCGAACCCAAAGGCTCTCGAGTTGATCGACGAATTGTTCGCGGAGCTCTTGCCGAATTTCCATTCGCAACTATTCAATATAGGATGCGATGAAACATTCGAGATAACAGATGTCGATGAATATCTGGCTTTCCTTTTGAAGATTGCACAACTCGCGCGCAAAAACGGCAAGCGCCCAATGTTTTGGGGCGATATAATATTGAATCATCCCGAAAAAATCCAAGAGCTGCCGAAAGATTTGATAGCTTTAGATTGGGGATACGAATCAAACCATCCATTCCAAAAGGAAGCGGCGTTATTCGCGGAAAGCGGACTGGATTTTTACGTATGCCCCGGAACTTCATCTTGGCGATCGCTTTGCGGGCGCATAGAAAACATGAGGGAAAATCTCGCCAATGCAGAAAAGGCAGGGCGAGAATTCGGTGCAAAAGGCTATATGGTGACAGACTGGGGCGATGAAGGCCATTGGCAGCCGCTGGCGGCGTCCTTGCCGGGAATCGTGCTAGGCGGGAATT
Organism: Kiritimatiellia bacterium; assembly: GCA_017447805.1. Classification (GTDB taxonomy): domain Bacteria; phylum Verrucomicrobiota; class Kiritimatiellia; order RFP12; family UBA1067; genus UBA1067. The sequence continues at coordinate 14,076 of JAFSMR010000017.1, read as the reverse complement.
TCGCGTATTCTGGCGCAAAATCAGCAAAGATGGATGTCGAAAGAGAGCTCGATTCGATTATGGAAGCTCCCTTAGGCGGAATGCTCATGAAACTCGGAACTCTCTATATGCGAGGCGGCGCTCTTAAGGCAAATTGTTCGGAGCTTTTCAATATCCTGAGAAACGATTTGGGCTATTCGCGTCACCCCGCTCTCACGCAATCGATACTCGATGAAATTTCTGGAATCGCGAAGGGAATAAGCGTAGCGGCGATCAAGTGGGCAGATCGAAACGATTGGGCTAAAGAAATCGTGTATATGGCAAATTTGGTCGATGCGGCCTGCCATCGCAGAGACGAAGGAAGGTTGCGTGAGCTTCGCGATGAGCACGGCAGAATTTGGCGAATGCGCTCAAGAGAGGGCGGTAGAATAGATTCTTTATCGAAATTGCCGCGTTTTTAGCAAAAAATTGCAAATTATGGAAAATTTGATATTTACCCTATTGAAAGATAGAGTCAAATTTGCTATAATTGTAGGCACCATTAGGTATTAGTGTATTAATATAGTTAGGAGAAGTAATAAGGTTATGTCTAGAGCATATAATTTTTCTGCAGGTCCTGCAGTATTGCCGCTTGAGGTATTGCAAGAGGCGCAGAAGTATTTGGTAGATTACAAAGGCTGCGGAATGTCTGTTATGGAAATGAGTCACCGCGGCAAAGATTATGATGCGATTCACCAAGAAGCAGTAGCGACATTCAAAGAACTCTGTGGCCTTGGCGACGATTGGAGCGTAGTATTCATTCAAGGCGGCGCATCGATGCAGTTCGCGATGATTCCGATGAATTTCCTCTCTGCCGGAGCAACCGCGGATTATGTGAATTCCGGAACATGGGGCAACAAGGCGCTTAAAGAAGCCAAGAAGATGGCCGCGCTCAGAGGCGCAACGGTCAATATCGCGGCAGATTGCCAGAAAGATATCCCGACCCGTCAGCCGACCGAGTTCAATTGGACCGATGGCGCCGCATACGCGCATATCTGCACGAACGAGACGATTTCCGGCGCCGAGATGAAGGTAATTCCTGAAGTCGCCGCTCCTCTTATCGCAGATATGAGCTCTGATATCCTCAGCTGCCCGAGGGACTATTCGAAGTTTTCCATGTTCTATGCCGGCGCGCAGAAAAACCTCGGCCCTTCGGGAATGGCAGTAGTCGCGATACGCAACGATTTTGCCGAAAAGGGGCCTGAAGCAATTCCTACAATGCTTCAATATCGCACCTACACGAAGGAAAATTCGCTTTACAATACGCCGCCGACTTGGGGAATTTACATCTTCTGCGAGACGATGAAGTGGGTAAAGAAGATGGGCAAGGAAAATCTCTTCAAGCTCAACGAAGAAAAGGCGAAGAAGATTTACGACGTAATCGATTCGAGCGGATTTTGGAGCGGCACGGCGCTCAAGGAATTCCGCTCCAACATGAACGTAACGTGGCGCATCAAGGGCGGCGATGAAGAACTCGAAAAGAAGTTCATCGAAGAAGCAAAGGCTGCCGGCATGAGCTCGCTCAAAGGGCATCGTTCCGTCGGCGGACTTCGCGCCTCGATTTACAATGCGTTCCCGATGGAAGGCGTTGATGCTCTCGTTGGATTCATGAAAGATTTCGAAAAGCGTAACGGTTAATGAAAAACATCATTCTGGCAACTGCTGCAGTATTCCTCGGCGCTAGCGTAGCCTTGGCCGATTCGTTCAAATGCGGGGCTGATGCGGTCAATCAGCTCGCCTCATGCAACAAGGCGAAAGACGAAAAGGCGAATCTAGAGCCCGGCGAACTCGATAGACTTCTTGCCCAAATCAAGGAAGATGATTTTTCGAGCGACAAGGCTAGGGAAGTTGCGCTCAATAAGGCCAAGAGTATTCTTAAAGACGCCAATTGGGTTTTGCCGAAAGATATGGCAAAGCCCGTAGAGGCGCTTAAGGTCCTCGCGGATGACGCGGGGATGAGCGAAATCGCCTATAGCGTGATACTCCAGAAAGACAATGCCGAAAAATTCACTTCTTTGGAGCCCGAGGCGATCAAGGAGTGGCTTTATGGAACTGCGGCAGGAATCCAGAAGGGTGAAGATGGAACATGGGACGACTTCGAGCTCGCCCCTGTTCCCGACAAAAGGCTTTCCTTCGTCGAAGCGAGTCGCGATACGCCAAAGGGCGCCATCAAAAGCGCGTGGAAATACGAGAACGGGAAGTGCAATTGGCGCTTTACCATACCCGTCGGGCTTAAGGCGACAGTTTGCGTAAACGGAATGTGCATGCGCTATGAAGCAGGCGAGCATAGCGTAGAAATCAAATCAAACCAAGAATAAAATCTGAGGTTACTTTCATGAAAAAGCTCCGCGGAACAATTACGGCAATGGTTACTCCTTTCAGCGCAGATGGCGCAGTCGATTGGGGTAGACTGAAGGCGGTTGTCGAAGAGCAGGTCGCTGGCGGCGTAGAAGGAATATGCGCGGTCGGAACAACTGGCGAATCGCCGACCCTCGACCACGATGAACATCATAAGGTAATCGAGAAAACGATTGAATACGCTCAAGGTAAAGTCGCAATCATAGCAGGAACCGGAGCAAATTCGACTGCGGAGGCGATATCGCTGACCAAGGCGGCGATTTCCATGGGCGGCGCAGACGCGACTCTTCAGGTTACGCCATACTACAACAAGCCGAATGCCGAAGGGCTATACCGTCACTTTTCGACAGTTGCCGATTTGGGGTTGCCGGTAATTTTATACAACGTGCCCGGGCGCTCCGGAAAGGAGATTCCTCTTGATGTCGTCGAAAGGCTCGCGAAGCATCCCAATATCGTAGCGATAAAGGAAGCTGCCGGCAGTGTAGAGAGAGTAAGCGCGATAAAGGAGCGCATTCCAGGCTTTACTATCCTTTCCGGCGATGATACTCTGGCGCTGCCGATGATTAGCGTTGGCGCAGAAGGGTTGATTTCCGTAGCTTCGAATGTGATTCCGCGGGAAGTATCCGATATGGTTCGCGCGGCGCTTGCCGGCGATTATTCGTCGGCGCTTAAGATCCACGGGAAATTCCACAGGCTTTTCCACGACTTGTTTATCGATACGAACCCGATCATGGTCAAAGAGGCGATGGCGCTCATGGGTAAAATCGAGAATGTATTCCGTCTGCCGCTATGCGAAACCACCGAGGCGAATCGCCAAACGATGAAGGCGACCTTGCAGGCGGCCGGGCTAATCTGAATTTCCGATGAGAGTAGGCCTAGGATACGACAGCCACGTTTTCGAGCAAGGCAAATCGCTTGTGCTCGGGGGTGTCGAAATTCCTTTTGAATATGGCCTCAAGGCGCATTCCGATGGCGATGTTCTCATTCACGCGATAATAGACGCCTTGTACGGCGCGGCGGCGCTTGGTGATATAGGCTCGCATTTCCCGGATACCGACGAGAAATGGCGCGGGGCGGATTCCCGGCGTTTGCTCGAGTTCGCCGCAAAAGATTTGGCCTCCGCAGGCTTTAGAATCGTAAATATCGATTCTACAATTATTTGCGAAAGGCCAAAACTCGTGCCTCATATCGAAAAAATCCGCGCCTCCCTCGCGAAGCTGCTCGGCAAAGAAGAGCGCGATATATCAATTAAGGCAAAGACCAACGAAAAAATGGATGCCGTCGGCGAAGGGCGGGGGATCGCTGTTCATAGCGTTGCATTGATCGAATCATACAAAGAGTGAACCTTTTGCTTCTTTGCGGCGTTATATTACATGAATGACTAGGCGTTTTTATAACCGAGGAGGCTTTACATTAGTAGAGTTGGTTGCAGTTATCGCAGTAATAGCGATAATCGCTTTTATCGCGTTTACGAAAACTTCGCGGTTTATCGCCTCGTCTCGCCGTATCGCGGCAGAAGCCGATTTGAAAACGATTAGAGAAGCGCTTATTGCCGAAGATGGGGGGTATTTAGCCGATATGCGCGGAATCGCCGGTTTTTCTCCTTCTGAACTAAGGCTTGCGAATCTTCTGATCGCGACTAACCTTTACGGGCTTGCCGATTCCGGCAAGATCGATGAATTTACGACAGGCTCTAGAGTAGACGATACATGGCTCGGGAAAGGCGTCGCAAGACCTGAAGAATTCGTTTCTTGGAATCAAACTTCATCTCGCGGCTGGCGCGGCCCTTATGTTAAAATTACTACTGGCGTTTTCCCTCGAAGAGAGGATAAACTTGAACCCTATGATCTTTCGGCGGAAGATAGAGGGTTTTACCCTCAAATCGATAACCTGTACTTGAGCGATTATTTGCGCGCTCATCGGGAAATTTCCGTTTATGGTTTCCCGGGCGAGCCTGCGATAATCGACCCTTGGGGCAATCCATATATTCTGCAAATCCCACCGCCACAAGCTTTCAGCAACGAGACGAGAAAGGTCTCGCCCGAAATCCGTTGGCGCTATGCGCGAATCGTTTCTGCTGGTGAAAACGGAATTTTGGAAACTCCATGCTTTGGCGTCAATTCGACCAATGCATACTCTAGCGCGTGGACTGAACGAACTCGCCGCATGTCGCGTCAGGCGGGGCTGGTGGACGGCGATGATTTTTCTGCGCGAGGGGATGATTTAGTTCTGTTTATTTCGCGCAATGATATCGATGAAGGGGAAGGGGTGGCAAGGGAATGAAAAAGGCGTTTACGCTTGTAGAGCTCGTTGTGGTCCTCGCGGTGATCGCTATTGTCGCGCATTTGCTTGTCCGCGAGCTCGGAAATTATAGAGAGCAGCGCTTCTTGGATGCGGCAGATAAACAACTTGACGAAATTCGCTCTGCTGTTTGGTCGATAGATTCCGATGGCGTGCCGGTAGGATTTCTCGCAGATATGGGGCGGCTTCCTAAAGACTTGAGCGAACTTTGGATCAAGCCGGATGATGCCAAAAGCTACAATGTCGCGAATATAGCGGGGAAGGCTTTTGTGCCGACCGGTTGGCGAGGACCCTATTTGAAATTGCCAATCGGCAAGACGGAGCTTTACGATCCATGGGGCAATAAATTCGCCGAAACGGATTCCGCGGGGCTTGAGCGCGTATTCAAAGATTCCGAGACAGGTTTTATTACGAATATATGCCACTATGGCGCAAGCGCGCAAACGCGTGGCCGCAGAGATGTTGCGCTTGTGCCGGATGGGGGGCTTTCTTCGTCGCTCGTCGTAGCAGTAGAAGGCGAGAATATCGAAACAATCTATGTTTACGGACCCGATGGGCGCGGCGGCGTTACCAACTGGGTCCATGCCGTCGGCAACAACGGTTATAAATTCGAAGACCTTACCCCTGGCACGAGGATTCTTTGGTGCGCAACCAAAGGCATGAGGAGCGTTAGGGTATTGCCGGGCGAGAACCCGCCATACATCATCAAGGAATAGATATGGCACGCGAAGAAAAAGATATTTGGTTGGATAAAGGAGTTTTCCGCCAGCAGGTCAGGTTGGCTGCGGCCCAGGTCTCTTCGCTTTCGAAAGGGGAACTGGAGTTCGCTCTCGCATACGAAGTAGAGCCTTTCTCCGGGATTCCGGCAGATGAAGCTGATATAGTCTGGCGCGAAATCGAAGAGGAAGATGCTGCAGTAAAAGCTTTCGAGGTCGCCGTCATCGGGAGGAAATCCAAATCCGGCAAATCATCGAAATCGAAATCTGGCGCATCGAAAGCTTTGTGCGTTTTGATCATTCTCGCGCTCGCGGCTGTTGTCGCCGCCGTGTTCGATTATGTGAAGCTTGACGGCAAGCTCAAAATCACAAAAGAAAAGGTAGATGAACAGCTTCGCCTCGATTCGCAAATCAAGTCGGTCGTTTCTCGCTCGATTGCATTGGAACAAGAGCGCGAAAAAATCCGTTCCGTTAGGCAAAGCGCCGAGAAAGCGCAAGCAAAAATCGCAAATTTAAGAAGCGCATATCAAATTGCGATGGAAATGCTCGCATCTGTTTGCGGCGGAAGGACGGTCGTAAAAAGTTTTGCTTCGCCTGAGCCATTTTCGATAGAGCTTGTCGCAGTCGCCGTATCTGCGCAAAACGCTGCCGAGACTATGGCGCGTCTATCGGGTGAAGCGAAGTCGAAGGGGTGGAGGCTTGAAATGGGCGAAATTTCCTCCAGTTCCAAATCGCCCACTGTTCAATTCGTCTGCAGATTGTATTTTGAAGGAGAGCGGGAATGATGGAAGTAGGATTAAAGGATAAAATCTTCCTCGCGCTCGCTTTGCCGGTCGCGGCGATCGCGGCATATTTCTGGCTTTGGCGAAATGATGCCGCGAAAAGGCTTTCGGCGCTCGAAGAAAAATCTTCCGCTCTCGTCGCGAAAGAAGATTTCGAGGGCGAAATGGCGCGCGCGCTGGCTCGTCAGGCTGCCGCTGAAAAATCTTTGGAAGAAGAGCGCAAGATAAAGATCGACGAGAATCAAGTAATCGCCTCGATCGATTCTTCATCTGCCGAAAGGGAAAGCAAAGTCCTTAACGTATTTCGCTCGTCCGGCATAACCGTAATAAGAAGTGAAATCGCAGATGGCATGAGCGAGGAAGCGCAACTAGCATTGGAAAACGCCGGCGCCGCACGCAAAAGCGTATGCCGGAAATATCTTCTCGATGGAACATATCCAGGAATAAAGAAAGCTCTCGATTTGTTCTCTTTAGAGAAAATGGCGATAATCCCCGAGCGAGTGGAAATGCGCGGGACATCAGTCGGAAGATGGGTGCTATATATTTGGCAGTAGTAAGAAAGGATGAAGTAAAGTGACTGCGCTACTAGAAAGTATTTTCAGTCTTTGCGAAGAATTTTCCGCGAGCGATATTCATATCAGCACTGGATTCGCGCCGCGCTTTCGAATTCGCGGCGCGCTGGTTGAGAAGGGCGACTTCGCGCCGTTCGACATGAAGACGGTCGATGCTCTGGCGATGGAGCTTGGCCTCGTCACATTGCCGGTCGGCTCCCCGGAAGGGACTGAAAGAATCCGCATGACTCTTCTTGGCGAAGGCGCGCTCGACGGCGCGCTGACGAGCCAATCCGGCGCGAGGTATCGCTTTAACATCTACCGCGAATCGGCGCGAAGCGCAATCGCGCTAAGGCGGCTTGATTCGGAGTTTCGTTCATTCGCCGAGTTGGGCCTGCCGGAGCGGCTTGAAGATTTTTGCGATGAAAGAGATGGCCTTGTAGTAATTACCGGGCCTACAGGCAGCGGAAAATCCACTACTCTTGCTACGATGCTAGATAGAATAAATCGGACCCGCTCTGGCCATATAATCACAATCGAAGACCCGATAGAATATATCCACAAATCCCAGCGATGCCTAGTGAATCAGCGTCAAGTAGGGCGCGATACAAAGAGTTTCAACGATGCGCTTGTCGAATCGCTGCGTCAAGACCCTGATGTAATTTTAGTCGGCGAGACGAGAGATTTGGCGACTGTCAGAACTGCACTAAGGGCCGCCGAGACTGGTCATCTTGTCTTTACTACGCTTCATTCAGGTGATGCGCCTGGCGCCATAGACCGGCTTGTAGCAATGTTTCCGCCCGAAGAACAACCCTCGGCGCGTCATGAACTTTCGCTCGTTTTGCGCGGTGTATTCGCGCAGCATCTAATCGCCGATCCGCGAGGCGAAAGGCGATATCCGGCCTGCGAGCTTCTTGTTAATACTACTGCTTCTTCCAATCTAATCGCGACTGGTCGCACCGCGCAGCTTTATTCTATTATCGAAACCGGCGCCGCCTCGGGCATGTGTACACTCGATCAATCGCTTGGCGAACTAGTCTTGGACGGCAAAATCAACGAGCGCGCCGCGCTTTTGATTTCCAGAAATCCTTCGCTTCTCAAAACGAGAATCGAATCGTTGAAAACGAGGAGGGCATAATGAGAACGGCTTTTCTCGATAGAGTAGACGAATTAAACGACCCGATTCAACTCGCCGACAGAATCTTGCGCGCAGCTCTCTTTTTGCATGCTTCAGATATTCATCTTGACCCGATGGAAAATCATCTTCGCGTTCGCTTTAGAATAGATGGCGAATTGGAAGATGTCCTCGAAATCAAAAGCTCGATGCAAAACGCGCTCGCAAGCCGACTGAAAGTTTTATCTTCCCTTGATATTGCAGAAAGAAGAGCGCCGCAAGATGGTGGTTTTACTTGGCGTCTGCCCGGCTCTAGTATGGCAAACACCCCGCTGGATGTTCGCATGGCGACGCTCCCGGTGAGGCACGGCGAGAGAATTACGCTTAGGCTTTTGGAAACAGGAGGAAAGCGTCTTACGCTAGATGACCTTGGAATGAGCGTTAAGGATAGGGCGCTATTTGATTCTGTCTTAAGAAGACCGCATGGCCTGGTTCTCCTCACTGGCCCTACTGGCAGCGGCAAAACGACTACTCTCTACGCCGCGATTCAGGCGCTGCTGAAGACGGGACCGAAAAATATCGTAACGGTGGAAGATCCGATTGAATACGAAATCCCAGGCGTCGCGCAGGCCGAGGTCGATTCTGCCGACAAAGTGAATTTTTCCAAAGCCTTGAAATCTCTCTTGCGCCACGACCCGGATGTCGTGATGATCGGTGAAATTAGAGATGCCGATTCTCTCAATGTAGCGATTAAAGCCGCTCTTACGGGTCACTTGGTTTTATCTACGCTTCATACGAATGATGCAAAAGGCGCTGTCACGAGGCTCGTGGATATGGGGCTTGACCCGAAATTGATCGGTGCTGTTCTACGCTTGGCAGTTGCCCAACGGCTAGTCAGGCGCATTTGCACGAGTTGCAATGGCAAGGGGTGCAGCTCTTGCTCCAATAGAGGTTATTCCGGACGTATCGGAATTTTCGAATTCTATTCGCCCGATGGAGAAAACCTCCGCACGATGAGAGATGACGCCATGGAGAAAGTTCAAGAAGGCGTAACGAGTTTGGCGGAAATCGAAAAAGCGCTGGGCGAATGACAATAAGGAATTTTTAGATGCTTTATAGAGGTATAGCAATAGATTCAAGGGGAGAGAGGCTGAAGTTCGAAGAGTCGGCCTCCTCGCGTGAAGAATTGCGTCAAATCCTGGCATCTAAAAATCTCAAGCCCGCGAGAATCGAAGAAGAAAACTCTTCTTCATCCGCCAGCCCAATCTTCAAGAGTTCGCAAGATTCTGGCTTTGCGTTTCCTCCAATGACGAAATTCGATGTGGAAATGGGCCTAAGACAGCTTGCGGCGATGATAAAAAGTTCTGTAACGCTACTCGTTGCGCTTGAGACTGTCGCCGACCAAGCGCCCTCACGCGCAGCGGCAAGCGCGTGGCGGCGTGTCGCAAAGAGGATTGTATCGGGCTCGTCTTTCGCAAAAGCGCTCGAGGTCGAATCGAGACGCTTCGGCGAAATCGCCGTTCGACTTGCCGAAGTCGGCGAAAGTTCCGGCGAACTCGAGAAGGCGCTTAGACGTGCGGCAGATCAGCTGGAAGCGAGGAGGAATCTTAAATCGGCCGTGATTAATGCGCTCGTGTATCCCGTCATCGCAGTTTTGATGGCCGTTGCGGTAAGCGGGTATCTTGTCGTCGGTGTGATTCCAAAGCTTGCGGAATTTTTGCAGCTCGGCGGCGTCCCTTTGCCGTCTACTACGCGAGCGCTGATTGACGTATCGCAGTTTTTGATAAGAAATTCCATTTCGATAACGCTGGGGATTTTCTCTTTTGTCGCGCTCTGGGTTTTCTTTAGGTTTATCCCGGCGACGAGAGAAATAGAAGATGTAATATTGCTCCGTATTCCCGTTACCGGCAAAATTCTCCGTCTTTCGGGGACAGCTCTCTTTTCGCGCTCGATGCAAATCATGACGGAATCGGGCGTAGCGCTGATTGACGCGCTTTCGACTGCCGCTCGCCTAATGGCAAATCGCAGATTCAGGAAAAGAATCGAGCAATCGCGAAAAGCCATTATCCATGGCTCGACCTTTGCTTCATCTCTTGAAGGCGCCAAGGAATTCATGCCGATGTTGCGCAAGATGGCCTCGGTAGGTGAAGTCACGGGGTCGCTCCCAGAGGCGTTCGGTGAAACGGCCGATTTCCACGAGATGCTGCTCGCGCTCGCCGTAAAAAGATTTGGCATGATGATAGAACCTGTTATGATAATCATAACGGGTCTGATCGTCGGGTTTGTTTATATAGCATTCTTTATGGCGCTATTTGCCATCGCAGGAACAGCATAAGATAAATATGAAAGGTAAAAGACTATGAAGTTGAATACTGATAGGAATCGTTTCTGTTTTGCACTTGCCTTGCTCGCATTGGTTTCTATATCTCTTCGCGCCGGCGCAGAAGATGAAGTGTCGCGAGAAATCGATCCGACCATTCCGGCAGATACAATGAGCGAGCGGCTGAAGAACCTGGTCGCCGACGCGCAAAAACTCCGCGCGCTCGCGGTCGGCGTGAAGGGCGAAGGGGTCGCGCTTATTGGAGAAAAGATGGTCCGCGCGGGAAGCGTAATCAATGATGAGGTAGATGGTGTAAAGGTCGCCGTCAATATAGAATCCGTGACTGCGAAGGGCGTAGAGCTTGCCGGTGGGATATTGCTCCCGGGTTCTTTTGCGCCGCTCGCTTTGCCGGACGAGGCCGATAAGGAATTTTTGAATTATCTCGAAGCTGAAGATGTAGAACTTCGCATCATATTGCGGATGATTTCCGATCAGACCGGCGTCAATATTTCATCTTCCGAATCATGCGCAAAGACGAAAGTTTCGATATTCTTGAGAAACGTAAACGCAGAGACCGCGGTCGAAGAAATCTGCCGCTCGGCGGGGCTATGGTTCAGGCGCGAGCGCTCTAGCGGCGTAATTCGCGTGATGACGCTTAAGGAATATTCCGACAACCTGAATACTTTTAGAGAAGAAGCGACGGAAATTTTTACGCTTCTTTATCCGAACGTAATCGAGGTCGCCGGCGCAATTTACGGGCTTTATCCCGATAGGACGTTTCTTTCTCTCGGCGAGGAAGAGTTTGATGAAGATGCCGAATACGATTTAGCCAGGCGCCTTCGCCGTTTCAGAGTAATAGAAGATAATGGCGGCTCGCAATTCATGGGGATGTCTTCGCCTCGCACGAGCTCAGGCTCTTCCGGCTCTGGCGGAGGAACTTTTTCGTTCTCTCGCGGGGCTTTGACAAGCAGAATTTCCCAGTGGGATGAGGTGCGCCGTCGCTCGCGAGGCAAACAAAACGGTCTATATCTCAATGATAATGTCGGCTTTGACGATGCCCGGCTTCTCGAAGAAGCCTACAGGCAAGGAGATACGAATTTTATCGAACGCATCAAGAATCAGGCAACGAGCTCAACCGCGAATATCTTCGTATCTATTTCGCGCCGCAACAATAACTTGATAGTAAGAACAAGCGATGTCAAGGTAATGGATGAAATCCGCGCGCTCGTCAAAAAACTCGATGTGCCTACTCCAATGGTATTAATGGAAGTCAAAGTTCTTGAACTCGATGTCACGGACGACTTTACCGCGGAATTCAGCTATGGCTTTAATCGCGGCGGCAGCGCCTATAACGCGACAGGCGCAAATGGTAGAAGCGCCGATAATCTTCTTGCCGGCTTCCCAGGCTTCGACCCGATTCTCAATAATTCGCCGCTTTCCGGCGCCATGAGTTTCCAGGTTGTAAGCGATAAAGTCGCCGCTCGCATCCAGCTTCTCGAAAAGGATGGAAAACTCAAAACTCTCGCGACGCCGACTCTGCTTACTGCCAACAATGAAGTATCGCGGATTTTCAGCGGCTACGAATACCCGATTGTTACCGGATGGACTAAAGGAGAAACGATTGTAACAGAAACCTCTGTCGTGAAAACTGAAGCTTCCGCCGATGTCGAAATCAAGGATATCGGCACTATGCTTTTGATTACTCCGAATATCAATGCAGATAAAACAGTAACTCTGCGGCTTTTGCAAGAAAATTCCACGGTTAGTCCCGATAAAGCCCAAATCCCCGTAGATGGCGATAGTAAAGATATGCGCGAAGTGGAATATGTAGAATCGCGCTCGCTTGCTGGAACTTTCGTTGCTAAAGATAATATGCTTGTTCTGGCGGGTGGCCTTATCAAGGAGACGGAAGAGGAAGTCTATACTAGAACACCCATCCTTGGCTCTATCCCATTGATCGGCTGGCTGTTCAGAGGCACGGAAAAAGTAAAGCGCCGCACCGAAATGATTGTGCTAATCAAGCCGCATGTGATTTCAACGCCAATCGAGGGAGGGAAAATTTCGCAGGAGCTACTTGATGCGCTTTCTGCACACCCTGCCGCTGACGGCAGCTCTTCCATGGGAACGCATAAAGAGCTGAAAGATCATACCGTCGGCGATGATATCGAAAATATCGTAAAATAAAGGAGGAAAGGAAATGAGAAAGGCTTTTACTCTTATCGAATTATTGATGGTTATTGCGTTAATCGCAATTGTTTCTACTTTGGCCGTGACGAAATTCGGCGGCCTTAGAGATAATTCGGCGCGAAAGGTATCGCTCGCAAACCAAGTCCAGATTTCCAAAGCAGTCGAAAGTTATCTCGCATTCGGCCATCGGGGAATAGATAGACTGGATTCGCTCATTGATGATGAAGTCGCTCTTGGGCCGGGCACGGGATTTTTCGACCCGCAGGGCACTACCATGGCGCGGCTTGGCGCAGGCTTCTATCTTGGGCCCGACCAGGATGTAACGCTGCCCTTGAGCGAAGAAATCGCCGAAAAGAATAGCGGGCTTGATTTGAATCTGGTCGATGTGCTCGTTCCTTACAGTCTAAGCGAAGAGGAATCGCGCATATTGAACAATTGGAATTTCCGCTATACCATGCGTCACACAACATACGCAAATTCTTCGCCGCGAACTGCTTACAATGAAAAGGGCGATGATGGCGTATATCTGCCGGACGACCAAAATCTAGGCCTGGACCCAAATCGCTCTGCCGCAATTCCTCGTGCATACACGAATGGTTTGATTGTTGCGGCGATCTCGCCGTTTACGCCTGGAGGTAGAGAAATTTATCGCGATTTCGGACAGAATTTAATGGATACAAAACTTTCCGCTGCCGAATATATCGCTGATTCCGGGAATGTAAAAGCTGAAGTAAAAGCTACTGGCGGGGCGCTTTTAGCATTCGGTCTTGGTGAAAGAGCTTCTATTATCGGCTCGCAAGATGCCGGAATCGATACGGTACCATACGCTGCATTCTTGAATAAAAAATTCTATTCTCGCTATATATTGCTCTTTAGAATCGATTCTTCGCTTCGCTCTGGAATCGTTACTTTTGCCGGCGTCATCGACCCTTGCGCAAATACGCCACGTCAAGCAGGCATAGGAATCAAATAATGAAGAAAATCGATGAAAATATAATCCTCGCCCTTCAACAGCGTCTAGGCGAGCGCATCGAAAAGGGCGATACGTGCGGACCCTTCATCGCGGCAATCGTCGACAAAGAAGGGAATATCATTTCCGAGGCGGCCAATAGCGTAGTCGATTCCGGCCAAAGTCATTGTCATGCGGAAATGAACGCGATATCGCTTGCAGAAAAGAAACTAGGCACATGGAATCTTTCCGGCAAAGGTCTAACGCTGTACACGAGCGCCGAGCCTTGCATGATGTGCCTTGGCGGAATCTTGTGGTGCGCCATAGAACGGGTCGTCTATGGCGTATCGACAGAATCTGTCGAGCGCATAACCGGGTTCGATGAAGGTTTTAAACCCGCCTGGCGGGAAGAATTCGCCAAGCGGGGTATCGAAGTAGTCGGTCCTATCCTGGAAGACGCCGGCGAAAAAGTTCTTGCCTCATATATGGCTAAGCAGGGCATAATCTACCAAAGCAGGAAACACGGCAAGCAGGATTAAGGGGAAAATTAGAAATTAGGAATTAGAAATTAGGAATTAGAAATTAGGAATTAGGAATTAGGAGTTAGGAGTTAGAAATTAGAAATTAGAAATTTGATCTCCAACTTCAACTCTAAACTCCAATTAAATATTTCAATTCCATTCTACAACTCCAACTTTCCTAATTCATAATTCATAATTCCTATCTGGTACTCAGCGCCTCAGCGCCTCTCGGGTTAAATAATAACTGCCAACTACTAAT
>JAFSMR010000016.1 GCA_017447805.1 Kiritimatiellia bacterium | reverse complement strand
CGAAATACCGCTACAAATTTCACAACCAAACGGCACTTGGGAGAATTATGCCCTGCACAGGGCGTATTCTGCCCTGTGCATTGGTTGTGTCCGTAGCGGGACCTCGTATGAATGTATAGGGAAAAAGATTACGCCCTTTCTCCATGTATGGAATCTTCCAGCGGCAGTTTGGGCGCGAGGTTGCTGCAAAGGAAGATCGGTTTTATGTCTGTAACGAATCATCAGGCGAAGTATTTTGCCCACAAGATTACGCGAAAAGGCGGCGAAGGCGTCGAGAGGCTAGGCCAGTCGCTGTTGAATGCCTCAGTAGATTTAAATCCGCATCAAGTTGAGGCAGCGCTTTTTGCATTGCAGTCACCTATTTCCAAAGGAGTTATTCTGGCAGATGAGGTGGGTCTTGGGAAGACAATAGAAGCGGGCCTTGTAATGTGTCAGATGTGGGCAGAGAGAAAGCGTAAAATCATTGTAATATGCCCAGCTTCGCTTCGCAAGCAGTGGCAAGTTGAAATGGAAGACAAATTCAATCTGCCCTGCATCGTGGTTGATGCAAAGTCTGCGAAGGAACTTCAGAAAGAAGGTTTTGCAAATCCCTACGAAAAACCGTGCATTCTGATTTCTTCATACGCATATGCGGCCAGAAACGCCGAACTTCTCAGGCAGATTCAGTGGGATTGTTGCGTTATCGATGAAGCGCACAAATTGCGAAATTCCTATCGCGAATCGAGCAGGACGGGTCAAGCCATTAGGTTTGCACTAAAAGATCGCCGGAAACTGCTTCTTACCGCGACGCCTCTCCAAAATTCCCTCGTTGAATTATTTGGCCTTGCGACGCTTATCGATGATGGTGCATTTGGCGGCGATGTCGGGAGCTTCCGTAACAGATTTTTGAATAATGGCGGCGACATGGAAGGTTTGCGAGAAAGACTAAAGGAATTCTGTTGGCGAACGCTTAGAAAGGATGTCACTGAATTCGTAAAATATACCGAGCGAATTCCGATGACTGAAAAATTTCAAAGTTCGGACCGTGAACACGCGCTGTACGAGGATATTTCCGCCTACCTGCAAGACAAGACCACATACGCCTTCCCTCCTAGCCAGAGGCATATGCTAACTCTTGTCGTCAGAAAGGTTCTTGCATCGTCTTCTTGGGCGATGGTAGGAACGTTGGAGAGTATAAAGTCAAGGCTCGAAAGGATGCATCGCGGCGAGAAAGACGAGGAGGAGAGTCTCATAGACGAAATATTCGCCGACGACCCAGACCTTGTAAGCGAAATCAATGAAGACGCCGAAGAGGCTTCTCAGGAGACTGCAGAATTAGGTTTGCCTGGGGATGAACAGGATTTTGAGGGTATTGAAGGAGAAAATGAGATTGACCCTGAACGGCTTGCAAGAGAAATAGAACTAATCGACGATTTTATTCGTCGAGCGAAATCTATTGGCACCGACACTAAAACGCAGCGCCTACTATTTGCGCTCCGTGCCGGTTGGGCGAAACTCGCTGAGATAGGAGCACCGCAGAAAGCCGTAATTTTCACCGAGTCACGTCGCTCGATGAACTTCCTTAGGGAATACCTTGAAGCGAACGGTTATTATGGCGAAGTCGTCTGCTTTTCCGGCGGAGGGAAGAAGGACGAAAGGTCTGAAGAGATATACAAAGCATACAAGCAAGCGCATCCTGAAGATACTACTTCCAAGCCGATAATGATGCGCCACGCGCTAATAGATCATTTTAAGAACAAGGCTAAGATTTTAATTGCGACGGAAGCTGGCGCGGAAGGTATCAACCTTCAATTTTGCTCAATGCTAGTGAATTACGATCTACCATGGAACCCCCAACGCGTTGAACAGCGAATAGGCCGCTGCCACCGCTATGGACAGAAGTTCAATGTTGTAGTAGTGAACTTCTGCAATACGCGCAATGCGGCGGATGTAAGAGTTTTCGAGCTGCTGAGAGAAAAGTTCAAGCTTTTCGAGGGATTGTTCGGTGCTTCGAACGATATCTTAGGTGTAGTAGGCGAGGACGGCAAATCGTTCGAGACGCGTATATACGAGATTTTGCAACGTTGTAAGACAGAAGAAGAAATCAATGCTGAATTCGATAGACTTCAACAAGAGTTTCAGGAAGAAATCCAAAGGCAACGCGAATCTACGCAGAAGGCGGTAATAGAGAATTTGGACGAGGATGTGCGCCAACGCCTGAAAATCGACCCGAGTGTCGCTAAAGACTACCTCACAAACGGCGAAAGACAGTTTATGGATTTGACTCGGAATGTCCTTGGCGGGAGAGCAATGTTTGCCGATTCTGGGTTTTCTTTCTGTCTAGAAGAACCTCCCAAGGAGAGTATCCCCAAGGGTCGCTATTCGATAAAACGGGACGAGACGGCGATTGGTACGTTCGCATATCGCCCTAACTCGGAACTCGGCGAATGGGCGCTATCAGCGGCGAAGAATCTTGAAATATCGTATTGCGAGGTAAGCTTCGATATTTCACATCATGAAGGACGTATATCCGCCGTTGAAGCGCTGCAAGGCAAGAGCGGATATTTGAGACTAGATAGAGTGCTACTCAAGAGCCTTGACGAGGAAGAGAGATTATTGTTTACTGCTTTTACAGAAGACGGTAAATCACTCGATGCGGATATTGCAGAACGCTTCTTCAACCTCGCTACAGAGCAATCTTCGGCAAAAGCGCCTTCAGAGACGATGTTGGAGCGCATGGCAGAAAACGCCGACCAATATGTAAAGGCAACAGTCAGCGAAATCGCACAGGCCAACAATAAACTTTTCCTTGAAGCAACCGAGAAGCTTGATAGATGGAGCGAAGACCAAATCGCCGCCGCGACGCACAAGGTTGATATTTTGCGAAGCAGACAAAGGGAAGTTCAGCGCAGCATCAGGGCCGCAAGGACCATAGACGAGCAACTCCCTTTGCAGCGCGAATACGACAAAATCCGCCGCGAAATTCGTAGGGCAAGGGCGGATGTTTCATCCGTGGAGGACGAAACGGACGAAAAACGCGAGAAACTTTTAGACGCATTGGAGAGGCGAATCGTGCCGACTACCGAGCGAGAATGTCTCTTCACCATCAAGTGGAAAATAATTTAAGAAAGAATCGAGAAATGACAGCAAAATTCAATGAACTTGTAGCTAAGCTCAAGGAAATTTTCCAGATAGACAAGCCTGATTTAGACTTCGGCATATACAGAATTCTCAAAGCGCGGCAAAAAGAGATATCAGATTTTCTCGAAAAACGGCTTGCCCAAAAGGTGAAAGAATCTCTTGCCGGAAACGCCGCGAATGAAGAGAAGTCACTAAAAAGAGAGCTTGATGAAAAGATAGCTCAAGCGAAAAGCCTTGGCGCAGACCCGGATACGCTACCTGCCGTAAAAGAACTAAAAGCGCGCCTTGCGGCGCTGGATTCGGGGGAGCAATCAGAAAGCGAAGTCTATTCGCATCTTCTGACATTCTTCAGCCGTTATTATGACGAAGGGGATTTTATCTCCAAGCGCCGTTACAAAGGCGAAACATACGCGATACCATATTCCGGCGAAGAGGTGAAACTTCATTGGGCGAACGCCGACCAGTATTATATAAAAAGCGGCGAGAGCTTTACGAATTACGCCTTTTCTCTTGATGACGGTGCGAAGGTACATTTTACGCTAGTCGCCGCAGATACTGCGAAAGACAATGTAAAGGATAGCGATTGTGTACGCTGCTTCGTTCTTTGGAATCCGGAAAACACCCCCGAAGAGTTAGATGAAGACGAAGCGAAGAGATACCCTAGCGATTTTCTTGAAGAGAAGGACGGCGAACTTTATATATACTTTCAATACCTGAAGTTCAAGAAGGGGACGAAACAGAAGGAATTACTTGAAGAAGCGGCTAAAAAGATTTTGCCGCGTATTTATCAGACGCCGAAATTCCAGGCCCTTGGCGCGAAAGCACCAACCGAGAAAGACAAGGAAAGAACTCTTCTCAAGAAACATCTCGAAAGATACACCGCGAAAAATACGAGCGATTACTTTATCCACAAGGATTTGCGCGGTTTTTTGACGCGCGAGCTCGACTTTTACATCAAGAACGAGATGATGCAACTTGATGATATTGCGGATGCGAAAACATTCAGGCAAATAGAGACCAACTTGCGAAAGATCCAGTCTGTAAGGGTTATTGCGACCGAACTAATCGATTTTATGGCGCAGTTAGAGAACTTTCAGAAGAAACTCTGGCTCAAGAAGAAATTCGTCGTGCAGTGCGACTACTGCATCACGATGGATCAAGTGCCGGAAGATTTGCGGCCGGAAGTGTTGTCTAATCAGGCGCAACTTGAAGAATGGAAGAAATACGAGATAGATGTTGACCCAAAGACTGTCGATATGCATGCTATCGATGCCCGCATGGTCGATACAAAATTCTTTGACGAGACATTCAAGGCAAAACTCCTTCGCTCCATCTCCGATCTTGACGAACGCTGCGATGGGTTGTTGATACATTCCGAAAACTTTGGTGCGCTCAATTTGCTTCAGGAACGCTATCGGCAACAGGTCAAATGCATTTACATCGACCCGCCGTATAATACGGATGCAAGTAAGATTTTGTACAAGAATGGATATGAGCATTCATCATGGATTTCATTACTGCATGATAGGTTGGAAGTATCAAAACGATTGTTGTCAGATAAAGGCGTTTTGGAAGCGGCTATCGATGATTACGAGTTTAGGTATTTAAATTTATGTATAGAGTCAGTCTTTGGCGCTGAGAATAATCTCTCTACAATTGCCATACAAACAAATCCTAAGGGGCGAGATCAAGGATTTATTGCACAGGCACACGATTACACGATTATGTATGGGGTAAACAAGTCGAAGACGGAAACTTATAGCTTTAAATTGTCTCCAGAAGAGGTCGCCAAGAAGTTTTCTAAAGGCGGTGCAGAAGGTGTTGCACTACGGGAGTTGCCGCTGAAACGAACAGGGAGCGACAAATATAGGGAGAACAGACCACATATGTATTTCCCTTTCCTTTATGAGGCCCAAAGACATTCGCTTAGACTAATACCTGAAGATGAATATGTTCAGATATATGTGAATGATAATTTTGACGATGGATTTGTGGAACTGTTATGCGAGAAATATTCTAATGTTGGTTTGGAGGTTATATTGCCGATATCGGAAAATGGAGAGAAATTGAGATGGCGATGGGGATATAAAGCATGTGTTGAAGGTGTAAAAAATGGAACGTTGTTTTGCAAGCGGCTTAAGGATGGGAAATATGCGGTATATCAAAGAGACATGGCTGATGATGAAGCTACTCCAAAATCTTTTTGGACTGGAGAGCGTTATGATGCTTCAAGCAAGGGTACGAATATATTAAATTCGATACTACCAGGTAACCCATTTGATTATCCTAAGAGCTTATATACTGCTATAGATTGTTTAACAATTGGGATGGGCACATCAAATATCGTCCTCGACTACTTCGCAGGTTCTGGTACAACAGGACATGCGGTTATTGAATTGAATCGCGAAGACGGAGGGAAGCGCAAGTACATCCTTGTAGAGATGGGCGACCATTTCGATACGGTGCTGAAGCCGCGAATAGAGAAAGTTGTATATTCTCCAGATTGGAAGGACGGCAAGCCGCAATCATCTGACAAGGGCATCTCGCATTGCTTTAAGTATATGACACTTGAAAGCTACGAGGACGCGCTCAATAATATCGAGCTAACTAACGCTGGAGAATCTCTCGAAGGGGTGCTTAAAGACGAATTTCTTTTGAAGTATATGATCGACCTGCAAGCGAGGGGAAGTATAATAAATACGGATGATTTCAGAAAGCCGTTCGATTACGAGCTTAAGATCGCTGCCGATTCATCAGGCGCAAGCGAGAAGAGGAAAATAGATCTCGTCGAGACATTCAATTATCTAATCGGCTTGAAGGTTGTCGGGGAGGATAGGCGTTTAGAGAGGGGCTATATCATCGTCGAGGGCTTTCTGCCCGGGGATGATACGACATCGCTTATCGTTTGGCGCGACTGCGAAAAGATTGACAACACTGCACTAAATAAACTTCTCGAAAGA
The DNA here is from genome assembly GCA_017447805.1 of Kiritimatiellia bacterium. Lineage (GTDB taxonomy): Bacteria > Verrucomicrobiota > Kiritimatiellia > RFP12 > UBA1067 > UBA1067. The sequence continues at coordinate 3,654 of JAFSMR010000016.1, read as the reverse complement.
CTTGCCGTAAGGCCAGGGGATTCAGAGTTCAAGTGCATATTCGTCAATGGAGACCATGCGATAGCGAATAAAAAGCTAGGCACTGACGAGGGCGCTCCAGAACTTAAGATACGCCAGATCGAGAATGTATTTCTCGAAAAGATGTTCGAGGAGGCGTAATGGCTAGAAGAAAAAAACAAGACGAGACGCCAGACCTGTTCGGGTGCGCTGCTGCGCCGACAAAACGCTCCAAGACATCAATTGGTTCTTTTCACGATATGCTTGTAGTAGCTCAGTGGGCGAGGAGCTTTTTCTATCATGAGAAGTTTGAGCGCCTTCAAGAGTCGCTAAATAAGAGAGATCTTGAAGGAATAGACCCCGAAACAGGGCATACGAGATTCTTCGTAAATATGACAAGCGAGACTTTGTTCAATATGAACAGAGTCGATTTAGAGACTTTCGGTCGATACGACAAAAATATTGTCCGTCATTGGGCGAGGATAACAGAAAAGCGCAACGAAAACGGCACACGGGTGGAGATGAAATACTTCCAGTATCTTTCTCTACTTGTGACAGAGTTATATCTAGACTGGTACTTCAACCGGAAGGCTGAGCTCGTAAAAGAAATTTCCGGGCGAATATCGGCTTACAATCTAGAGCATCAAGACGCGGCGATTTCTCCTTTGGAAGAGAGCGATTTAAACAAGGTTGCTTTCTGGGAGGCAACCGGGGCCGGCAAGACGCTTCTAATGCATGTAAACATTCTCCAATATCTCGAATACTCAGCGAAGTCTAGTGATGCCCCAGATAGAATAATTGTTCTAACGCCGAATGAAGGGCTTTCACGTCAGCATATCGAGGAGCTAAGACTTTCTGGATTTTCCGCCGACATGATGCGAGAGAACGATCTTTTCAGCCAAAATCAGGCTGGGATAGTGCATGTTGTCGATTCGAACAAACTCATATCGGACGAAGGCGAAAGGAGGAAGGGCGAAAAGAGTTTCATGACCGAGAGCTTCGAGGGTAACAACCTCGTTCTCGTCGATGAAGGGCATCATGGAACGAGCAAGGCAGATGGCGAGCATCGCAAGACGCGCAATCAGCTTTGCCGTGATGGTTTCTCATTTGAATATTCGGCAACTTTCGGTCAGGCAGTAGCGGGCAATGGGGCCGCATCTTTAAAGAGCCTTTACGCTAAATCCATTCTTTTCGATTATTCCTACAAATATTTTCACGCGGATGGATACGGCAAGGAGGCGTTTATTCTGAATCTGCCGAAAGATGATGATGAGGAGCAGGTCTTCAGGTATCTTTGCGCCAATCTTCTAGCATACTATCAACAGCATTTCATCTATTCTTCGCATACCGAGGTCATGAAAAGATTCGGCATTGCGAAGCCACTTTGCGTATTCGTCGGCAGCAAGGTAAACACAGCCGATTCGGATGTTGCTCAGATAGCTGGGTTTTTCGCAGATGTGCTTCGGCGTTCAAATGATGTAGCCGGGCTTTTCGGGGCGTTTATTCGAGATGAGGATGTGCTTATGGGCACGGGAACAAATCCTCTAAGAGGAAGATACTCGGCGCTAAGAGGCAGGAGTGGCGATGCGATATATGCTGACATGCTCAAGAAAGTTTTCAACGCTGACCACATTGGACGCTTGAAAGTCCAATATGAAAAAGCTCAAGATGAAATAACTCTATCCGTCAACGCAGAAAGGCCGTTTTGCCTAATCTATATCGGCAATCCTGTTGATTTCATGAAGAAGCTCGATGGCGATGCCAGGTTCGATGTTTTGACAAAAGAAATCGGCGAAGAACATTTCGCCAAATTAAACGACGAGCAAAGCGAGATATCCTTTCTGGTAGGTTCGAGAAAGTTTACTGAAGGGTGGTCTAGCTGGCGTGTTTCTTCAATGGGCCTTCTGAACATGGGCGTAAACGAGGGTACGCAGATTATTCAGCTTTTCGGACGCGGAGTAAGGTTGAAGGGACGTGGCTTTTCGCTGAAGCGATCTACGCTAGACGAGAGAATGTCGGAGGCGAAAGGATGTTTTCTCGAATTTTTGGAAACATTACAGATTTTCGGCATACGCGCAAACTACATGGCGAAGTTCAAGGAATATCTCGAGGCGGAAGGAATAGATACACGTGACCAAGTTCTTGTCCTTGATTTTCCAGTAAAGAAGAACAAGTATCCTGCGAACCTTGTCGTACCGCAAGTAAAAGACGAGTATAGGCTCAATCATAAAAAAGGCTTCAAAACTCAGCCCGTAACGCTATTCGAGATACCGGAGGAAACCGAAAAAAAGATACATTCAATCCAGGTTAAGTACGATGATTACGCGTACCTCCAGATGATGACCACGAAGAAGAATCCCTACGAGGCGCAGAAGGGCGATAAGCCGGGTGATGTGAAATTCGACAGAAAAGGGCTGGTTCTTCTTGATTGGGATAAGATCTACCGGGCTCTCCTGGATGAAAAAGCGCAAAACGGCTGGTGGAATCTTGCAGTCGATAAGCAGAAACTTGTCAATTTCGCTTTGATGAAGGATGATTGGTACGAGCTTATAGCGAGAAAGGAAGATATCACTTTTTCAAGCTTCGCCAATCTTGCCAATATTGAAAGACTGTTTATGATTCTTATCAGAGCCTATATGGAGGCTTTCTACAAGCGCATGCAGTCTCTATACGAAAGCGAGCACATGGAGTTTCGTCCATTGGATGAAACATGGTTCCCGGAAGGATACCGTTTTGAGATTGAAAACAACGACAACGGGATCAATTGGCAAAATCGGCTTGAAGAACTTAAAGATATTGTAGCAAAGGAAGATGTTCCATATCAAGAAGTTAATCAGTGGATGTCTAGTATGGGCGGCGGCTTCGTTGTGATATCATTCAAGAAACATGTTTACAGTCCACTGTTCGGATCTAGAGAAAATTCGAATGTCCCGTTTACATATAAACCACTGTCTCTAGGAGCACCCAGCGAAGTGAAGTTTGTCGAGGACCTTCAGAAATTCTACAACGATCCAGCCAACAAAGCCGTGTTTGAAGATATTGATTTATATCTAATGAGAAACGCTTCCAACAAGCTTAAAGGCGTAGGTTTCGCACAGGCAGGAGGCTTTTTTCCCGACTTTTTGATGTGGATTGTCGATAAAAAATCAAACATACTTCATCTGTCGTTTATAGACCCCAAGGGCATTCACAATATGAAGCCGACCCATCCGAAGATGAATTTCTCCAAGGTAGTCAAGGAACTGGAGGCGGAAATCAACAAGAATCGCGAAGATAATGTATTGCTTTCTTCGATAATACTTTCCGATACCGACGAAGGAGATTTACTGCACCCACGCGAGAAGTATGAAGAGAAGGGTGTTGTTTTCATGAAAGACGAAAACTATCTCAAACGCATGTTCACTTTGATTAAAGGAGGGCGATGAGATGACTATTACTGTAAGCAAGATAGAGAAGATAAATGTAGTCGAGGACGGGAAGACGGAGTTCAAGTCGTCCATCTTTGTCGCGCCGGGTATGAATGCGCCAAGCATGAAGCAGATGCGAGAGATAGCCGCTTCAATAGCTGCGTTTATGAATGCCGAAGGAGGGTGCCTATATATTGGCGTTTCAGATGACGGCACGATCAGTGGCATAGAGGCGGATTTGAATATATTG
>JAFSMR010000015.1 GCA_017447805.1 Kiritimatiellia bacterium | reverse complement strand
TTTTTAATCGAAAAGCGCGGCGCGCTTGTAGCCTATTTGACCTTCAAAGAACGCTTCGATTGGGAGATGAATCATAAATGCAATCGCTATCTCATCTGCCGGTGGAAGAATGGTCCACGAAGCAAATACTATCTGCCGGAATCAGAAAGTTGGGAAGCAATATTCGCGTTTCTTAATGAATTTCACATAGGCATGACAATCGATCGCATCAAAGACGAACCCCGGCACCTCCACGCCATCGTAGATTTGATTCGCGAAGAAGAGCGGAAGGCGAGCTTGCGCCGGCAGTAGCCTCAGCGATTCGAGGGTGCGGCCTTTAGCGATTCCGCCGCTAAAGACCGCGTTCGGTCTTTCACGCCGCCAAGGAATTTTCTCCTCCTCTGCTCGTCATAGAGCGCACCCTACCAACTACTTCGCGAGTCCCCAGCGCTCCTTCGGCCATTCTGCTGAGAGCGGCGCGATATCCCACTTGGCGCTAGCGCCCTTCTTCTGATTCGAAAGCCAGTTGAGCCCTTGCGAGGGAAGGATATCGTGCGCACCCTCGAAGAGCGTCATGCGCACATTGCCGCTCGTCTTCCTGAGGTGGATCGCCTGAATGTAGTCGGGGTCGGTTCCGACGAAGCGATATTTTTCCGGCACGGTCTGTGTATCGACAATCTCCTTTATGATATCTTCAGGGATTTTGTCTTTATCATCCGCAAGGCAGTTGAAGCCTGTCAGCGCATGGCTGACTGGAACAGATCCCTGTCCGCGAACGCGGTGCTTGGGATCGGGAAGACATGGGCGCAGTAGGTTTTGCAATATCTTGAGAGCATGCTCGCCATAGCCCAAGCGCGCCCAGGCGCAGACTTTCCATGCCATCGACCAGCCGGTCGCTTCATCGCCGTGGCATTCCGAGAGATTTGCGACTTCTGCCGGCCAATAGTTCATTTCGACATTTATGTTCGCCGTGTAGAGCGAATTCCATGAAGGATTCAAATCGGCATTCCAAAGTCCTTGCAATGTCGCGGGGTCGCCGTCGGGACGCGATGAGGAGATTAGAAGATAGCGTCCATAGTTAAAGACAAGCTCCGCGAAGGCGGGGTCGTTTAGCTCGTTTTGGCGATCGACAGATTCGATTTTGGCGCGTTTCAGAAACGCCTTCAACACAAGCCTATTCACTGGCGAGTCATCGACGACAAGAACGTGAGCAGGCATTTTGTCGGGTGACGGGGCCAGGCTTTGCCATGCACTGGGCGTAGAGGGCGCTTCACACTGCTTTACATCCGGAATTCTTATTGTAAATGTCGAACCTTTCCATGGTTCGCTTTCTACCGAAAGCTCGCCGCCCATCATATCTGCAAGACGTTTGCAAATCGAAAGTCCAAGCCCTGTTCCGACATCATTGTAAGCGCTGTGAGTAGCATCATTTGCCTGAACGAAAGGATCTAGAATATTCTTCAGCATATCAGCCTCGATGCCACAGCCTGTATCGGCGACGGAAATTTCAAGCTTTCCATCTTGATAAGATGCGCTAATCGCAACCGAACCACGGCGAGTAAATTTAACCGCATTGCCGATGAGATTGAATAGGATTTGACGAAGTCTATGGGTATCCAACATTACCGGCGGCACGCTCTTAGTGGAATTTACGAGCGCGATTTTCTTGCTCGCGGCATCAAGCCGGAATGTAGCCAAGACTTCATCGGTAAGCTTACCTAGCTCCATCGGCTCGGGGAGAAGCTTCATCTTCTTCGAATCGATCTTTGCGAGATCCAGGACGTCGTTGACGAGTTGCAGTAGAGTTGTTCCGCTTGCGCGAATCGATTCAAGAGCTTCCTTCCTGCCTTCTGCGCTATCGATACCATTTTCAAGTAGTTCGCAATAACCTAGAATCGCGTTGAGAGGCGTGCGGATATCATGGCTTACTATGCTAAAGAACATGCTTCTCGTCTTTTCGGCAGCTCTAGCGCGCTGGAGGGCATTTTTCAGCTTTGCCATGTGTGCCTTGGTTTGATCTTCTTCAACGACGAAAACATGCAAAAAGCAGCTGCCGATCAAACAACCAAGAGCCGTAAAAGGAGTGAGCGGCCAAACTACCTGCAAAGAGCTACAGCTACAGTCATCGTAATACTATTCACGAAGACAGTAAGATTTCTTCCATTAAACGGCTCTCGCTTCGCCAATACTTTAAATAAAACGATCAACGGAATAAGCGAGCCGTAGCAGACAAGACAGGCAAAGGAATGCAAGCGCACCGGTCCAAGCAAATATGTGCCCTTCGCATCGAAATAGAAAAGACAATTATTGAAAATGTTTGCAACAATCGCTATTATATTGCCCAAAAGAAGCGCATACCCGAAGCCGGCAATCAGACGCGAGGTAAATTTGCTCAAGCGCAGATACGCGCAAGCAAACCTGCTCCACATGAATACGAAAACAACAAGAGAAAGAAAGAAAAATATTGTATCTATATACAACGCACAGGTCCAATTCAGTCCAGCCAATATGCCCCATAGCGCATCAGACATATAATAGGCTAAAATTCCAAATAGATATCCCCTGTAACGCGAGCCATGCGCGACAATCGCGCCATGCCCGGCAAGCAATCTGAAATTGATCATCAAATGAATCAATATTGCCGCCAGAGAAAATATTAAATATAGCCTTGCATATTTTCTTTATCTTCTTGTTCCAAGTTACGATATTTTCAGGGATTTGCCATCCTTCGCGAGATGAATCTTCATTCTAGGCTTGGTTTTCCCCGCAAGGATGAGTTCCGCGAGAGGATCCTCGATAAGATTTTGGACAACTCTCCTCAGGGGTCTGGCGCCAAGAGCGCTGTCCAAGCCTTTTTCCGAAAGAAAATCTTCCGCTTTCTTATCGAGCGCAAGCGCGATATGGACATCCTTAAGCCTCTTTGAAAGCGCATCCAGTTCGAGCTTCAGTATTTTTGCAATATCTTCCTTGGCTAGTTTATGGAAGACGATCATTTCATCAAAACGATTCAACAACTCCGGACGAAAAGTTCGTTTGGCCTCTTCCTGGAGTTTATTGCGCAGTACCTCATAGCTCGTTCCGGCGGTTTCTGAACCAAAGCCGAGAGTCCTACCTTCCTTTGCAAAGTCGAAGCCAAGATTCGCAGTGCAGATAATGATGGTATTTCTAAAATCGATTACGCGGCCCTGGCCATCGGTAAGGCGACCATCATCAAGAATCTGCAACAGCATATTGCAGACATCCTGATTTGCCTTTTCAAATTCATCGAAAAGAACGACCGAATAAGGTCTGCGGCGGACTTTTTCCGTAAGCTGCCCGCCTTCATCATATCCGACATACCCTGGAGGCGCGCCAACGAGTCGCGATGAAGAGTATTTTTCTTGATATTCCGACATATCAAGCGTAATGAGAGATTTCTCGTCGCCATAGATTTTCTCCGCGAGCATCTTCGCAAGATGGGTTTTCCCTACACCTGTAGGGCCGAGAAACAGGAAGCTGCCGATAGGACGCCGCGGGTCTGATAGGAGTGCACGCGAGCGGCGCAGGGCTTTAGATATCGCCTTAATAGCTTCATTTTGCCCGATGACTACCTCAGAAAGACTCTTTTCCATGCCGAGAAGTTTTTCTGCGGTAGTGGAACTCATTTTTTCCAGCGGTATACCGCTCATGGAACTAACGACTTCTGCGACATCAGTTTGCTTCACGTCAATCAGCGTCTCGAGATTTTCCTTCTTCCAATTTTTCAATGCTTCGGCGAAAGCTTCGCTCTTGATTCTAATCTCATCGCGCAAATGTGCGGCGGAATCGAAATCCCCCTCTTTGACGGCGATATCTTTCTTGCCGCGCATCGCATCGATTTCTTCCTGCATAGCGGTAAGTTTTTTCGGCCGGGCGCTGGCAACCATCCTCAGGCGCGAGCCCGTCTCGTCGATGGCATCAATCGCCTTATCCGGCAACTGCCGCGCCGGCAAATATCTGGCAGTCAATTCCACTGCCGCGCGCAATGCTTCTGGAGAGAATCTGACGCTATGGTGTTCTTCATATTTTGGCGCAAGGCCTTTGAGAATCTCTATTGTATCGGCAACAGAAGGTTCATCGATTTGGACGCTTTGGAAACGACGCTCCAGCGCCGCATCTTTTTCTATCGATTTATGATATTCTTTCAGCGTTGTCGCGCCGATGCATTGCAATTCGCCGCGTGCAAGAGCGGGTTTGAGGATATTCGCGGCATCCATAGCGCCTTCCGACCCGCCGGCACCTACCATTGTATGAATTTCGTCCAAGAACAAAATCAAATTCCCGGCGCGCTTCGTTTCGTCTACAATGCGTTTAAGCCTTTCCTCGAATTGTCCTCTATACTGGGTTCCGGCGACAATACGCGCCATGTCTATAGCGATTACGCGCTTGTCTTGCATTCTTTCCGGCACTTTCCCGGAATGGATTGCTTGCGCCAGCCCTTCGACGACTGCGGTCTTGCCGACACCAGCCTCGCCAATGAGAACAGCGTTATTCTTTGTTCTGCGGCTAAGGATTTGGATTACCCTTTTAAGTTCTTTTTCTCTTCCTATTACAGGGTCGAGTTTGCCTTGGCGCGCAAGATCGGTCAAATCTCTTCCGAATGTATTTACAGTAGGCGTTTTCTGTGATTTCGAATTGCTCTTCTTGCCTTCCTTGCCGGCATTACTCGCATTATCTGATTCTTTATCGCCTTCTTCGGAAGAATTTTCTTCATTATCCTCGCCGTTTTCGGCAAGAGGATCTTCCGCATTTACATTTTGCGCGCCTGCAGCGATAAATTTTTCTGTAGTAACGCCTGCATTGAACAAGAGTTGCGCGGCGATATTTTCGCCTTCGCGAAGCATGGCGATGATAATTTCGCATGTGCCTATCGGATTACCGGCGCCAGCTTCCAATCTCGCGATATCTATCACCTTTCGCGAACGCGCGGTAACAGGCAAATCACCGCGCTGCTTCAAGGCTCGCGCATCGCCTGCGATCATCATACGCATCGATTCTGCGAGCTCGTCAAGACTATTGCCTAACCTCACGAGGCGCCTAGATGCCTGACATTCCGGAATCGCAAGTATGCTCAAGAAAATATGCTCGGTTCCAATGTGATCGTGCCCTAGCTCTCTAGCGCAGGCAGGCGCAGAATTCAGAACAGCTAACGCATTTTTTGTAAATTTCATTTCCATCATATCAAAAAAATCCTTCCTAGGAACAGCTAGGACCAGCAAATTTCCTTTTCTTTTGGTCGCTTAGAAGTCTTAAAGCGGCAAATCACCTCGTTATTCGCCCCGTAAAGGGCAGCTTCACCGTTATCTACTACTACCGCGCCCTTCGCTAGCGATAAAGCATTCGCGGCGAGAAAACATTTTTCCAGCCCGTCTCCCTTGCCGAAATTCCATACTTCATCTGGCTGTGCAGTTCGGCTAGGCCCATCGTAAATAGATTCATTCGGAAGTTCTTCGATTTCTTCCAGGCGAGCGCGCTTAGAGACAGGCGAGCGCTCGAGCGCCGCCTTGAGGAAAGGCTCTGCATCCGTCTTGCCAAGCTCGTGCGCCGCGTAAGGGGCAAGCGCCGCTACGCGGGATTTCGCGGCGAGCGAATCGAGGCGATCTTCTATCTCTTCACGGCTCATTGAGGTTGTGAGTTCAAGAGCCGCATCTTCATTTACGAATTCAACCCTCTCGCTATCCGGCAGACGCGGCACGACAAGCCTCTGATCGGGTGAATCTGCGGGCGGGACGAGAAATTCCTTAAGCTTAGACGAGAAATCCGCATACACCCCCCTATCGATAGTCGCCTTGGGGTATAGAAGATGAATATAGCCTGTTGCGTGCGATACAATCGTCACGCGCTCATGTTCGAGCGCGCGACGCGCTTGATGCGAAATAACAGAATTATTCGCCCACATAGCTTTTGTGACCAAGCGGCGATTGTTCGTAAGAATACCTGTATCTACATCTATGAAGTTTTGGCTATGAAGAGGCGTAGCCATGAGATATATCGATTCGAGCGGCAATTGGCATACTACGAATGCCGCGGCCGCATAAAGCGCCGCGAACGATACGCACTCGCCCGCACCTACTGAATGCCCTTGCTTATATCTAAAGGCATCCATTGCCTCGATTGTCTCGGTTTTCCAGTAAGGAATAGTATCGCCAGAATACTTATCAAGCCCGAAATGACGTCGAATATCGATATCATAATAATATGCGTCGCCCTGATACCCGAAAAGCGCATTTGAGCTAGCTATTTCATCGCGCGATAAAAACGGCGAAAAACGCCCCAATTCCTTCTGCTGGGTTGTTAAGCCCCATGTATCGAGATCCAGATTGAACGTGTAGTTATCCATGATATGCTGCCGGAGGCGCTGCAGGCGCCGCTTCGGACGCATTTGGGAAATTCCTGCGAACCATTCAAGCTCGCGCCATTCCCATAACCTAGGCGATAGTATATTGCCAAGAACAAGCGAGAACATCAACTCAGGGAATATGAAAATTTCCATATCCGATAGAGTTGCTGCAGAAGATTTCTCTTCTAGGCTAATATCTATCATCGACTACCGATATACCGTTCGCAGGATAAAGTTTATTGCACCCCAACAGGCTACTAGAACCCATTACGGTGCAATATTGAGAAGTTGCCCGCAAGCGCCTAAGCCCTCGCGAGCCTCTTCTACCTCACGCGGGAAGACTTACTTTTCTTCGCCGTAGCCCTTGGACTTGAGGTAGTCGACTACTTTACCGACCGTTGTGAGCTTTTCGGCATCCTCCTCAGGAATCGCCGCACCGAACTCTTCCTCAAATGCCATGATAAGCTCGACGGAATCGAGCGAATCTGCGCCAAGATCATCGATGAACGAAGCATCAGACGTAACCTGTTCAGCGTTGACGCCGAGTTGTTCAACGATAATATCTTTCACGCGATCTTCAAGCTTTCCAGCCATTTTACTTTACTCCTTTTCTTGATAGGTGGCTATATTGTATCAGATTTTTTTGCTTGGCGCAAGGGGGGTAGTGAAAATTTTTTAATTTTCTCCAACTCCAGGATGAAACCCAAACGCCCTTCTAAACCCTGGAAGCCATATCATTGATAACAAGATTGGCTAACGCAAGCCCGAAAGCCGCCGTTATATGCATAATCGACCCCATGGCTCTTTTGCCGCGCCCACCCTCTTGCGCGACCTGGTTTTGAAGCTTCTCGGCGCTCCAGACGCAGGTAAATGGTTTTTCCGGGATTCCGCCCGATTTTTTGAAGCGCTGACGCAATGCTCGCGCGAGCCCATCGCCTTGCACCTTCTTGAAATTGCTCGCGCTTATCGCAAAAATATCCTTTTTCAGGGCTGCTCCCATTGAAGAATATAGCTTTACGCCTTCAAGCGAGAGAACATGGCGAATAAGCGCAACCTTGGAATCCAACGAATCAATCGCATCGATTACATAATCGAATTTCTCTAGCTCGAATTCGCTTGCGTTTTGCTCTGAATAGAATACTTTGCGCTCATCCAGGGAGATTTGCGGGTTGATATCCTTGAGGCGCCTCGAGAATGCTTCGACCTTCGCCTGGCCGACTGTGCTCTCTAAAGCGATAATCTGACGATTGATATTCGATTCCTGAACAGTATCGAAATCGACAATCATCATATTCCCGATTCCAGATCTGGCCAAAGCTTCAGCACACCATCCGCCTACTCCGCCAAGGCCGAATATCGCCACGCGCGCATCTTTTAGGCGCCGAAGAGTTTCAGCGCCTAGAAGAAGATTTGTGCGCGATAGAAACTCATTACCCACAGAAAACGCTCCCGTCGCGACCAGCCTCGCGCGCAATATCAAGAACGCGGCAAATCGCTGAGTATGGGTCGCTGGATGAGCAGACCTCCCTCACAAGAGCGAAATTCTTCGCTCCAGCCGAGACGATTTCGCGAATTCGCTCTTCACCCGTAATTCCACCTATCGCTACAGCGGGGAAAGGCACCGAGCGAATCATCTCGATCGCCGTAGGAACGCCCAGCGTAGGGTCTGGAATATCTTTCGTAGGCGTCGCCCAGACCGGCCCAACCCCGATATAATCGGGTTTTTGTTCAATCGCCGCAAGCGCCTGCTTGGGCGAATGAGTAGATAAGCCTACGATTTTAAGCTCTGGGAAGCGCTCTCTTACAAGTGAGATGCTCATATCGGTTTGACCGACATGAACGCCATCTGCTTCTACTTGCGCAGCGATTGAAGGCTCGTCATTGACGATAAAGATAGTATTCGTGCCGCGGGTAATGGCACGAATTTCTCTCGCCATCTTGACGATTTCTTCACGCGGAGCTTTTTTCATGCGAAGCTGGATTATCCCGAGCTTCGCCTTGACTGCCGCCTCGGCACATTTTATGTACCCGGCGGCAGGATTGGTCATTACGAGATAAAAGCCGAAATCTTTCACTTTTAAGACAAATCTTTAAGGACGAGCTCGGCTATTTTGCGTCCGGATTTCAGCATTCCGCCGAAAATCGGCCCCATTCTGAATCCGCCCTGGACATTATTGGCTGCCATACCCGAAGCGTAAAGCCCTGGATACAGCTTTTTCGTGTTAAGGAAAGTCGTCCTTTCGCCATCTTCCATCCACATAGGCTTTTCGCCGAGAATTCCGCCTGTCGGCGAATCGATCTTGACGCCTGCCTTATTGACTACCTTATTGACGATTTCGCTCGGGTGGCCCGTGCCATCGATTAGCGCGCGGCTTGTGACGACAATCGGGTCTACATGCATTTCAAGTCTCGCTACTGGATTCCAATTGATTACGACGCCCGATACTACGCCATTATGAAACACGATATCTTCAACCTTTACGGTGTTGAAGATTACCGCGCCTGCCTTGCGTGCGCCGAAAATCAGCCCCGATGCCATTTCCACCGAGTCTACAGTATGATACTTTTCGTCGTAAGGACGCGTCGTGACGCCGAGTTCGCGCAAAATTTCCGCCGCGTCGCTCTGCACCGCGACTTCATTAAAGAGCATACCGCCACCCCATGTTCCGCCGCCGGGCGCAAGCTTTGATTCATACACGGCGACCTTGAGACCCGCCTTGGCTAGATCGTGCGCCGCGACAAGTCCGCTGGGGCCTGCGCCTACGATCGCGACATCGACCGATAGATAGTTCTCGAGCTTTTCGAAATAGCGCCGCACAATCGCGCCGCTGATTGTTTCTTCCATTACGGAAGTTTTCGTTTCCATTTATCTTTTCCTTTCATTTCCTACGCCGGCATTATCCGGTTCAGGTTCGCGGGTCTTATCTCAGCCAGCGGATACCGCATCCGCCAGCACCCCGTTCGACAAAACATTATACCATATTTTGGTCCGGTGTTGCTAGGGTTATATGGAATGAAGTTTGGTATATAGTTAGTAAATCATTGAAAAACTTGAACATTTCATCTGATTTCAGTTTCTCTGACTGAAGTTGAAAATTGTTCACCAACCTTCTACCGAACTCCAGAAAGGTTCACCGATACCCCAGTAGAGTTCAGAACGAACGTGTGCAAGAGAGGTTGTATCGGGTTTATCGCATTTCGACGGTCACTTTGAAGAAGTTGTAATTCTCCTCTTCGCCTTTGGCAACGGGCGTCCAACTGATGATCGGCTTGCCGTCCGCATCGAATGTGATGTCGGCCTACAAGAATTCTTCAATATTATCCGGTCGCCCAGGCTCTTCGCCCAATTCCGCGACAAGCCGCCTGACGAGCGGCAATAAAGCCGGAACGTCTTTCGTCATCGAATCCCACAATATGCCAAAGTCAATTCCAGAATAGTCATGGACCAGCTTATGCCTGATCCCGGCAATGTCCGCCCACGGGATTTCAGGGTGTAAAGAGCAGTACTTCTCAGATACATTGTTGGCTGCCTCGCCCAACACAATAAAGTCAAGAACGATTGCACGCGTCAATGTGTCGTCAAAGAACATCCTATCGCGCGAAGTTCGCATTGTCTCTCGTTCAATACGTTCTAGGGCCTGAAGCATATGGACAATGCGCGTTTCGTCTCGATAGTCGCCACCTGGCAGTTCTTTCATACAGCCACCGCCTCTCTGCACACCCTAGCAGCAAATCTAGGCTCATTCAGCAAAACTCTACTCACGGTAAGTTCTGCTTTCCTGCCAAGAGCCTCCGATATTTTCCGTTCAAGTTGAGAATATTCCAGAAACCCGACACCATCGCCGAACTTGACGAGAAAATCCACATCGCTATCAGGCCGCTCCTCCTTACGGGCACAAGAACCGAAGACCCAAAGCTTTTCGGCCTTATGCTTTCGTGCGATAGCGTAGATTTCATCCCGCTTCGCCATTATCTCGTCAAGCATACACATATCAACAACGCCGACATTATACCATATTTTGCCGCTTGCGTCTAGTGGCGAGGAATTCTTTAAGTCCTCTATTCCTCAATTTGCACGCCGGGCACTTGCCGCAACCTTTGCCGGGGATGCCCCGGTAGCATGTCACGGTATCGTTTTCAATAATGTCGAATATCCCTAGCTCGTCGGCAATCGCCCACTCGTCTTTCTTCGTCAGATTCATGAATGGCGTTACGATTTCGAAAGGCCATTCCATCGCCAAACGAAGCATTTGCTCGTGTGCGCGGATAAAATCTTCGCGACAATCGGGATAACCCGAAAAATCAGCCTGCGAAACACCAGTCCAAAGTCTTTTCGCACCGAGCGACTTCGCCCAGATAGCGGCAACGAGCAAGAACAGCGGGTTTCGACCTTCCACAAGCGTAGTCGGGGCTTTCGCACCTTGCTCTTTCTTGATCGGCATATCTTTATTCATTAGCGCATTGGCTGTAAGATGGCGATAGAATGCAAGATTCACTACCTTATGCGCCGCAATTTGGAATCGCTTCGCCAAACCACGGGCAAAGCGCGTTTCTATCGAATGCCGCTGACCATATTCAAATGTAATTGCCGCTACCTTGTCTGCGCCATGCTCCGCGATCGCAAGCGCTAGACACGTTGCCGAATCTTGCCCGCCGCTCAAAACGACTACCGCTTCTATGGCTTGCGCTTTTTTCATTTGAGTTTATCGTCTATCGACTTTTCCTGTTTCCACTTCTGGGAAAGATGAGAATCGTATATCACATTCCCGCCAGTAGCGAGATTCACATTGAAAAAGCCTTCGTAAGGCTTGCCGTTGTTAAGCCCTCTAATCGAAAACGAGACGTTCCTCTTATCCGCCTTTACCCTGCCGACGAGGTCCACCCCTTCGCCGCGATATAGATTTCTAAGTCTCTGCGGATATATTTCGGCTTCGCTATCTTGCGTAAACACTATTCTCAAATCGCTCAAGACAGGGTCGCGGAAGCGTTCGGCGAGCGTTTCGATTCCGCTGCCCGCATTCCACCTCTCGCCGCCGTAAATGAAGCTTTCGCCTCTATTGCCGTGAGTCAATACGTCTATGAGTTCGCGGTTGGCTTCTCTCTTTACGCCATACATGTAAACAGAAACTAGTCCATCGTTAAGTTCCGTGAACTTGGAAAGTATTTCCGAAGTCTCGCTGATACCCGCATTGGCGTCGCCATCCGTTACTACGATAGCGATGAGCGGGCGCGCGGGGTCGCGCGGAAGAGTAAGAACCGAGCGAATCGTCGCGAAGACATCAGTCCTGCCGTGCGCGCCCAATTTTTCAAGCCACTTGTCGGCATCGTTCAAACTCTTCTTGTTGCATTCCTGCCAATTCTTGAAAGCATAGGAAAATCTATCGCGGAATGCAACTAGATTGAACCTATCTCCTGTATTCGTGCAGCTTCTCAAGATACGCTTCGCCGCGTCTACACAGCTTGAAAGACGATCCTTGCCTATCGAGCCGGAAGCATCAATCAAAACGACAATATCTTTTGGCATCGTCGGCAAATCGGCATCTGGCTTGAATTGCAAGCTGAAATAGACATAGTCGCCCTCCATCGCGCTCGCGGTTGAAATCGACACAAACGTCTCGAGGTCGCCCGCATCGACCACATCGAGCAAATCCCTTACCGCGGCTTTTTCCGCCTCGACGACCTTTTCGTCGACTGAAGGCAAAACCGTATCGGTCGGGATGAATTCCTCCGCCTTTTCGCTTTCTTCTTTCTGCAAAGCGACGGCGGCAATTTCGCCTTTTACATCTTCTTCGCCGCCAAACATATTCGCGATCGCCGGAAGCTCGAATTCCGGCACGAGCACATCCGGGATATCGGCGAGAGTTACGATTTCTTCTTTCGCGCTCTCTGTTTCTTCTGCGACAGCGCTAGCGGCATATTGACCCATCGAAGCCGTAGTGACCGGCGCGATCGGGGTCGCGAAAATATCGTCGCCGACCTGTGCGCTGAAGCGCTCGGATAAAGGCGGCGCCGCTTCCTCGACCGGCACGGGGACGCTCATTGTCGGCAAGTCGAACTCAGGCGCCGACGGCGCCGACGGCATGGACGATGTATCTTCGAATTCGCCGACCGCGGGAGCCGGGCTTTCAATCTCGGCGCCAGGCGAATTTTTCAAAGGTTCCAAATCTTTCAAAACCTCGAAATGAAGCGATTCAGGCGCCATAGCTTGCGACCCCATCTGCATTGGGACGTGATTTCTCGTGCGATGGATTTGCGGGGGAAGTTGCGCCATCGTATGCGAACTCATGTAATACATTACGCCTATATGGGCGATTATCGAGACAATCAACGCAGCAAGCGCTAAATCGTTGGAACGCTCGGCAGTCATTTCGCTTCTCCCCCTTTCGAAAGAGAGCTCAATATTCTGTTGGCTTCGTCGAGAAGCTCTTTATTATCGTCAAAGAGCGTTACAACGACCGTCGCATAGCCTTCGGCGCTTTCAACATCGCCTTGCTGAATCGCATTCTTTGCCAATTGTATATAGGCTTTTGCGCGCCTGTAATTGTTGTTTGCATTCAGCGCTACGGCTTCTCTGAGCGCGGCGTCGGATTTTACGAGATTGCCCTCCTGCAATTCCGCCTCCAAAATGCCTAGCTGCAAAATCGCCTCAGGCGCGTCTTCCGTCCTTACATCTTCCTTGAACGCTTCGCGGTATGCGACAATTGCGCGCGAATAGCGCTTGGCTGCTTCTGCCGCGCTCGCCTCGAGTATTCGGCCGGTCTGGCGCCATGCGGGGGTAGTCGCGATTTCCGCGAGAGTCCTGCCGCAAATTTCCGCCGCGTCGAGCGCGTTTTCGCCTTCCGGCGAAGTGAGCAAGAAATAGCCGACGGAGCGGATTTTTTCGGCGCTCATTCTTTCGCACGCCCCTTCGCGGACCAATGCCGCATAAGCGGCCTTTGCCGCGGCGACGCGCTCTTCCTTGAAATCCCAGTCGGCCAGCTTGATTCTCGCCTCGCGCCGCTGGTCGATATTCAGGCCCAGCTCCAAGGCTTCTTTCAAAAGCGGTGCGCCTTCCGCATCATGTTCGAGCATGAACGCCGCTATGCCACACCAATAAAGCGATTCCGCGCGCCGCGAAGGATTTTTGCCGTTGGCCAAAGCTTCTTTCAAAGACAACTCCGCTGCGGACCATCTTTCGGCGCGAATATCGATTAACGCCTTGTGGAATAAAGCTTCGGCGCATTCTTTGGTATCTGGACTATCACGGATTATCGCGCGGTATTCATCGAATGCATCATCGAATCTGCCGGCCTTTTCATACGCCCACGCCAGGCGCATCCTATCTGTAATACTCTTGGAAATCTTTGCGCTGGTGCGCGCCGCCTCGATAGTCTTTTCGTAATCCGCATTTCTGCCGGCGAACTCGAAATTCAATCTCGATAAAGTCAATTCTACCGTATTGCGATAGTGTCCCATGCGGTATTTTTCGAGATATTTCTCGAATAATTTCACTGCCCTTTCTTTATCTCCGCTGGAATATGCGCACATCGCGCGTAAATAATCGAGGTCGTCCGTTCCGCCCTGGGATGCTAGAGTGGCGCATGCGGCATAATTGCCTAGCTGAAATTCGCTCCACGCCGCCATGGTTCTTGCGAGGGTCGTGCGCTGGTCGTTAGGATATTTCGCGATGAACTGGCGGAAGAACGCTACTGCCCTATCGTAATTCTTCTTGTCGGCCGTCTTGTTCGAATAGCAGTAAGTCCCCGCGAGATACAACGCTGATTTCGCGACTTCGGAATTCTTGTCTTGTTTGTATGTGCGAGCGTGAACAGTAAGGAAATCTTCGATCGCGGTATTCCTCTTTGCTGGGTCGGCGCTATCAGCGAAAAGAATCGCGCGGCGGAATTTCGCGTAGAGTTCGTATTTTCCCTTCGGGTCTACCTTGATCGCCTTATCGAAAGCATTCGCATCGTCGTTCAATACGCCGAGATGATACAGCGCGCATGCGCGAATATCCGGCGCGACGCCATCGGAATCGAGAAGCCTTAATTCGCTGCGCTTTTCATCGTCTGTTCCTGCGAGCGCCATCATGAGGCGTGCACGGTTGCCATGGCGTGTCGCGGGATGTTTTTCGAGCAATTCCTTATATTGGGCTCTTGCCGCGACTTTATCGCCTAGTGCGCGCGAACATTCCGCGAGGCGATATAAAAGCTCGTCTCGCGCAATCCCTTTTTCATCGAGTAGCGCCATGTATTCGGCGCGCGCTACTTTATAATCGCCTTTATCCAATCGCCTATCTGCCATCGCCATTCTATCGAGCGCGGAAACGGCGCTGGCGGCATATAAAGAATAACCGCAATATAATACGATCGCCACAAGCGCCAATATCTTCATCTTCTTCATCTAATTGCCTTTCTTTCCCCCAGCGTATCTATCAAGCCTTTCCTGGACTGCCGATGTGACGAACGGCGAAGTCTCGCCGCCGTAACGCGAAATTTCGCGAACGGTAGAGGCTGTCACATAAGCGAGGTTCTCCGAGGGCATCATGAATAAAGTCTCTATTTCCGGCGCGAGGCGTCTATTGGTAAGCGCCATCTGGAATTCATATTCGAAGTCGCTATATACCCTAACGCCGCGAATTACCACTTTCGAGCCTTCGCGGCGGCAGAAATCCACGAGCAATGTATCGAGAATTTTCACTTCGACATTATTGATATTGGCCCTGGCGACATCTTCACGAATCATCTCGAGCCTTTCCGCGGCCGGGAACATCGCCCCTTCCTTCGAGCTTGTCGCCGCCACTGCGACGATGAGCCTATCGTAAAGCTTCGCCGCGCGCATTATCAAATCGAAATGCCCACGCGTCATCGGGTCGAATGTTCCTGGATATACGGCTATCATGATTTCCTCGAAATTGCACAATGAAATGCGGCGTTACAAAACCTCGCCTCTTTGCTCGATCTCGAAAACTTCCTCGTCAATCCCGCCGCCGAGCGACTTGTAAAGAGCAATGAGATATTGCGATATTCTGCCGCGCGATACTACCAGCGATTCGGCAAGCGCGAGCGACGAGCGCTGCGCATCGATTACCGCAGTAAAATCCTTCAGCCCGTTCTTGTACAGGTCTTTCGAAATCGTAACGGCATCTTCCGCCGCCCTGACCGCGCCTTGCAACGCGAGATAGCGATGGTATTCGTGGGTGTAATCGGAATATGCGGCGCGAACTTCGCTATATGCCTGCTCGAGCGCGAGCTCGTATGCGAGTATCGCCTCGTTCATCCTCGCTTCTTCTACTTTTATGTTCGCATAAATATTGCCGCCTTGAAATATCGGCCAGCTTACCGAGGGGCCAATCGAGCCGACTATCGCATCATGATTGAACAGCTTGTTCGGATGAATAGATTCAAGTCCAAGCGACCCGTTGATGAAGAGTTTCGGATACCACATCCCCTTCGCGACCCCTACGTACGCTACTTGCGCGGCAAGCTTGCGCTCCGCGACGCGAACATCCGGACGATTGCGGATCATATCCAAAGGAACAGCTTCCAACTTCACGGGATCGACTAGCCAATCGCGCTTGGGGCATTCAGCGAGCAAATCTTCGAGCGCGCCAGGCATTTCGCCAATGAGAATCGCGATCGCATCCTTGAGCTCGGTCTCTTTGCTGATAAGCGGGGGAATCGTCGCCAATGTCTGGTCTACGAGATATTTCGACTGATTTACCGCCAGCTCATCGCCAATGCCGGAATCTAGGCGCGATTTCAAAATATCGTAAGTTTCTCTCTGCAGCTTGAGGTTGTTTCGCGCTACTTCTATTCTTTGCTGGGTAATGCGAAGCTCGAGATACTGGCTTGCGACTTCCGCCGTCAAGCTTACATATGCATCTGCGATATCCCAGCCTGCCGCTTGCGCTTGCGCCCACGCGGCCTCGGTCGCGCGGCGGCTGCCGCCGAATATATCGATTTCCCAAGTGGCGTCGAACCCGCCCGCGAACACATCACGATGCATCTTGCTGCCGGAGCCTGCCATCGTCGAGGTGTTCTTGCCGCGCTCCATGCGCATCGCCGACGCGTTTACATTGAATTTCGGCAAATACGCGGCATACGACCCCATGAGCGACCAGCGCGAAGCTTCAAGCCTCTCTTGCGCCATTCTGAAGCTCATGTTGTTCGTAACGGATAAATTGACTAAATCCGTAAGCACGGGATCGTGGAATCTCGTCCACCAATCCCTGATATCAGCGGTCGAAACGCCACGACGGAAATCGCCTTCACCCTTCGCAGGCTGGTATTCGCCCGTCTCCAGCCTATTCGTCGTGGGCAAGCCTGCATCGGGCAGCGCATATTCGCCCATCTCGATTTCGGGCTTTTCGTAATCTGGCCCGACTGAAGGCAACGAAGAACATCCGGCGGCGATAGCCGCCGCTATTATAGCGGGATATTGGAGCTTGTTTGACATTATAATATCTCCTAATATGTCTAGTGAGCGCTATTATACCATATTTTTCGCCTTCCCGCAATGCCCAACGAAGACATGAAATTTTCTTCATCCCCCTACCACAAAGACGGAAAATATGCTACAATATGCGCTGTAAATGGCTGAGAAAGATAATATTGGCGCCTGTAGAGCAACCGAACCCATCGATTTTGTAATCCCTTGGGTAGATGGTCTAGACCCCTCTTGGCAAAGCGAGCGCGCGAAATATTCATCGCTCGAAAGTTCCGGCGCCGAAGCGAAATGGAACGCCGGCGCCCAGAGATATCGCGATTGGGGAGTTCTTAAATATTGGTTTCGCGGCGTAGACAAATTCGCCCCGTGGGTAAGAAAAATCCATTTCGTCACGTGGGGACATGTCCCCGATTGGCTAGATACTGCCAATCCGCGTCTAAATATCGTTCGCCACCAAGATTATATTCCCGAAAAATATTTGCCTACATTCAGTTCGCACACAATCGAACTGAATTTTCACCGCCTGCCGGGTTTGGCGCGCCAATTCGTCTATTTCAACGACGATATGTTCCCCGTTTCCCCGCTGAAACCTACCGATTTCTTCACGCACGGCCTCCCGCGCGACGCCGCGATTGAAAGCGCAATCCATCTTACACAAAACGGCATTCGCGCCGAAATCGACGATCTCTATATAATAAACGCGAATTTCGATAAGCGCAAATGCCGCCGCGGGAATTTCTTCAAATGGTGGAATCCTCTCTACAAAGGAAAATTGATTCGCTCTCTTCTATCGTTGCCTTACGGCAATTTCATCGGCTTTTTCATCGAGCACGCGTCTGTCGCATATCTAAAAGATACATTCGAAGAAGTCTGGGCCAAGGAAGAAACGAAACTTGATGAAACCTGCCGCCACAAATTCCGCACCCCGGGCGATGTCAACCAATGGCTTATGCAATATTGGCAGTTCGCGAGCGGAAAATTTTCCCCGCGCTCCACTTCTTTCGCGAAGTCGTTCGAAGGCTTCGACAAATTCGATGCGGCCTGCGAAGCCATCGCCAAGGGCAAATATAAAGTAGTATGCTGGAACGATTCGCCGGATATCGAAAATTTCGAAGCCGCGAAAACAAAGCTCGCCAATGCCTTCGAGCGAAGGCTAGGCGATAAATGCTCATTCGAAAGATGAACACAATGACCACTTCCCCGAATTGCGATATTACGCTCATTTTAGCGACTTGCTCGAGAACAAAGGAAGTGGAAGATTTCTTTTCGTCAATCCGCTCTACCCCCGAAGATATTCGTCTCGAAATCATAATTGCCGACCAGAACAACGATAACCGCCTTGCTCCAATCATCGAAAAATTGCCTGCGCGCTGGAAAATCGTGCATGTGAAATCGAGCGTCAAAGGCGTTTGTGCGGCGCGAAATGAAGTAATCGAGCGCATCTCTTCGCCTATAGTCGCCTTCCCTGATGACGACTGCACCTACGAAGAAGGCGCAATAGCGAATGCTCTTTCGCTTTTCGCCGCGAACCGAAGCGCGGATGTCATTCTCGGCGTTTGGGAAGGTTTTGGCGCAGCTTTCCCGCCTAGAGATTTCCTGAAGAAGGAAAATCGCTATTCCATTTTCAAGAAAGGCGAAATGTTCGTCCAATTCTATCGAGCAGAAATGGTAAGGCGAATCGGGGCGTTCGACGAGAATTTCGGTCCTTCACCCAATAGCCGCTATCCCTTCGGCGGCGACGATAGCGATTATCTCGCGCGTGCCGCGCTCGCCGGCGCAAAAATCTATCGCTCTTCGAAAATAAAGATTCGCCATCCACTTCAAAATAACGTGCCGCGCGAAAAGATTCGCGGCTATGGGATTACTCGCATGGCGCTACTGAAGAAACTTCGCTATCCCCTTTGGTTCAAAGCGGCGAATATATTCTATCCGCTCGCAAAAATAGTATCTTCCCCGAAAAAATTCGTCTATTATTTCAATATGTTCTACGGCCGCGCCTTCGGGAAACAGAAAGAGAGAATTCCTTAATATGAAAACAGCCCTTCTACATTATTGGATTACAAATATCCGCGGCGGCGAAAAAGTCCTCGCCCAGCTTGCGAAGATTTTCCCTCAAGCCGATATCTTCACCCACGCCTTTATCGCCAAAAACGCCGGCAAAATTTTCAACGGACATCGCATCTGCGAAAGTCTGATTTCAAAACTTCCTCTAGGCCGCCGCCATCCACAGGCATATTTGCCGCTAATGCCTTTTGCTACTCGCCATCTTAAACTAGATAAGTACGATCTCATTATCTCCAGCGAATCAGGTCCCATTAAAGGCATAAAGAAGCGCCCTGGCCAGAAGCACTATTGCTATTGCCATACTCCCATGAGATATGTTTGGGATATGTCCGATGATTACTATAGAAGCGCCGGGCCTCTCGGCAAGCTCGGCATGAAGCTTTTTCTCGATTACCTAAAGAAGGAAGATCTAAAGAGCGCCGATTCGGTAGATCATTTCATCGCCAATTCGAAATTCGTCGCTAATCGCATCAAGAGAATCTACAATCGCGATTCTACCGTAATCCATCCGCCGGTAGACATCGACTTTTTCTCTTCCGTTAGGCGCAGCGAAGATTCTTCATCCGAACCCTACTACCTGTTTGCTGGCGCAAACGTTGCCTATAAACGGCTGGACCTCGCTGTCGCCGCATGCAAAAAGATGAATCGCCGCCTCATCGTTGCCGGCGGAGGCAGAGTGACGGACGAAAAACTGCGCGAACTCTACGCGAACGCCAAGGCGCTTATATTCCCTGGGATAGAAGATTTCGGCATCGTCCCCGTCGAGGCGCAGGCCGCAGGAACGCCAGTAATCGCCTTCGGTGAAGGCGGCGCACTGGAAACAGTAGTCGAAAACGAAACTGGACTCTTTTTCAAGGAACAGACGGTCGATTCGCTTTGCGCCGCTATCGAAGAATTCGAAAGCCGCACATGGTCCGAACGCTCTTGCAGAGATAACGCGACCAACTTTTCTCACGCTGCCTTCACAAACGCAATTTCCGCCCTCATTGGCTGAAAGAGGCATGGCTAATCGCCCCGCTCACCGCTTCTAGGTATTCTAGAAATTCTAGGTTTCCTAGAAACCTAGGAAACCTAGAAAACGGCCATCTGACCATCCGGCGCCGGCGCGCCGCGCCGCTTACTCCATCCAAATGCCAAACGAGCGCTTGCCCTTGAAGAAGGCGTTGGCAAAGCCTTCCTTGCCGACATACGCGCCATTTATCGTCGCCTTGAATTTCTTCTTGCCGGAAAGCGCCGTGAAGCTGCCCTTGATAAGCCCCGTCTTGGGAACATACGTAAGCTTAAGCTTGCCGGGATTCGCGCTCGTAGTCGTCCACGCCTTACCCTTGAAGGTAAGCGCCATCGGCTCCGACCAGCCGGGAATCGTTGTAGCATCTAGCGCCTTGCCATCGATCGCCTCCGGCGCGCCAAGCGCCCAGAGTGTGCAAGATGCCGTGGGCTTTGAATTCTTAAGAAGCTGAGCATCCACAAAATCGAAGACAGATTCAATCTGCGGCGCAATCCACCAGCCTGTCGGGTTGCGTAGCGGTTGCAGGGTATCTGCTGAAATCATCTGCCCGCCGAAATACCCCTTCTTCGAGGCTACCTGAGTCCAGAGAGGAACATACACGCCGCGCGAATCGACGAGCGCTACGCCCTTGCCGCTGATCTTGTTGCCATCCGGCAACACGCCGGAAAACTTAAGCTTGCCCTTCGCGCCGATATTAACCGTGACGCCTATATAACCATTTTGCAAATCCGTCTTGCCGGAAAGCGGAGTGGAAGTCCCCGCCAATACGAAATCTTTCTTCGCGCCGTCGAGCTTCTTCTTGAATGCCGCCGCCGCCGCGCCCTTGTCGCTTGAGAAATCGCGCCCGGCATCGAAGAATATGCCGTTTACCCAGCCATAGACATTCTCGTGGGTAAAGAAGGCCTCTACCCAATTACCGCCCTTCACCGATGCATTGGTCCAATAGCCGTTGATATCATCCCTTATTACATTGCTCTTGATCTTGAAGGACTTTTTGTTCCAAAGCGTCACGGTGAAGGTAGCGGCGCTCTTGCCCTTCTTGAATGCGCCAGCCTTGATGTTGATCGTGCCGACTACTACGCCGTTATCGTCGATGAAATAGCCATTCCACGCCCCCTTCGCGCCAAACTCCGTATCGTCGTCGTATACGAGCCCAGGCCATTCGGTCTCCGGCTCTTCCTCTTCGCCTTCGACCCAGATAGCGTTGGCCGTAATTGGCTCTACCGGCATCTGCAACAGCGCGCCGACCACGTATTCCACTCCGCCGATTTTCCATCCCGCGAGATGATAGCCGGCTTTTGAGAACGAACCCGCGCCGGGCAATATAATCCAGCTCTTCGCCTTCGCGTAGCTGTAACCATCCTCGCCCGTCATGCAAAAAGTCGCCATATTCGCCGGAACATCCGAAAGCTTCGGCGCCTCGCCCGTCGCATCACCGCCATTGAACGTAACGCGCGGCCAATACGAAATATCGGATAGATTCCAATAAGTGCCGCCGCCGGCGCTACAAGCCCACCATTGGATTTGGTAATCGTGGCACTCCGGCAGATACGCGATTGCGCTCCCGCTTGTCGTTTCGGTCCCGAGTTTGTTATAATATTGTTCTACTACGGTTTCCCAGTAATAATAATCAAATACACTGAATTGCGCGTAGCCGCCCGTCGTATTCTGGCGCCCGTTCCAATCGTATTTCACAATGCCAGGCCCGGCGACAGAGTCGTTGCCGGTATATAGGCAGGCTTCCGAATATTCTTCAAGCGCTGCGAGGCAGACTTGGTTTTGCACGGTATCGACATCTACCGAAGCGTTACCGGTCGTAAAATCAAAAAAGTTAAGATAATCGCAGTTCACATACTTCCCATAGTCTGGCCTCCACACAGGCTCGATTGTAATGGGCTTTGCCTCGTCTATCTTGTACGTTTGGCCGGCAGAGCGGTATACCGAGCCATCGATTAGCCAGCACGAAAAATTATAGCCCTCCTTGGCCAGCGTGCCAGGCCCGGGCAGCGTAATCCTCGAGCCGACAGCCGCGAAGTATATTCCACTATCCTCGAAAACAAGGCCTTCTTCCTCTTGTACATCCGTCAAGGACTGCGCCGCGCCTGTCGCCCCGCCATAATCGAACATGATTCCGGGATATACCGTAACATTGCTTAGGTCTACATGCGCCGCGGCGCTCGCGCCCGCGCCTTGCGTGGTGACTCCCCATGTAATCGAATAATCTTGCGCCAATGGGAGCAAAACCATGGGGCTAATCGTGCCGTCCAGGGCGTGAGTTACCGTTTCAGTCTGGAGCGTAAGGGCGTCTTGATACTTGAAATAGCCTTCCGCATAGTCCGTATTCGCCTCGCCGACCCATGTATAGCCGATATAGCATGGACCCTTCACGCCGCTGCCAATTTCGGCAAGCCCATTGTTGCCGCTCGCCTCGAGACGCAAGAAATCAGTGCCTGCCGTATTGTTGACTTTTCCGCCGCCTACTGTCGCGCTCGTAAAATCGAGATAATCGCAGCCAAGAAGCTGCTTTAGCTCGCCGCCTTCCTCCCAAATCGGCTTCATCTCGACAGGTCTGCCGGGCATCGTATAGTTTGCGCCGATTGCGTAGTCTGTTCCATCGATTTCCCATCCCGCGAGATGATAGCCATCTTTGGAGAATTTTATGTTCTCTGCTCCAGGCAGCGTAATAACCACGCCTGGCTTAAAGCAATAGTTAGAAAACCAATATTCCTTGGCACTGACGCCACTGCCCCAATAGGCAACAGAATTATGCTCATCCAAGATGGAATCCGCGCTGGACAGATTTACTTTAAGCACGGGGTAATACACAACTCCTCCAAGCGTAAGGGTGGTCTTGCCGCTGTAATTCGAATTATCCGTCTCCCAGATAACCGTTAAGATATCCTTATCCTTGCCGAATTCATATTCATTCTTTGCATCGCATGTAAGACCTTCGCTTGTCGACGAGAACTCATTATTATACCTTTCATACTTTACTACATTAAAATCGTCCCCGTCTCTGTAGATTTCCGTGTGGAAGTACGGCTTGTCGCTCGCGTCACCGCCCGAAGCCGTACCTTTCCATTTATATTCCAAATAGCACGGTCCCTCGAATGAAGCGCCTAGATGGGTCTTACACCCCGAGCCATCGGCCATGATTTCAATGGTATGGTTGGCTTTGAAATCTTGTATACTAGCATCGCCGCCGGCGCCTTCCCCGGCTTGCCATCCCCAGCTGAAGAAATTCAATTGGTCGCATCCAATTGCGTCATTGTAATACTCCACACGTGCGGCATAGCCAGAAGTCTCGTTGTGCTCATTACCTATCCACGATGGACGTATCGTAATCGGCTCGAGGGTCATTGTAACGAAATCGCCTGGAGTGTAGAAATCATCACGTTCCGCGTTGGCACGCCTTACATACCAACCAGTTAAGGTACAACCATTTTTGCTGAATGTAGTCGCTGTAGCGGGGAGTTTAATCCTCTTGCCCACCCTAGCGTAAGTATTGCCGTCAGTATGTATTTTTATTCTCTCCTCGTCGTTCAACGGATCTGCGGTGAGGTCCGGCGCCGTCCCGGTGCACCCCGTCATATCGAATGTAACCCTCGGCCATACACTGAGAGGGTGAAGAGTCAAAGAGGCAGACCCGCCTGCCACGGGCGTAGAAGCCCTCCACGAGAGTACGTTTAAGCCTTCATCCGATACTACATCAACTATATCTTCATACGAAGTGTAGTCTTCTAACCTTACAGAACTAAAGTAATTTTCTGGATCCTTAATCGAAAGATAAGCACTCGATCCATCAGTGGTGGAGCTTTTGACCTTATACCCCAAAAGGCACGGCCCGTAGACTTGAGTCACCAGCTCCGAATATTTATCTTGCCCTTCCGCCGTAATTTTCACGGCATAGCCATAATCATAAACCACAGAAACATCTCCCGACCATGTGAAATCGAGATATTCGCACCATAGATAATATTGAATTTCTTCATTTGTTATTGCTCTTGCGCCGAGCGCGAGGCCCACCGCCGCCAATGCGACAACCAATTTCGCCTTGAATAATTTGAACATGACTATTCCTCCCATTTTAGGATTTTCGCCTATATTATATCACACCCCCCCCCCCCCCCCGTCAAGTAGGCGAAGCAAAATTTTCCAAAAAACAAGCGGAATTGTTGATTTTAGTTTGTTTTTAATTTAGCCGTGTAGAGGTGGAGAGGTGTAGAGCGGGAGGGCCGCAATTTATTGCGGCCGCCGTAGCTTTTGGGTTTTTTATCTCGCGCAGAGGCGCTCAAGGCGCTGAGCGGGAGGGCCGCAATTTATTGCGGCCGCCGTAGTTGTAGAGTGGAATTGGTAATTTTGTTTTTGGTTGTCTCGGGGTCGACAAAAATTCGCGCTTCTTGCGCCCTAGAGCGCGGGCAAGCCGATAATTTTCCGCTCAGTTGCGCCCTAGGCGCCGCCGGGCCTACAAATTTTCCGCGCTTCTTGCGCCCTGGGCGCCGCCGGGCCTACAAAATTTATGCGCGCTTGCGCCCTGGGCGCCTTGGCGCCAAAAAAAATTTTTGATAAAATCTACCGAGAAAGTTGGAGTTTCGAGTTGGTTTTATCTCGCGCAGAGGCGCAGAGGCGCAGAGTTTGTTTAATGTTGCCAGTGTTGCCATTGTTGCCATTTCCAATTTCCAATTCCCAATTGGTTATTGGTATTGGCAACATTTTCACATTGGCAACATTAAACAAACTCAGCGCCTCTCAAGTTAAATAAAAAACGTTAAATAAAAATCACAGAAAGGAGAAAAGAAATGAGTAACACTACTCAAACTAAAAATAACATGCGCCTAGCAATGGCCGTAATAATCAACTCGCGCGAAAGCGCCGAGTATAATCTCAAAGGGCTCGCAAAAGCCGTTTGGGGAACTTACGAAAAACATCAGGTGCCGGATATGCCGCCGACATTCGATGCGTTTTATAAAATGACGCGGCTACTCGATAAAAACTTCGACAAAGTCAACCTCGACGACCCCCGCGCCGATGAAACAATCGAACAATTTGCCGAGCGGCAAATTGCCCTGGACCTCGCAAAAAACTCTACGCTCTATTCTGCCGCGAAAGATGCTTTCGAGCTCTTCCAACGACTGGGTGTTAAGGGTGGGTATAAGACCTTCGTCTCATTCTTACAAAACCTCAAACAGGTAATTAAACGAATGAAAAATGGGAGTAGGTTATGAAATTACATTTCTGAATTTTGCGAAAAAAAATATGCGTTTCACCCAATGTTTATCGGCATTGGACGAAACGGCCGAGAACTCATCTTGACAAAAAATAGTCTCTTAGAGTATAATATGGGCATCAAAAGGAGCTAATGATATGAACGAAATTATAGATGTAAACGAGCCGGAATCCGAAGCGGCTGAAATAATCGAGGAAGGTGCCGAAAGCGTAAGCGCTTTTTGGCAAGGATTCCTCAGACTTTACCGCTGGATGAAGAATAAGGTATTACCATTCGTCAGCGGAGCGATCGCGGCATCTGCCGCATATTTCGCTAGTGGCTGTTCTGCGATGGCGCCGCAGACGCGTACACAATCGATGGGCGTTTACGCCCTAGGCCTTCCTGCAATAGCTGTTATCACCCAAACAAGCCAAGCAGAAGAAAACGCCGGAAGCGATACGAACTCGGCTTCGCAGACCAACCCCGTAGAAGTAAAGACGGAATTTTGATTTATGATTAAGCATGTAGAACATGTAGTTCGAGTTTCGAGTTGGAGTTGGAGAAAGGAATTGTTTGTTTTTTTATGATTAACCATGTAGAACATGTAGAAACAGGTAGGCTCATCGCCCCGCGGCCGCCGGAAATGCGAACAACCTCTGCGTACTCTGCGCCTCTGCGTTAAAAAAACGTTAAACAAAATTACCAATTCCACTCTCCAACTCCAACTCGAAACTCCAACTAAAATTTGACACCACCCAAAACAACCAACCACAAACTAACAACTAACAACTAACTACTAACTACTAACTACTAACAACTAACTAACTAATATGGCAGATAACGAAAACAACAACCCAACATACCTAGAAGTTATTCTTCCCTTGTTCCTAGGGACTAAACTTCGCAATGCCCAGTACCTCGCGTTCT
This sequence comes from Kiritimatiellia bacterium, assembly GCA_017447805.1. Taxonomy (GTDB): domain Bacteria; phylum Verrucomicrobiota; class Kiritimatiellia; order RFP12; family UBA1067; genus UBA1067. The sequence goes on along the minus strand of JAFSMR010000015.1, from coordinate 51,860 downwards.
TGGAAGCAATCCTCGAGTTCATCGACACCAACGCGGCGACACTGCTTGGCGAAGAAATCGTGCCGGTAATCGACTCGCTCAAGAAGACAATCGAAATCTTGAATCGCGCGCCGATTTCCTACACAGAAACCGCGCTGATCGAAGGCAAGGATGCTCTTCGCGATAAACTCGTGAGAGTAATTTTGATTATCTTCAAGCGCGCTCTCAAGTTCCCGCAGGATAGCGAGACGTGGAATCATGCAAACGAACTTCGCGCGATTCTAACCCGCTTCTTGGACCTCGCGAAGCTCTCCATGACGGAGCAGAATTACCTCGTCAAAAATATTTGCGAGGAGCTCTCGAGCGAGACCAACACCCCACATGTCGAAGCGCTAGGGTTAACGCCCTTCCTCACTTCGCTTGGGACGACCAACAACGCGATTAGAGTGCTCTATCGCGCGCGTATGCAGGAAACCGGACGCCGCAAGGCCACGCGTGGCGGCAAGAGCGTCAGGGAACTTCGCATCGAAGCCGGACCTCTTCTCAAGAAGTTGATCGATAGATTCAATGTCGTCTACGAGATGCAGCCTTCCGAGATTACACAAAACATCATGGTAGGCTTGCTCGGCGTATTCGACAAGTTCCAGGCCATCGCCGCCGCAAACGGTTCTAGCGTGCCGGATGACGGCGAAGAAGAACAGCCCGACCCGACACCAACGCCCGATGACGGCGAGGACGACGGCGAGGACGAAGGCGGCGAAGGCGGCGGTGAAACCGAACAGCCAGTAACCGAATAAACTAAACGATAGGTGATGTCAATGAATCGCGGAATGCACGATAATACAGATTTAATAAACGAATTTGATTTTCGTGTATTTCGCGTTTTCAAATTTCTTAGAATTGCCTTTAATCAGAAAAGAGCGAGTATTGGTTTGCTTTCTTGCCTTTCCTTGCCAATGCTCGCCCTTTTCCGATTAAAGACGAGAACATGTAGTTCGAGTTTCGAGTTCGAGTTGGAGAAAGGAATTGTTTGTTTTGTTCGGTTTTTGTTTAACGCAGAGGCGCAGAGAGCGCAGAGGTCGTTCGGTAGGGCGGCCGCCCCGCGGCCGCCGGAATTGAAATTTGAAAACACCATTCTACAACTTCAACTACATACTACAACTAAAAACTCTGCGTTCTCTGCGACTCTCAAGTTAAACAAACACGAAAGGAACAAAAAGATGAAAGATAATAAAACTACAAAACTGCCGTCAAAGCTAGCGAAGAAGCTAGACGACTTCATGTATTATCAAAACGCCCTAGAATCTTTGAAAGAAGGTGCCGCTAATGCCGAGTGCATCGTAAACAAACTCGAGAATGATATATTGGCGGAAATGGCCAATTGCGATCCAAGCGTTTTCAATTGCCTCCTTCGCAAGAATATCGCCGCCGGAATTTCTAACGGCATGATCTTCAAAGTTTCTACGCGCTCTTCGATTACGCGAGCCGATGGTAAATCAGAGACGGACGATAAATGGCTTCGGTCGCTCCCCGCCGCATTCGTTCGCACGAAGCTTTCATTGAATAAGCAAGCGATTGAAGCCGCGATGAGCCCAGACGCCGAAAATCATCTCACGGCCTCGGAAATGCGCAAGCTCGGCATCGCACGCGAAAACGCTCAGTCGTTAAAGGTCTACGATGAACCAAGCCGCGATGAACTAACCGATCTCGAAAAATTAGCAAAAGTGATTGATTGTGATTAACCATGTAGAACATGTAGAAACAGGTAGGGCTCATCGCCGCGGCCGCAATAAATTGCGGCCCTCCCGCTCTGCGCCTTGAGCGCCTCTGCGCGAGATAAAAACTGCTAACTAAAGGGAGACGTCCCGAAGAGATAACGAAATAACGAAAAACTAAAAATCGATATAAAAACCTACGAAAAACAACCCTTCCAAAGGGCAATCGGAGAAACTACACATGAAAAATTATGCAAAAGAAAGAGACGAAAGAGAGAGAACCAGAGAGAAAGAAGAGAAAGAAAACCCGCCGCCGCCGCCGCCCCGCGCGCTCCGTGAAGATGATGATAATCCCGATAAGGTGCCGGCGCATTGGAACAACAAAATGCGAGATTGGTTCAGCTTTGTCAAAGATTATTGCCGCAGAAAAAATCTATCCGGCAAATATTCCATTGCGCTAATCAAAGAATGGATAGAATACGCCGATGAAATCGACTACACCCATAAAGGCGGCGACCCTTTTACGAAGAAGAATTTTATCCGCTCGTTGCGTCTATACCACGCAAGAATAAATTCCGTAGCTTTAAAGAACGAACGCGAAGCCGAGGCTGGGATGAAGATGGCGGCAATGAAAGCGAAGGAAGCGGCGATGAAAACTCCCTCGCAAATCGCCGACGAACAACGCCACAAAAAGGCCGCCGCTAAACTTTGGACAAATAACGATTGGCAGCAGTGCTTCGAAGAATGCGCCAATTGCATCGAAGAAAACGGCGTGCGCCGCTGCGCGTGCGGCAACGCAATCCCAGCGAACCGGCGCGCGAGGCCAATCCCAGCTCGCGAATGCGCGCATTTTGCGCTGCGCGCCGAAGGCGCAAAATGAAGAATAAGGAATTGTTAATTTTTTATGATTAACCATGTAGAAACAGGTAGGTTTTCTAACTATTCTAGAAATTCTAGAAATTCTAGAACTAGAAACGATTCCGGCGGCCGCAATAAATTGCGGCCCTCCCGCTCTACACCTCTCCACCTCTACACGGCTAAATAAAAACCAAACAAATCAACAATTCCACTCTACAACTACATACTACAACTAAAACTAAATTAAAAAACCATGGAAGCAGAAACATCAGAACATATACCCTATCCATTCCCGGGTGACCCGGGAATCAATAGCTACACCGATGAAGAACCGACCGAAGAAGAAATTCGCGAAGATGAGAACGCCGAAATCGTCTGGGCGTTATATCATCAAATCAAATTCGGGCCAAACTTGCCAACGCTAGAGCCTTTCCATAAATTGCGAAAGAAAATGGAAATTGAAGACCCCGAAAGACTAAAAAGAATAGTCGATGGCTTCAAAAAAGATGAACGCTGGGCCGCGCATCTATTAACTATCTTCGGAGAATTGGAGGTGTAATATGCCATTTAAGAAAGGGAATAAGTATGGCCTAAAGCATGGTTACAGTAATGGAGGCAAGTTGACCGGTATCTATCTATGTTGGTTTCATTTGCTTAAGCGAATCAGGCAAAAAAGTCAAGGCCTCAACTCGCTATATTGGATCGTGAGCCAATACGATTCAGATTTTCGGTGGTTTAAATTTGAAAATTTTCTCGCCGATATGAAAGAGGGCTATTTTCAAGGCGCAACATTGGATAGAATAGATTGGCGGCGAGGCTACTATAAAGAAAATTGCCGGTGGCTAACGAGAGCAGAAAATACTCGAAGGGTCCATCGTTGGCAACCGGACGATTTCTTTAATATTATGAAGGTGCATGGCGGAAGAGTCGCGCTTGAAGTTTTTTCAAAGCGATATGATTGGGAAATGAACCATGAATGCCATCATTATATAATCTGCCGCTGGAAGAATTCCCTTAAATCGAAATTTTATCTAGGGCTTGAAAAATCATACGAGGCGATAACGAATTTCCTCCGCGCCTGCGGCGCGCGTTAGAGAAGAGGGAGGGCCGCAATAAATTGCGGCCCTCCCGCTCAGCGCCTTGAGCGATAAATAAAAACGCTTGGGGCACTTGCCCGCCGCGGGGTAATATGCTATAATATGCGGCAATGGAAAAGAAGAATGGGAGCAATACGTTGCGCTCTTGGCTTATCATAGGTTTGATTGGCCTTGTGTTTTTTTCGCTTTACAAGATGAGTCCTAATGAGAAATCTGTTAGCGAGTTTTCTCAAGTAGAATTCGATAATGCGTTGAAAAACGGGCATATCGTCAATGTTACGCGATATATCGACCGCGAGGATGGAACAACTGCGCTTACTGGCGAAATATATGTTGGTGATGCCGGTAAAGAAAACGGCAAGAAAGAAAAGAAGCGCTATCGCGTGAAACTGGTGCCTGGCGAAAACGAGAAGATTATGGAAGATCTTCGTGCTCGCGGCATACCGGTGAAAATCGATGAGCATCGCGCGGCGATATCGCCCTTCTTGATGCAGATACTGTTTTTCGTAGGCTTCATCGCCCTGTTTTATTGGCTTGCGCGCCGGATGGGCGGCGAGGGGGGGCCGTTTGGCTTTGGAAAATCCCGCGCAAAAGTTCTGAATGGCAGGGAAGATAAGAGGGCTGTAACATTCGGGGATGTAGCGGGAATCGATGAAGCGAAAGAAGAAGTTCAGGAAATAGTCGAATTTCTAAAGTCTCCGGAATCATTCAAGAAACTTGGCGGCAGAATACCTAAAGGCGTATTGCTGGTAGGCCCGCCCGGGACGGGCAAGACACTTCTAGCCAAGGCGATAGCAGGCGAGGCGCAAGTGCCCTTCTTTGCGATATCCGGCAGTGATTTCGAAGAAATGTTCGTAGGTGTAGGCGCTTCGCGAATGCGAGATATGTTCGCAGAGGCGAAAAAGCGCGCGCCATGCATAGTGTTTATCGATGAAATCGATTCCATAGGAATGAAGAGATCTGGCGCCGGGGCTCTCGGCGGGTCGCACGCCTACGAGCAGACCCTAAATACCATGCTGGTCGAAATGGATGGGTTTGATGCAAATGAAGGCGTAATCGTAATTGCGGCGACCAATAGACCCGATACGCTCGACGCCGCCCTTCTTAGACCAGGGCGTTTCGATAGACAGGTAGTAATAGATTTGCCGACATTAAAAGGTCGCGAAGAAATATTGGAGCTTCACGGCAAGAAGATCAAATTCGCGCCGGACGCGGATTTGAAGAGGATTGCCCGCGGGACGCCTGGTTTTTCCGGCGCAGATTTGGCGAACCTCCTGAATGAAGCCGCGCTTTTGGCCGTGCGCAAGAAACTAGAGTCGGTCGATATCAAGACGCTCGAAGAAGCGCGCGACAAGGTATTGTGGGGGCGCGAGCGCAAGTCGGCAGGCTATTCGCAGCGCGACCGCGAGATCACCGCTTGGCATGAAGCAGGACATACCCTTTTGCAGTTGGAGCTGCCGAATACCGATCCCTTGCATAAAGTAACGATAATTCCCAGAGGCCGGGCATTGGGCGCGACGATGTCGCTACCCGAAAAAGATATCTTAAATCGCACGAAGAGCCATTTCTTATCGGAACTTGTTGTCCTTTGCGGCGGCAGAATCGCCGAAAAAATGTTCACCGGCGAAATTTCCACGGGAGCCGCGCAAGATATCAAGCAGGCGACGGAACTCGCGCGCAGAATGGTTTGCACCTACGGAATGAGCGATAGATTCGGTTTCCAGGCGTTCAACGAGCCTTCGCAATTCTCGCAAGAATCCTTGCCTCCGGCATTTAGCGAAGAGACAAGCCGCATGATAGACGAAGAAGTTGCGCTGATGATGAAGCAAGCCTACGAGAAGGCCGAGCAGACGCTTCAAGAAAAGCGCGAAAAGCTAGAGCTTCTTGCCAAAACCTTAATCGAGCGCGAGACGATGGATGGGAAGGATGTCGAAGAGCTAGTCACCGGGGTCAAGGCAGAAGAACCTAAAGTGGAGGCCGAAGAAAATGCTTGAAGCCCTAAGAGCGATTTCTGTTGCCGATATTGTGCAGATACTAATTCTGTATGTCGCGATCTATGCAATTTTAAAGGGTGCCAAGGGTTCGCGTTTCGGCCAGACTTTGCTCGGCGTCGGCGTGTTGGCGACGCTGCTCGTATTGTTTTCGATGGTCTTCAAGTTCGAGGTACTTTCGCAAATAATAAAAATACTTCTCATTTATATGGCGATTTCCTCGGTCGTGATCTTTCAGCCGGAAATCAGACGTTTTCTTCAGACAGTCGGCGCATTCGGATATTTCGAAAAACCCAAGCATACGCCAGAAGGCGCGGCGAGGCCGGAACTAATTGTTGAAACATTGCAGGAGCTTGCGAAACGCAGGATGGGCGCGCTGATAGCTTTTGAAAGAGGAATCGCTTTAAGGGCCTACGAAACGACCGGCGTTCCGACAGATGCAATCTTCACCCCGGAATTGGTGAAATCGATATTTACTCCACCTCTGCCGTTGCATGATGGTGGAGTCGTAATGAAGAACGGGCGAATTTCAAGCGCGCACTGCATTTTCCCCGTATCGAACAATCCGAATCTGATGGCAAGCGGGATGCGTCATAGAGCAGCCGTAGGGCTATCTGAAGAAACCGATGCGCTAGTCGTAGTAGTCTCGGAAGAACGTGGCGCGATTTCGATTGCAAGAAACGGCAGGCTGTTCAGATATGGCGCGAACGACACGACCTCTCTCTTAAGATGGGTTACTCGCGCAATGCCAGAAGATCCACGCGATAAAGGTTTTATGGCAATACTCTTCGCGCCGCTGCAGAGGTTAATCGTCAATATCGAAGAAGAGGAGGAAAATCGATGAAGGATGCAAAACCTCAATTCGCATTCCTCAAAAGTCTAGTCGGTCTTATCATCGATAACTGGGGCCTTAAGATTTTAGCGATAATCCTAGCGATTGTGATTTATTACGCAATGAAACCCGAAAGAAACACCTTCATCACTTCAAGAGAAGGAGAAAGAACGAGATTTGAAAAAACCGATTCCAACGGAAAAACAGCAACCCCTTGACGACTCGGCCAAGCCCAAGAGCCTTGGGGACCATCTTATGAGCTGGCTTTTATTTCCGCTTGCTCTCTTTCCTCTCGTTGCATTGATGAGTTATGATTGGCGAGCGATAGAAGGCTTGCGCTCACCTGTGGAAAAAAGTTCCAATTGGATTGGTGCGCTAGGTGATTTCTTCGCATATTGGGGGTATGTGCTTTTTGGCATGGCGATTTGGATTGTGCCAATCGCATGTGTTCTGGCAGGGATTTGCTGCATAGCCGGGCGGCGGATGAAAGCCGGGCGGCGAATTGCATGGTTTTTCGTGTTTCTGATCGCCTGCGCATGTCTCGTTCAAGTTGCCGAGCCCAATGCGCCAGGCATTCATTCCTTTAGAATAAAGACGAATTTCGAGCAAGCCGGCGGCGTTTTCGGTTTTTTGATAATGACGAAATTCCTGATGCCGCTGTTGAGTCCATTCGGCTCGACCGTGCTTATTGTCATATTGCTCATAGCTTCGCTCGCGGCGGCAATCGGCATGCATAATCTAATAAGCCTCGCGCAGACTATCATCGGTTGGGCGATGGGGCCGGGCGCACGCCTCGGAAAGCCCGGCGAAGAAGCGAGCGAAGAAGAAAAGGCGGCGTACAACGCGGCGCTGGCGGCGCGCGAAGAAGCGCGGAGGCAAAAGGAAGAAGAAAAGGCGCGCGCCAAAGAAGAAAAGCTTCGCGCAAAGGAGGCGCTGAAAGAAGCAAAGGCCGCGAAGAAGCGCGAAATAGAAGAAGCGCGCCTCAGGATGGAGCAAGCGCGGCAAGATAGAAAAGATAAATACGCCGCACAAGTAGAAGCAATCCGCAAGGCGCGTGAAGCCGCCAGAGCCGGTAGAGAAGAAGAGCTAAACGGCGCGGCGGCAAGTCAACCGAACAATCAAAGCGCAAAATCTTCGCGTTATGAAGAAAACGAAGAAGCTCCTCAGCCCCATAACGATAAAGGACCTTACGTGCTGCCGGATATTTCGCTTTTGAACCCGATACCGAAATCTGCGGCCGATCACGGCAATGTCGAGGAAGTAGCAAAACGCCTTATCGATACTCTTAAACTCTTCGGCGTCGACGCAAAGATGAGCTACACGGTCCAAGGGCCGGTTGTAACGAAATACGCAATAGAACTTGCGCCGGGGACTCGATATTCGTCTGTCACGAATATCGAGAAAAACCTCATGGGCGCTATGCACGCGCGTTCGCTGAGAATCGAAGCGCCGATTCCGGGCGAAGATAGAGTAGGCATAGAAGTTCCAAACAAAAAACCGATCAGTATTACATTCCGCGAAATTATCGAATCTGACGCATGGAAGAAATCCAAGGCGGAATTGCCTCTCCTCTTCGGCAAAAATGCCGCCGGCAAGGAATTGGTCTCGGATTTAGCCACGATGCCTCACATGCTGGTAGCAGGCGCAACGGGTCAAGGAAAATCGGTATGCTTGAATTCCATTATCAATGGGCTACTCATGACTCGCACGCCGGAAGAATTGAAGCTGATAATGGTCGACCCGAAATCGGTCGAATTTACGCCGTACGCTTCGATTCCACACCTCTTGGTGCCGGTAATTACAGATAATAGAAAAGTAGTATTCGCTCTACATTGGGCAGTCGCGGAAATGGAAAAGCGCCTTAAGCTTTTCGCGCGCGAAAAAGTGAGGAATATCTACGATTTCAATCATCGCAAATCGGTTACGCAAACCGATATGTTCAGAAGCGTAAGCGATGAAGAGCTTTCCGACGTTCCAAAGACCGTTCCTTACATCGTGATTATAATCGACGAAGTCGCAGATTTGATGGCGACGGCGGCAAAGGAAGTAACGCCCGATATATCTCGCCTTACAGCAAAAGCGCGCGCCGCAGGCATACACCTTATTCTCGCGACCCAAAGACCTGATGCGAAAGTAATCACAGGAACTATCAAGGCTAATATTCCTGGACGCGTCGCGTTCAAGACGGCGCAAGGTATCGATTCGAGAACCATTCTCGATGATACGGGCGCCGAAAACCTAATCGGACGCGGCGATATGCTTTTCAAGTCGAAGGATGGCCTCTTGATTCGCGCGCAAGGCGCGTGGATCGCCGATGAAGAAATCGAGCGCATTACGAAATTTATCGAAGAGCATTCCGATACGCAATTCGATGAAAAATTCGCTACAAAGCTCGGTCGCGTCAAAGAGCAGGCTATCGACGACCCCTTCTCGTCGAATCCAGACGACCCCGATAATCTACCACAGGATGATAACACGAGCTCTCCTCGCGAAACGGTAAAGACGAATGAAAGCGCAAGCCTCTACAAGAAGGCTATCGAGGTAATAATCAACACAAATCGCGCATCTGTCTCACATTTCCAAAGAAGACTCGGAATCGGGTATAATAACGCCGCAAGACTCTGCGACCAGCTGGAAGAAAATGGCGTTATCGCGCCGCAAAGCGGCGCAGGGCCAAGAACGATTCTTCTCGATCAACAGCAACTCATCGCGATTATGAACGGCGAAAATATCCAAAACGCAGGCGAGCAAGATGCTTTCGCAGGCGATGAAGAACTCGATGATCCAGCACAAATTTTACAACCAGTCGAAGAACCATCTTTTTATGAGGAGACAAACCGATGATTGATTTTGGCGGAACTCTTACCAAGGCACGCGAAGCGAAGGGCCTTAGCATTACGCAGATTTCTGCGATGACGCGCTTAATGCCACAGCAAATCGAAGATTTGGAAAACGAAAATTTCTCGAAAATCCCGGCGCCAATCTATGGCAGAGGCTTTGTGAAACTTTATTGCGAAGCTGTCGGCCTAGACCCGAAACCATTGGTCGCCGAGTTCATGGATATCTACAGCGGCAATCGCCAGCCGATTATCAGGATGAGAAAGCCCGCGGCTTCTCCGGCACCTGCGCCCCAGCCGCCTCGCGTCGAAACTCCTCCGCCGCCACCGGCGCCATCTCTAGAACCGGCGCCGGCGCCCGAGCCAATGCCGGAAAGAGAAGAATTCGCAAGCGCGCCACAAGCGCAAGAGTCGCCGCAAAGCGACCTCGCTTTCGAGCCGGAGAAAAAAGAAGAACCTAAAGTCGAGGAAGCTCGCCAGAACTTAGACCTCTTCGAGAGAGAAATCGAAAATGAAATTCTCAATCATGAAGATGATGAGCCAATCGGGATTAGAAGCGCAAGCGAAATGCCGACACCGGCAAACGACTTCAAGCTAGAGCAGCAAAGCATAAAATTGGCCGACCCCTTCAAGGCGACGCCGGAAACGGCCGAAACGCATACAAAACCTTCGCGATTCCTGCCGCCAGAATCGAAAGATAAGGATTTCTTCTACGAAGATAAGTTCCCGTTCTCCATCCCTCCTTCCGTAATTAGATTCGGAATTCTCGCTATCGGCGCGATACTCGTTATGTGGCTAGTTTGTGCGCTCATATCTAAAGTATGGCGTGCGGCGACTAATGATGAAGGCAGCCCCGCCGCTACGGAGGAGATTTCTCAAATCGTAAATGAAGGCGAAAATGAGTCCAAATCGCCCGAAAATAGCGGGGAAAAGTCTTCAAACATCAAGTTTGGCCCCAAGACCAATAGAGAGCAAATTGAGGTACCCCCGCTTTACATATACTAAAATATAGGGTATAATATCGGCATAATCATGGAGCATAAAGAATTTTCCACTAAATAAAAGGAGATGTCCACGATGGAAATTGTAGTATGCAAGACTAAAGAAGAAGCATCCAAGCTCGCCGCCCAGATGATTACATCAGCTGTGCAGGCCAACCCTAAAACCGTTCTCGGGTTGGCAACTGGCTCTACACCAGTTCTCATGTATAATGAGATGGCCAAAGCAGTGAAGGCGAAGAAAGTTTCCTATAAGGAAGTAAAGAGCTGGAACCTCGATGAATATGTAGGTCTAGCGCCTACTCACGAGCAGAGCTATCGCTACTTCATGAATGAAAATCTCTTCAAGAAGATTGATATCAAGCTTTCCAATACCCATGTTCTGAATGGTCTAGCAAAGAATCCCGAGAAGGAATGCAAGGCATACGAAGCTCAGATCAAGAAGGCCGGCGGCATCGATATTCAGGTTCTCGGAATTGGCTCAGATGGCCATATCGCATTCAACGAACCCGGAACTTCACTTGCCAGCAGAACGAGCGTCGTGTATCTTACGCCTTCGACAATCAAGGATAACGCTCGCCTATTCTTCAAGGGCAAGGAAGACGAAGTTCCTACCCGCGCCCTCTCGATGGGCGTAGGAACAATCTGCGAAGCGAAGAAGATTATCCTTCTTGCATTCGGCAAAAACAAAGCTGATGCCGTCAAAGGGATGGTCGAGGGCGGTATTAGCCAATTCTGCACCGCTTCCGCTCTCCAGATGCATAATGATGCTTGGATTTTCTGCGATGAAGAATCTGCTTCAAAGCTTAAACTCAAGGCATACTACAAGTGGCGTAGCGAGACAAAGTTGGAAGGCTTGAAAAAATGATTGAAGATGGCTTCATGAGTTTTCTCTGTCCCAGCTGCCAGACGGAAATCGAGGCAACGCTGGATATGATAGGGGAAAAAACAGAATGCCCAGCTTGCGGTGCGACGATAGTCGTTCCTGATAACCGCGAAGAATATTCTGCCGATGACGGGATTGTTCGTCACGGTCAAGATGATAGCGCGAAGGCGAAGACTCAAGCCCTCAAGGGGCGGACGATTCGCATTGAACTGGGCGACTTCTAAGTTCCGTGAAGAAAAAAAGCGATAAAGCCGATACAAAATCGAAAGGCACGGCAAAAAGGCGTAAGACGCGAAGCAAGAATCGTCGTCTTGCGCTTTTGGCCGCCCTCATACTTTTGATTTTAGGTTCGGCGTTCTCATATCTGAGCGTTTGGTATGTTCATCATCCAAAAAAATGGATTGATAACAAATCGCAAGAGTATCCTGTATTTGTCACATCGTCTCTAGAATCTGTTGGCTATCCACTTGCCGATATACTCGATGCGCTGGATATTACCGGCACGGATGTCGTTTACGAATACGACCTTGAGCCTCCCAGCGGACAAGTCTTCTTTGCCGGCGCGCCGGTTAGAACAGGCGCGCCCGCGCCAGAAGATATAACAATTATCGATCGCGGCGAATTTGTCATTGGCTGGTCCCCTTCTCTAAGACGACCTTCGTGGGTTGCCTATCATGTGCCGCGCGAGGAAAAATACGCAGCGCCCAAAAGACCCGATTTCAAGAAAGATCGCGAAGCCCCGAATTGTCCAGCATCTGCAAGCTACACGAGGAGCGGATACGACCGCGGTCACATGGCGCCGAATCACGCCATTGCTACACGATTTGGGCCAGATGCGCAAAAAGCTACATTTTTAATGAGCAACATATCGCCACAATCTCCGCAACTCAATAGAGGCATTTGGCGCGATATCGAGCATCGAATTGCTGATTTGTGGACTGCGAAATATGGTGAAATCTGGGTGATTGTCGGAGCGATTACTAATGAAGATAAAGAAACGATCAGCGGCACAGGCATAGATGTTCCCGGCGAATTTTATCAAATCGTAGTAGCACAACAAAATATGGATGTTCGGGCCATGGCTTTTCTTATTCCGCAATCTGTATCGTGGCGTGAATATCCGGCAAAATGGCTTGTATCGATAGATGAAGTAGAAGAAAAATCTGGTTTCGATTTTCTATCAGAACTAGATGATTTTCTAGAGCGGCCCCTGGAGGCAGGCCTGCCTTCAAGAGTTTGGCCAATAATGAAAATTGATGTGTTCAAACAGTTGAAAATACATTTCCAAGATAGATGATCGGCAATGCACTAGAGCATTTTTCGCAATTCAAAAATCTGGAGCACGGCAAATTATTCGCCGTGCCGTCATTTATTGGCTCTTCTGACGCTTTTGCGGCGCTAGCTGTCGCGAGCGAAAATAAAATTGCTCTAGTCGTAACGCCGGGGATCCCCGAGGCGGATAGAATTGCAGACGACCTCGATATCTTGACCTCTTCCAAGCTCTTTCAATTAAAAAGATTTGCTCTATTGCAATTTCCAACGCTCATAGAAGATGATAAATCGAGTCTCGGTCAAAGATTAAAAACCATTGCCGCGATTGATGCGTGGTCGATTTCGCCATACCCTGCAATAGTCGTTGCGCCTTTCGCATCGATTAGCGAAAAATTTTCGCGCTCGAGGATGAAGAAGATCGAGCTTACGCTCGAAAAACCCGAGGCGCTAAAGCTTTCTTCTCTTAACGAGCTTCTATCATCTGCAGGATACTCTCGCTCGCCGATAGTAGAACATGAAGGTGAATATTCTATTCGCGGCGGCATAATCGACGTATGGAGTCCGGGCGAAAAAAATCCGATTAGACTAGAATTCTTCGGCGATACTTTGGAATCGATAAGAATATTCGATTCTTCTTCGCAAATTTCGATAGGCAATACCGGGAACGCTGCATTTCTTCCGATTTCGGAATCTTCCAATGGCGAGGAAAAACTATCTATATTCGATATCATGCCGGAGGACGCGGTCATTTTCGCGCTGGGAAACACGAGCTACAATCTTGATATTCCCAAAGAGAAAAATTTTACGATTGTTTCCAGCGGTGAAATCGAAATTGAAGGCGCTTGGCCAATCGATTTTCACTCATCCCCCCTTCCTGGTTTTTCCGAACTCGGAATTGATGAAGCGCATCACCCCGAGCTTTTTCAAGCTTCTCGAAAGCGTCTGGAAAAGCATATTGATGCCGCGCGGCGTCGCGGCGCCGAGATTCTGCAGCTAGATGAACTTTCAGGCGGCTTTGAAATCCCTGGTCTAATCGTAGAGACGAAATCAGATAGGGTATTTGCTAAGAGAACCAGCTCTTTGCATCGCAGAAAAGCACGCTTCGACGCGCTTAGGATAAATGATTTCGAGGAACTGGAGCCCGGCGAGTATGTAGTGCATGTAGATCATGGCGTAGGTCGCTTTGTAGGCTCTTCTGAAATAATAGTCGACGGCAAGAGAAATGAAGTATTCACTATAGAATACGAAGGCGGCGCGCTTCTTCATGTTCCGGCGGCACATGCCCATTTGATCTCGCGTTATGTTGGCGTAAAAGGCGCTGCTGTCCAAATGCATCGCCTCGATGGCAAACGCTGGCAACACGATAAAGAAAACGCAAATAAAGCAATCCACGACTTGGCCGTTGCACTTTTGGAAACACAAGCAAAGCGTGAGATAACGCCTTCGTTCGCATACGATATCTACTGCGAAGGGATAGACGCTTTTGAAGCGGCATTCCCTTATGAAGAAACAGCCGACCAGCTTTCGGCGATTGAAGCCGTAAAAAAAGATATGGCCTCGAATCGTCCCATGGATAGGCTGATTTGCGGCGATGCAGGATATGGGAAAACCGAAGTAGCGATGCGCGCGGCCTATATAGCGGCAATGAATGGACGGCAGGTTGCGCTTCTTGCTCCTACAACAATTCTTGCAGAACAACATTTCGAAACTTTCGCCTCGCGATTCGATGGCACGCCTATTAGGATTGAAGTCGTTTCACGATTCCAATCCAAAAACATGAAAGAGGGGACTTTCAAGCGTATCGCAAATGGATCGTGCGATATAGTAATAGGCACTCATGCCATACTCACCAACAAAATCCATTTCCGCGATTTAGGCCTGATTATTATCGATGAAGAGCAGCGCTTTGGCGTTAGGCATAAGGAATTCCTGAAATCTTTGCGAGCGACTGCCGATATTCTCACTCTCTCGGCTACCCCCATCCCGCGAACATTATATCTATCGATGACAGGCGCAAGAGATCTATCGATATTGCGAACACCGCCTCGCGAAAGAGTCGCCGTCGAGACGAAGATCGTTAGAGATTCCGATGAAATTATTCGCTCTAGCATCGAAGCCGAACTTAAGCGTGCGGGCCAAGTTTATTTTCTCCATAATAGAGTTTTGACTATTCCAAGAGTCGAGCGCCGTTTGAGGCAACTATGCCCGAAAGCCAAACTTACTGTAGCCCATGGTCAAATGAACACAGTCGAGCTAAGCAAGAAAATCCGCGAATTCGAACAAGGGAAATCTGATATTCTGCTTTCGACAACAATTGTGGAATCCGGTATCGATATTCCGCGCGCGAACACTATACTTATCGATGAGGCGGATAAATTCGGTCTAGCCGACTTGTATCAGCTTCGAGGCCGCGTCGGGCGCTCGTCGAAAAAAGGTTATGCCGTTTTGCTTCTGCCGCAAGGCAATGCGCTAGACTCAGATGCGCGCGAAAGGCTAAAGGCTCTCCAGCGCCATGGGGGACTAGGCGGCGGCTTTAACCTCGCTTTGCGCGACCTCGAGATACGAGGCGCGGGGAATCTTCTGGGCGCCAAACAATCTGGCCACATAGCGACAATCGGCTTCACCCTTTACTGCCAACTTTTGCAAAGAACAATTGCGATGATTAAAGGCGAGAAAGTAAAGAATATAATCGATGTGAAAATCAATCTGGATTTCATCGATTTCTCGCCGGCAGAACCTTCTAGCGATACATCAGCTTCAATTCCATATTCATATATCGAAGAAGATTCTCAGCGCATTGCCCTTCTCAAACGCTTTGCCGAAGCGACGGATAAGAAAGATATCCGAAACCTCGTTAGCGAAATGAAAGATCGCTTCGGGAAGTTGCCGCCTGTAACCGAGCGTTTCGTAAAACTTGCGACTTTCAAAGTCGAATGCGCGGCAAAAGGGATTGCTCGCGTAGATGTTAAAGATAAGCGCGCAGTATTCTACTCTGCCGCCCAGGGCCGTATAGTTTTAGTCGAAGATATTTCAGGCTCTACCCCAGATAAACTGCTAACTTCTCTTTCTTCTATCGTAAAATCAAAATTATCAAATCCACCCTCCGGCGGCCACTGAGAAGATTTGCCTCAAGACTCATAAAAAATTTACTTCTTACTATAGACTAAATGCGAAATATTTGATATAATATGCGCCGTTTTACGTAAAAAGAACAAAAAATAGAAAATGGCTATTGTTTTAGGTTTACCGAAAGGCAGTTTGCAGGAATCGACCTTCGCGCTTTTTAAGCGCGCGGGCTTCAATGTTTCATGTTCAAGCCGCAGTTATATTCCAACCATTGATGACGAAGAAATCAAGTGTCGCCTCTTGAGACCGCAGGAAATGAGCCGATATGTCGAGCTAGGGCTTCTTGATGCCGGCATTTGCGGCTATGATTGGGTTTATGAAAACGGCAGCGATATCCAAGAGATTTGCGAGCTTAATTATTCCAAGGCTACAAGCAACCCTGTAAGATGGGTTCTTGCCGTGCCGAATGATTCCAAGATTAAAACAGTCAAGGATCTTGAAGGCAAGCGCATTTCTACAGAAGCTATGGGGCTTGTCAAAAGATACCTGAAGAAACATGGCGTTAAAGCTGATGTCGAATTTTCATGGGGCGCAACAGAAGTAAAAGCGCCGGAACTCGTGGATGCGATTGTGGATTTGACTGAAACCGGCAGTTCCCTAAGAGCAAACAATCTTCGCATCGTCGATACAATCCTTACCTCTACTACCCGTTTCATTGCCAATAAAACGAGTTGGAAGAATAAGGCAAAGAGGGCTAAGCTCGAACAGCTCAAGATGCTGCTCACAGGTGCGCTTGAAGCCCAAAGGCAAGTCTTGTTGAAATGCAATGCTCCGGCAAAATCGCTCGATAAAGTAGTCGCTGCGCTCCCTGCATTGCACGCGCCGACCGTCAATACACTTCGCGATAAAGATTGGTTCGCCGTCGAATCTGTAGTCGAAGAGCGCAAGGTACGCGACTTGATCCCCCTTCTAACGAAAGCTGGGGCGACTGGAATAATCGAACTACCTCTTAATAAGATAATTTACTGAAGCAACCTGAAAAGGGAAATCAAGGAGAGCCATAAAATGGGATCCATCAAAAAGAAACGCCGCAAAAAAATGTCGAAGCACAAATACGATAAGCGTATGAAAGCTCAGCGGCACAAGAACAAATAAATAACCTAAACCAACTGGTTCGGGCCAACAACCGACTGCCCGACCGGGAATATGGAAAGGATGAAAAGAACATGCCAAAGATGAAGACAAAGAAATGCGCGGTCAAGCGCATGAAAACGTCGGCTACTGGTAAGGTGATGCGCTCACAGGCGGGCAAAGCCCACTTGAACGGCTACAAGCCGCGCACACGCAAGCGCAATTTGCGCGGCACTACAGTAACCGATTCCACAGTAACCAAGACCATGAAGCGCATGCTTCAGGCTTAATTATAAGGAAGGGAACGTAAAACAATGCGCGCAACTAACGCACCAGCATCTCGTGAACGCCGTCGTCGCCGCCTGGAACTCGCCAAGGGTTTTCGCGGTGCACGCAGCAAACTTTTCCGTCAGGCCACGGAGGCCGTCGATCGCGCGATGCGCCTTTCGACCGAGCACCGTAAGCTGAAAAAGCGTGATTTCCGTCAGCTCTGGATCGCCCGTATCAATGCGGCGGCCCGTCAGCAGGGAATTAGCTACTCCAAGCTCATGGCCGGCCTGATCAAGGCTAATGTAGAACTCAATCGCAAGATGCTCAGCGAGATCGCTATTCGCGACCCCGAGGGCTTCAAGACGATTGTCGAAATCGCAAAGAACGCCTAATGGAATTTTCCCCGATAAGGATGCTTCAGACTGGGCCGCGATTCCTCGCGGCCCTTCTCATTTCGCCCAAATCTGCATTCCCTTCTCTATCTTTGCGGGATTTATCAGATTACCGGGTATTACTTTGTTGCGGATTGTATAAAATGTATCTGCGCTGTTCCATCTAGCGCCAATTATTTTAGAGGCTGTATTATATGGTGAAACAGTTCCTTTTATTTTGTAACCCATCTTCTTCAATTCTTCTATCGAGGTTGGCATCTTGCCGACTGAGGAAGAAGAAGATTTTGATGTATTCTTTTGCGCTGCTACTTTTGAAGAAGATGAAGACGCGCCCTTCGGAGCTGTTTTTGTCGCTGGTTTTGCGGCTGATTTGCCGCCCTTCGCATTTACGGGTTTTGGCTTTGCCGCGACTTCTTTTTTAGGCTTTTCTTCTGTTGGCTTGCCGTAAATACCCGTCATCGTATCAACCTTGCCATATAATACGGAATTTAGATATGTATCGCCAACTACAAGGCGCTTGGCTTTTACATCGGGATCGAATTTGGGCCTCGATTTCAAATCTAGCTCTTTTCTTACGCTAGGCATTGCAAAGAGCATTCCGCACTGCTTTCTGCCGCGATGCTTTTTCTTGTGCCATTTATTCGGCGCGCCGTATGCCACGTGACCATGCGAAACGACTTTACTATCATCGAGATGATACATCGATTTCAGCTCTGAGACCAATTCGCGTATAGCCTTGAGCTGAACTACCGTCATCGCCTTATCATGATAGCCTACGCATTCTATGCCAATCGAAAAGCTATCGACATTATCCTTGCCATTCCACATCGAACGACCCGCATGGAAAGCTTCTTTATCGCGATCGATTATACGATAAATTTCGCCAGCCTCCGTAACGCAATAGTGGCATTCGCCGCGTTCCGAAAGTTTCTTCAGCGATCCTCTCTCGGCCGCCTCGGTCGTATGTAAAACTATAAGCTCGGTGGATTGACGGACCGGCCGTTCAGGATTTCTCGGGCTTCTATAACGATCGGAGGCGTCAATCGCTTCCACGCTCATCGTTGTAAGCGCAAAGACAAGCGTGAAAGCATAGAGCTTTATCGGCACTTTCAGCGACCTGTTTTCTTCATCGTATAGCCGTTGAATTTCGATGTATTGTAAAGAGGAGCTTTATCATCTACAGTAAGGCCCATGGCCTTGCGAATCTTCAGAAAATCTTTAACGCCATTCTTGCCGACCTGCTGAAGCGGCGCGCCGTGACCGGCTGCCAGCAACAGAACCTGGCAATAGGCATCGGCATTTTCTGCGAACCATTCTGCCTCTTCAATATCGCGCCCGCCACAGACAATTCCATGATTTTCCATGAACACGACATTGCCCTTCTGCGCGGCCTTGGCTACGCTCTCGGCGACATCATCTGTTCCTGGCGTCGCGTATGGCGCAAGAGGAATTTGGTTCAAGAAAATATCTGCTTCCGGATTAATCCCGTTGGGCGGAACAATGCCGGCGAAAATAAACGCATTGCAATGCGGGGGATGGCAATGCATGCAGGCATTCATACCAGTAGCCTTCATCATTGCGATATGAACCTTTACTTCGCTTGTGCGCGGCCTGTAGCCGCAAAGCTGCCCGGCATTCATATCAACGAGGCAAATATCCTCGACCTTCATAAAGCCCTTGCAGCAAAGCGTAGGCGAGCAAAGAACGAGGTCTTCGCCAACCCTAACTGATAGATTGCCACCATTGCCGTCCGTATAACCCTTGTTGTATATCCTGCGGCCCATTTCGCATATCTGCTCTTTCACCCTCACAATAGGAGCAGAATTGAAGAATTTATCCAATTCTTTGCGTGTTTTAGGTTGCGGACCATTCTTCCAATCGTATGCACGATTTACAAGAGGCGGATTTATATAAAGTTTTGCATTCATGGTTGGTATTATATCATATTATCCGCTCACATGCAATGCGCAATTTGAAAATTAACTAACCGCCGCGTTCAGGGCGCCTTCGCCGCGTTCAGATGTTCAGGTGTTCAGATGTTCATTTTAGCATGGAGGACAGGAGGAATTAGAAATTAGAAATTAGGAATTAGGAATTAGCAGTTAGTAGTTAGTAGTATAGGAATTAGGAATTAGGAATTATGATTAAACAGCCTTGAGCGCGAGATAAAAACCGAACAAAATAAACTGCTAACTGCTAACTACTAACTAAATAGGACCTCTGCGCACTTGAGCGCCTTGAGCGTCTCTCGGGTTAAAATACTGTCAATAACCCTGGCCAGCACAAGAACGCATTTTGCAAAAACCGTTAATGATACTGGATTGTTATTCGTGTGCTATTTCGTGACCACGTAGTATCGCAGGTGAAAATTTAGGTCTTGTCTAAATAAAATATGATATAATATGGGGCGTTCGGACGGGGAATGCCATGGCAAAAAGTTGGCCGCAAGGCATGAACGGTTGTGGGTTGTTCGTCCGGGCGTTTTTATGTTTTTTCGGCGTAGAGTTTGAAGAGGTGGGCGACGATTTCGTGCTCCGGGGTATCCGGCGCGAGGTCGTAAGATGCGAGGACGGCGCGGTCGTTCGCTTGATGGGCGGCTACCAATTCTGGGAATAGATACATCTTGTCGCCATACATTTGCGCAAAAGTGCAGTCCGTGTATTTTGCGCGCGCATCGAGAATCGCTTGTGCCGTTTGGGCGATCTTTTCGCGCAAGGCGCTCAAGGCGCCAAGCTCCGGCCAGACGAAGTTATTGTAGACGATTGCCGCAGAATAGCGATAATCGCTCTTTAGCCTTCCTGCGACCGCTCTCATCCACGCCATGTGAACGGATGAAGTGAGCACGCCGAAATGATAGAGAGTAGCAGAGGGAATGATTCTCACCAGATTACTGCATAGTATATCAGGTGTAAAGAAGCCCATAGGAACATATCTACGCTTTTCAGAAGATACTTCAGGTATGACGATGTAATTGTCTTTTGGCATATTTTCCACATGAAAGCGAGTTGGTTTATCGGCTATCTTTTGCGTGCCTGGGCTTTTGCTGGCAAGACGGAATTCGCGCACAGCCTGTACACGTTTCATGCATTCGGGCATTTGGAAAAGTTCGCTTTGAGTGCAATCTCCAAGCCAAAGACAAAATCTCTTTTTGCCGTTGATAAATTCTTCAGAGCCATACCACGGCCGGAAATACTTCTCGGACAGCGGCTCCTTCTTTATGAGGTCATTCAACTCTTCTTTCGTAAAGAGATAGTTGCCGTCATCAATGGGCTTGTTGCCGATGCCGATTCCGGGCACATCGCAAATAGGCTTGGTGCGGCTTTCGACATAAATATCTGGCGCGGCCATTAAGTAGCCGTTGATATGTGATGCCTTAATCTCCTTGTCTCCATCAAAGATTCGCTTCTCAGCGCCTCTGCGACTCTGCGCGAGACATTCCCCGACATGGAAGCCTATAATAACGCAATGCACATGCGCTTTTTCAGCAGATTCGTTATCCCACCTGAATGTGCGATGAGCGAAATCGATCTCGAGGCCAAATTTTTCTATTAGCGGTTTCCAAAGCGCGGCTACTTGCTCGCCTTGGCAGATTGAGTTTGTTGAAACGAAAGCGCAACGAGGTGCGGCGCGACTTTCCGGCGGCCGCGGGGCGGCCGCCCTACCTTGCGCCGCAGCTTTATAAT
The DNA here is from genome assembly GCA_017447805.1 of Kiritimatiellia bacterium. Taxonomy (GTDB): domain Bacteria; phylum Verrucomicrobiota; class Kiritimatiellia; order RFP12; family UBA1067; genus UBA1067. The sequence continues at coordinate 30,853 of JAFSMR010000015.1, read as the reverse complement.
ACCACGCACCTACATAATCAAGGTTGCCGAGGTTTTTCCAATCTTTGCCGAAGACGCTAATCATGTCGGAAGCTTGTTCTGCCGATTTGTTCCTCGCCCCTACGAACGGAGGATTGCCCATGATATAATCGGTTTTTGGCCAATCGAGGTGGAGCGCGTTGCCTTCGATGATGCCGTCATAGTCGTGAAGCGGAAGATATTTAGGCTCGATAGCGAGGAGCTCTGCCGTTTTTTCGAGCATCTTGGCTTCTGAAATCCACATGGCGGTCTTGGCTACAGATACAGCGAAATCGTTTATCTCGATGCCGTGGAATTGGTCGATTTTAACTTTTACCGTGTCGCCCAAATCGAAGATGCGCTCATCGGACTGGAGTCGTTCGGAAAGTTTTATCGCCTCGTTTTCAAGTTCTCTCAGCGAAAGGAAAGTCTCGGTAAGGAAGTTACCCGAGCCGCATGCGGGGTCCAGGAACGTAAGGCTGGCGAGCTTTTGCTGAAACGCGCTGGCGGCGTTGCTGCGGCGCGATATATTGCGCTCCAGCTTAATTTTTTCCAGCTCTGCTTTCAGCTCGTCGAGGAACAGAGGGTCTATTACCTTGTGAATATTTTCAATCGAAGTATAGACCATGCCGCCGGCGCGGCGGGTCGCAGGGTTTAAGGTAGATTCGAAGAGCGCGCCAAAGATCGTCGGGCTGATATCGCGCCAGTCGAAGTTTGCAGATTTAACGAGCAGCGATTTTATTCCTTCATCGAGAGGAGGGATTTCCGAGTCGCGAACGTGCTTGAAGAGTCCGCCATTGGTATAAGGGAATATGGCGATTTCGCTCTCGAGATACGGCTCGCGCTCTTCTATTGGCGTATCGAGAGCGCGGAAAAGCTTCAGAAGCTGAGTTCGCAAAAAAGGCGCCGGGGTGTTTTTCAGGAGCTGCCAAAATGAATCTTTCGCGAAAAGTTCGGCATCCTCGGCATAGAAACAAAATACCAGCCGCACACAAAGCTTGTTCAAGGAAGCGAGAGTTTCCGGCATCGGGGAGATCCCATCCGGCGCCGGCGCATAGCGTTTTAGGATTTCATCATATAGTTCACCGACGATTTCACCGGCCTGTTTCGAAATTCTTTCTTCTTTTCGCCTTACTTCATCAATTCTGGAGTCGACGATAAATTCGAGACGATGAATTTCGCGCGGCAAATCGCCGAGGTTCAGCTTTTGGGGCTCGGCTAGTGGATGGGCCATATCATAGACCCATATTTCGTCGAAATTCGAAGTGATAATCCAGCGCGCCTTATCGTTGTAGCCGCGAGCATTGTTGTATTCCAGGGCTTGTTCGTAGGGCGTTTTGCCGCCGTGACCCGATTGCGGCGCCGAAAGCTTTATTCCGCGCGTCTTCTGTTCGATCAAGACTTTCGTTTCGCTTATCCAACCATCGATATATTTCGTAGTGTTGCCCATCGGCACGGGGACTTCGAATTTTATGCGCTTGATTGCGTCCTCTGCGCCCAAGACATCGCCTAGAAGCGAAAGCCAGAATTTTTGGTAACTCGCAACTTCCGATTCTTTGCCGAGTAACCAGTATTCTGTAAATTTACGCGCAGCTCTCTTGATATCCCTTGCCATATTCCGGGCGATATTATACCAAATTCCGCGCCTGGGCGCAAGGGGCACTGTGCCTGGAGTTTACCCATTTTTTGACCGCATTCAGAAGTTAAAGTCGATTCGTGCCATTCAGGGCTCACCGCCCCTCAAGCCGCCGGAAAACCGCCTCGGTCTTATCTAGGCCAAAATCAACCATTTGCTTTTCGATAATCAAAACCAAATATCCCAAAACAAGCGCTTGTTTTCTCATAATTGAAATCCAGCGGGGCAAAACAAGCGCTTGCACGCTCATAATCAAAATTGATTCTGGCAAAACAAACGCTTGCACGGCCATAATCATAATCAATTCCGGTAAAACAAGCGTTTGCTTCATCATATCTGAAATTGATTATGACAATGCAAATGTATATTTATATCTTTTTGTCAGACCATAGGCGGACTGTCCGCCACTTTCCCGGCGGCGATGAGCGACAAACCGACGGCTGAGGATAGGCGCCCACAACTCGAAACTCGAACTACGGCGGCTGAGTGTTGCTATGGGGACTCCATAGTACACGACTGATTCCAAAAAGAAAGACGCGCAAGTTCCTAGGTAAACTTCCGCGCCCGTTCTTTAACTCTACCGGCAATATATACCGATAAAGGAGGGACTAAATTTTTTAGCCTGCTACTGCATCCTCATCGAGAATCGTGACCTTGAACTTGACCGTTACGCCGTGGCCGAGGTCGATATTAGATTCGTATTCACCGATTTCCCTGAGGTTGTCGGCGAGGTCGATTTGGCTGCGCTCGAGCTTGATTCCGCGGTTTGCTTCGATCGCCGCGAGAATATCCGTTGCGCCTACAGAGCCGTAAAGCTTCTTGCCGTCGGTCGTGTGGACAGATACTGTAATCTCAAGATTCTGGAGCTTGCGAGCGACTTCAAGAGCTTCCTTCTTCGCCTCGGCGGCCTTGGCTGCACGCTCGGCCTCAAGCTTCTTGAGACGGCGGCGGGCTTCTTCCGTTACGAGAGAAGCGAGGTTCTTCTTGAAGAGGTAGTTCCTGGCATATCCGGGCGCGACCTTGACGATCTGGCCAGATTTGCCAAGCTTCTTGATATTGTCCATAAGGAGCACTTCGATATGATTTGCCATAGTCGTATTCTCCTTTCCTTAGGCCATGAGACCCATGTTGCGAGCTCTCTTTACGCCCTGGCGAATCTGACGCTGCTGCTGAGAAGTAACTCCCGTAATGCGAGCAGGCAGAATCTTGCCGTAGTCGGTAATATAATAACGAAGAGTTTCGATATCATTCACGTCGATCTTGTCCTTGGGGCCAAGCGGCGGACGCTTTCTTGCGGCGAATTCTTCACCGGCCGAACTGTTGGATTTTTTGAAAGACATAATTTGATTCCTTGCTTTTTAAGATTCTTAGAACGGTATATCATCAGGGTCGTTATCGTAAGAAGCATTCATTTGCGCTTCTACGTAGTTCTGCCTCTGCGCGCCGCCATTAAGGCGATCGCCCTGCGGCAAGAACTTAATCGTTGCGGCACGAACTTTCAGCTTCTGATGACGAACTCCCTCTCTTTCCCAAGTATCCATCTGGAGGCGACCTTCGACGAGTATGGAGCGACCTTTCGAAAGAAACTGTCCGCAGAGTTCTGCAAGCCTATCCCACGCATCCACATCGACGAAAACCGGCGTTTCCACTATCTGGCCATTGCGATCGCGGCGACGCTCGTTGAGAGCTATGCCAAGACGCGCAACTTTCATGCCACTGTTGCCTACCGCACGAACATCAGGATCGCGCGTTAGGTTGCCCATTAGGATTACTCTGTTAAACGATGCCATGACGATTACCCCGTCCTTCTCTTTCTTTACGCTTCAGTTACGCTTTCTGCCGGCTGAGCAACCTGGGGATCAAGCTTCGCCTGTTGCGAAGCGATTCTTGCCTGACGTGCCGCGCGCTCGTTTGCGAGCTTGTGCTCGAGCTTTTCGCTTACCGCGAGAATCTGAACACGAAAGACCTCTTCGACGAGTTTGTAGCGTTTCACGAGCTCTGCGATGCAAGCAGGATCGATTTCAAAACGTGCCTTTACATACACGCCGTGATCGCGCTTCTTCATCGGACGCGAGAACGCGCGCTTGCCGAGCGATTCGGTTGCGAGAACCGTGCCGCCGAGACGGGTGATTTCCGCCAGCGCCTTCTCGAGATTAGCGTTGAGAGCATCATCTTTCGTGATACCTACGAAAATATAAAGAGCATCATACTTCTTCATTATTTAGACTCCTTCTTGGCTGCGGCATCTTCCTTGCCCTTCTTGATTACTTCCGGGGCTTTGGATTCACCAGTACCTGCACCTGGCACATCATCAGGAGCTTTAACAACTGCAACTGCGAGCTCGCCGCGCGTAGCGATCGTGAACTTGTCGCCAAGCTTGAGGTCGCGCACAAAGAGCGTCTGGTCGAGACCGAGCTGGGAGATATCGATTTCGAACTTCTCGGCGATATCGCCAGGCAAGCAGTCTACATCGACTGTTCTCAACACCTGCTCGAGAACGCCGCCGCCGATCTTTACGCCGACTGCTTCGCCGACGAGATAAATCGGAACGGTAACGCGGACCTTCTCGCTGAGGGATACTTCAGAGAAGTCTACGTGAATCGGCGTGCCGGCGAGAACATCATTCTGCATCTCGCGCATAAGTGCCGGAACTTCCCTACCATCCAAGTCGAGGGTGACGAGCAACTGCTTCGCCGCGTGACCTCTCATGGACATCATGAAGTCGTGCGCAGGGAGCTTAATCAGCTCTGTGCCACCTTTCTTCATCTTCATAACCGAACCAGGAATCATTCCCGCTCGGCGCAAACGACGAACTGCACCTGTACCTTGCTCGGTACGTGCAGACGCCTTCAATCTAATCTGATCCATTTTCTGTACTTTTTTCGTGTCCTAGCCGCATACTCTCATGCACCTTACATTACCCTCTGCGGACAAAACGGCGGATATTTTAACAAATTTTGCTAATTAGCGCAAGGGGGCTAGGTTAATTTTCGAAAAAGTACTCTTTTTCGATTTCTACTTCGCCTTCAACGCGAATATCTTCGCTATTAGGGCCGATAAGAATCTTGTAACGCCCTGGCTCAGTTCGCCAAACATGCAGAAAAGAATCAAAATATGCCAAATCTCGCGCGGATATCGTGATTTTTGCGCTAGCCGAATCGTATGGAGCGACATATACTTTATCAAAGCCTTTAAGCTCTTTTGGCGCCCTTTCTACCTTGGAAGATGGGCAAGCGACATATAACTCGACTACTTCTTTGCCGCCGATTTTGCCGGCATTGGCAAGCTGAAGAGTAATAGTGAAAGTTTCCTCCTGGGCCTTTCCAACGCCCCGCGCAACCTCCATTTCGCCATACTCGATTTTTGTAAACCCGAGCCCGTATCCGAATGGGAATAAAGGCTCGATTGCCTCTTTATCAAACCAACGATATCCGACATAGATGCTCTCGTTGTATGCAACCTGGCTCTTCTTATATTCCCCCAATTTCGCAACCGCCGTATCTTCATAGCGTTTAGGCCAAGTATAGGGAAGTCGTCCCGAGGGGTTGATATCGCCAAAGAGAATTTTTGCAAGCGCCCTGCCGGCCTCTTGTCCGAGATAGGGCATCTGCAAGAAGGTATCGGCCTTGTCAATCCAGCCGAGTTCCATCGGTGCACCGCTTCGATTTACAATTACAAGCTTGCCTAGATTCCAAGATAGAATATTTTCGATCGCTTTATCGTGGCCATCGGCTAAACGCATGTTAGGTCTATCTTCTCCCTCGCATTCCAACGCCTGCCCATGGCCGATTTCTGTTCCCGTGAATAAGATTACCGCATCTGCTTTTTCCGCTTCTTCGCGAACTTGATTCAAGTCCATCGAAGTAAAGCTAGGTGGAATCCAACCGAATCTACAAAATGCCGCGCCGCCGCACGACCTATATTCGACGACGATTCTGTAGCTTTTGCCGGCCTTCATCTTGAAGCGCTCGCGAATCTTTTCGCCGTCTTCCCCATCCCAATTATTAGCCAGCTTCTTGCCATTTACGAAAAGCCTAATTCCGCTGCCTTTCGGGCAAATCACCTCCAACTGGTAATTGCCGGTTTCATCAGCTCTTAGAGAAGTAGTGAATCTAGCCGAAAAATTATCTAGCTCTACGCCGTTTGCCGGCGAAGTAGCCCAAACGGTATCAAGTCTTCTAATCGCGCCCGTTGCGACAGGTGCGCCTTTGATTTCGCCGCCACGCCAAAATTCCGCCTTCCACGCTTTTATGCTCATGCCGGCATCTCGCGCATTTTCATCGTATGTTTCCATCGCGGCTTCGATAGGATGGAACGAAGCGATTTCTTCATCGCCTGCAATAAGCGGGGCCGTAATTATATCTGCACGCGCGCCGAGATATTCCGCGATTCCCCTAAGCGGCGTAATTTCGTAGGGCGGGTTGCCTTCCGCGCTCCAGCCATTTCTGCATACTTCGCTATTGGCGAGTTTGCCAATCAAAAGAATCCTCTTCGTTTCCTTCTTATCAAGCGGCAGAATTCCGGCGTCATTCTTCAGTAGAATTATCGCCTCTTCCGCAATCTCGAGCGCTTTTTTGCGATGCGCTAAAGAATCAACCTCGCCCTTAAATCGCTTTTCGGGCTCGAAGAATTTCGTTTTTTCCATTACCCAGAGCGTCCTAAGCGCCATATCATCGAGGGTCTTTTCGAGAATATTCGACTTCTTTACTTCTTCGGCAATCGGAAACTCTTTGTCGTCTGGATTTCTGAAATATCTAATATCATCGCCGCGATTCATTTCGATACCGGCGCCATTAAGCGCCGCGCGAACAGTAGAATGCTGGCCGCCCCAGTCTGTAACGATAGTGCCGGGGAAATGCCATCTATCGCGAAGAATCGCCCTCTGCAAATAATCGTTTTCGCTGCACCATTCGCCATTGTATTTATTATACGCGCTCATTATGCCGTAGGAACCTGCCTCGACAATCGCCGCGCGAAATGCGGCAAGATAAATTTCATTAAGCGCTCTTTCATCTACAAGGACGTTTACCCAATGACGGTCTAACTCCTGATTGTTCAGCGCAAAATGTTTAACCGTGGCCGCGACATCTCGAGATTGAATACCTGCAACGATTTTTTTTGCCATCTCGCCGGCAAGATACGGGTCTTCACTCAAATATTCCCAGTTTCTGCCGCAAAGGGGCGTTCGCATTATATTGATGCCGGGTCCTAAAATCTGGTCTACGCCCCTCGCACGGGCTTCCTCTCCCATTACTTCGCCGTGCATTTGCGCTAAATCTTTATTCCAGGTCGCGGCCAATGCGCCCATGGAGGGAAGAACAGTCGCCTTATCCGCCTCGGAGCTTTCTTCATGATCCCACGTCCAGCGCTTTAATCTAGGGCGAATAGTATGGGAATTGTCGGAAAAAGTCCATTCATTTGTAATTCCTGCGCGCTCTACGGTCCCGAGGGTCATTGTACCCGACCCGCCAACTAGAGAAGCTTTTTCCTCCAGCGTTAATTTCGAAAGTCTCTCGCGTGCTCTTTCGAGCGCGCCATCCGGGGAGGCTATGCCGACCCCCATTATCGCCACCGAGCCTGCTGCGAATAGTAGCGCCTTTGCATGGGTCATATCAGCCTCCTCTTGCATAAATGATTTTTAGCGACCTCTCCTTCCACCGCCCCTGGGGCCGCGCGGGCCGCCGCCAGGAGGTCCGCCGAAACCGCCATTCGTCGCTTCGATAATCGTATTCAGCTCCTCGACGACGAGGCGCGAATCTTCATCGGAAAACCCGAGGTCTTTAGCTACCGCCGCGAAGAGATCTTGCCTGACTTGCTCGTTCATGTCGCCAATTGCGCCATCTGTTTCGAACATGGAGCGCATAGTCGCCTCGCGCTCTTCATCGCTCAAATCTTCGCGGTGTATTTTCTCTTCGATTTCTTCGCGCGAGGCGAGCAGATTCTTGAGCGCGTCGGCATTCTCGAGCGAATTGCCCGCCAAGAGGCCGCGAGAAGAATAGGAATCGAGTAGGTCGATTTTCGATTGCGCGCGCTCCTTTCGCATATCGCGCCAGCGCCGCATATCGTTCGTCATCTGCGCGTATTGCTCGGGATTTTCCTTTTTCATTCTCTCTATTCTATCGCGAAAGCCTTCGCGCCGACGCTCTTCGCGCACTGGCTGCGCCTCGGCGACAGTTGGCGTATTGGATACTGCCTCGCTAAAGAGCTCGTATTTCTTAACTTCGGCCTCCAGTTCTTTGACTCGGTCTCTCAGAGCTTGCAAACTCGCGTCCTCGCCCTTGTCGGCAATCATCTCGTGATGACGGCCGACCGCGCTTTCGCCGCTATCGACCTCCTCTACTTTCGCTCCGCCTCTGAAGCAATAGCCTATCGCGACGCCGCCGATCAAAGCGATTACGGGCACAGAAAAATTCATTCTCATACCGCAGGTTTTCCTTTCGTGATTATTTTCTTAGCCTCTGCGAGAGCTCTCGCGCGATGTGAAATTACATTCTTTTTCTCGGCGCCCAGCTCGGCGAAAGTCTCTCTTTCGCCATCCGGCACGAAGAGAGGATCATATCCGAAGCCGCCATTGCCGGCAAGCGCCTTTTCGATTCGCCCGAAGCACTTGCCTTCGGCGATATACTCTTCGCCGTCCGGCCCGACGAGCGCGATGACGCATGTGAAATTCGCGCGGCGATCTTCTACGCCTTCGAGATTCTTCAGAAGAAGCGCGTTATTCCTCGCAGAATCGGTCGGCTCGCCAGAGTATCTCGCGCTGTGGATTCCCGGCGCGCCGCCGAGCGCGGCAACCTCAAGACCCGAATCATCGGCCATCGACCAATCGCCCTTGTGTCGCTTGGCAATCGCGCGCACCTTTATCAATGCGTTTCCGGCAAAATCGCTCGCGTCTTCGACTACTCCTTCAGGATTATCGCCTATTACCTCGATTCCAGGGAGTATTGCGCCAATCTCTTCGAGCTTATGCTTATTATGTGTTGCGACGAATATTTTCATATTCTTAAAAGCATTCTCTTACGGCATCGTCGATTCCGTCTACATCGACTACCTTCGTCTGTGTAATCGGCGCCTTCTCGAGCGACTTGAAAGAATCAGGCGGCGTGAGGAGCAGGTTTTCGCCGAACGCCTCCAGGCAAGTCTCGGGGAATTTGTAAGGCGTCGCCGTAGCTGCAACTACTACCTTCTTGCCGCTCTTGGGATAGCCTAAATCGCGCGCGACTTTTACGGCCACCGCCGTATGGGGGTCGAGGATATAGCCGCACGCATTGCGCATCCGGCGCATTTCTTCAAGCGTCTCTTCCTGAGTTGCAACGCCGCCTGCGAAATCTGCGAAGAGTCTCGCCTTCGCCGCGTCGGATAATTCATACTTGCCTTTCCCGTCCAAGTCATTCATAAGGCGCGCGGTTTCACGGCAGGCTTTTTCGATATCGCCTTCAAGTCCGCCGCTTAGAAGCCAAACGAGCCTTTCGACATTGGAAGAGCGGATGATATCCATCGAAGGAGAATTGGTAATCGTAAATTTATCGCCCGGGTCGTAGACGCCGCTTTTGACGAATCTCGCGAGAACATCGTTCACATTCGAAGCGCAAACGAATCGCCCGATTTTCGCGCCGAGCATTTTCGCATAATACGCCGCGAGCAGATTGCCGAAATTGCCACTCGGAACTACTACATCGAATTCGACGAGCTTCGAGGCCGCGAGCAAATAATAACCAATCTGCGGAACAAGCCTTCCTGTATTTATCGAGTTCGCGCTAGAAAGCGCGACGCCCGCCTTTGCCGCTTCTTCATTGAACGCCTTATCTGCGAAAATCCTCTTCACGGCAGACTGCGCATCATCGAAATTGCCACGAATCGCGATTGCGTGCACATTCTTTTCGCTTGGCGTCGTCATCTGAAGGCGCTGGATACGCGATGTGCCGACATTCGGGAAGAATACCGCGACCTGGGTGCCATCCACCCCGGCGAATCCTTGCATCGCGGCGGACCCCGTATCACCGCTCGTTGCCGTTAAAACGAGGACATTCCTGCCATTTGCCGCCTCGCGCATGAATACGCTTAGCATCGATAACGCTACATCTTTGAACGCGCCGGTGCGGCCGTGGAAAAGTTCGAGAATCTCAAAGCCATCCGCCGATACGATCGGGGTAGGGTCGTCTTTCGGGAAGCGCGATAGCATTCTTTCGACGGCTTCTTTCCTCGTCGCCTCGGGAAAATCGCCGAAGAATTTGTTAAGCACATATTCTTCCGCTTCTCCGAGATTTGCAAATGCCGGCAAGTCGCTTTTTTCCACGCTCTTAGGGACATACAAGCCGCCATCCGGCGCCAGCCCCTCGAACACCGTATCCGGTGCCGATGCTTCAAAACCCTTCCTCGTCGATATGAAATTTTTCATCTTTCCCTGATTCCTTCGCCTTTGCTAATTAAACATGAATTCGACTACATCGCCATCTTTCATTTCGTATTCTTTACCTTCGGGCCTCAAGAGACCCGCCGAGCGAGCGCCGGATTCACCGCCACACTTCACGTAATCTTCGTATGCCACGACCTGCGCACGAATAAAGCCTTTCTCGAAGTCCGTATGGATTACCCCGGCGCATTTCGGCGCTTTCCAACCTTGACGGAACGTCCAGGCGCGGACTTCCTTCGGACCGGCCGTCAAGAAGCTAGCGAGGCCCAATGTATTGTAGGCCAGCTGAATGGTCCTCGTGAGCGAACTTTCCTTTAGCCCATAGCTTTCTAGGAATTCCTTCGCCTCATCATCCGATAGCCCTGCCAAATCGGCCTCCATCTGCGCACAAATTACGACTACCTCGGCGCCTTCTTTTTGAGCATATTGCCTTAGCGCTTCTACATGCGCGTTGCCTTCGCCCGTTACATCATCATCAGATACGTTCGCGCAGTAGATTACTTTCTTATCAGTCAAGAAATGCAGCTCTTTCAGGACGCCGAGAATCGCATCGCCTTCCTTGCGAGGGAATGTCCTTACGCTTTTGCCATCCTCGAGATGTTTAAGAAGAGCGGCGCAAGCTTCCGCCTCGGGCCTTAGCGCGACTTTCGCCTGCGCTTCTTTCTTTACTTTATCGTAGCGCTTGGCGAGCTGCTCCATATCGGCCAAGATAAGTTCCGTCTCGATTACTTGCGCATCGCTCACAGGGTCGATCGGCGCCGATTTGTTGCCACCTTCCTGCACATGTATGATATCATCGTTTTCGAAGCATCTAACTACATGCAAAATTGCGTCGCACTCTCTGATATTGGCGAGGAACTTGTTGCCAAGCCCTTCACCCTTCGAGGCGCCCTTCACGAGCCCGGCGATATCGGTGAACTCCACCGTCGCGCGGATTATCTTTTCGGGATGCACGATTTCGGCGAGCTTCTCGAGCCGCGAATCGGCGACTTCCACGATTGCACTATTCGGTTCGATTGTGCAAAACGGATAATTTTCCGCCGCTGCCTGCTGGCGCTTCGTGAGCGCGTTGAACAATGTAGATTTACCTACGTTAGGCAGTCCTACGATTCCTACTGAAAGACTCATTTCGTCTCTTCCTGTTCTTTCGTTTTCTCTTTATCAGCCTCCCCGAGTTTCCAATCGGGGTAGAACGATTTTATTGTGCTTTCGTAATAATAAGCGTCTGTTATTCTATCTTCTTTTATCGCCGCGAGATACAGCTTCTCGAGTCTCGCTACTGTAAGCGCTCTCGATTTTCTGAAAAGCTCTTCGCTTTTTTCGTCCTTAAGGCGATTTGCTTTATGTAGCGCTCTCTCGGGCGCGGGGATTGTTCTATCGTTTTCCGGCAAAATCTTTCCGTCTTCTGTCTTTTCGCCTTCTTCTTCCGGCGCGATATTCACGAGGTCTTTAATCGTCTTTTCGGGTCTGAGCGCGAGCTCTCTTTCATCGAGCTCTTGCTTATATTCGTTAAGTTCTCTCTCTAGCGTAACCAAATCAAGCGCCTTAAGTTCCCAAAGTTTCGCCTCGGCTTTAGTCGCCTCGGCTCTCGCTTGTTCGGCCTCAGCCTTTTTGGCCGCCGCTTCCGCTTCTAGGCGCGCTCTTTCCGCCTCAGCCTTCGCCGCTTCTGCCTGGGCTTTCGCGGTCGCCTCGCGAGCTTTTTCCGCTTCGCGCGTCGCTTGCGCCGCCTTAGCTTCTGATTCTTTCGCGGCTTTCATATCTTTAGCAGCTGCCGCATCATGCTTCGCCTTTTCCGCCTCAAGCGCCTTGGACTCTTTTTCGGCTTCTTTCTTCAAGCGCTCTTCTTGGCGAATCTTCGCTTCTTGTTGCATCGCGCTATCCCGAGAAGCCGCCATCTTTTCTTCGCTCTGGGCTTTTCGCGCTTCATCCTTCGCTTGCTCGGCCGCGCTTTCCGCCGTCCTCTGACGAGCGAGCGCCGTAGCTTCGCGCGAATTGTTTACCTTTACCCAGGATATACTCCCGATAATCGCCGCTGCAGCTAAAAGAAGAATCGCTATCCACTTTAACATCGCTTATTTTCCCTTTTGACTCTTCTTTAGCCCTTACTCCGAAAGACCTAATCCGTCTAGTAGATTCACCGGCTGCTGAACTGGCGCAGGTTCTGCCGGCACGGGTTCTGCCGGAGCTGCAGGCTGCTCAGCCGGAATAGGTTCAACCGGCGCCCTATCGGGAACACTATTTTCCGATTCCGCTTTTTCCCTCGCTAGCCTTCCAGCTTCATTATCCCCTTGATAAGCATCGTTCGCTTCCTTTATCTTCGCCTCGGCCTTCTTCATGCGGCTAGACTTGATATCATCGGCAAGCTCTTTCAAATCGCTCTGCTCTTGCATGAATTCATCAAAGCGCTCCTTTTCTTCCTTCTCTAGCTCATCACGATGGGCTTCGATCCAGAACTTGCGCTCTTCTTCATCCATCTGCTCGAGAGCTTTCGCGCGGTCCATCTTCGCCTTTTCGATAGCGAGGCGAGTCTTGCGCTCTTCGTCCTGCCGCTTCCACTCGTCTTTAAGACGACGCATCTGCTCCTTCTTGCCGACGGGATCAGCGAGCTTCGATGCGCTCCAGCCGTTATCTGTCCACGGAGTTTGGTCGCTAAGCGCCTTCTTGCGCCTGAATGCCTCAGCCTGTGCCGCTTCTGCATCATCAAGCACATACGGCGTCATGAACACGAGAAGTTCATGACGAGCCTCGGTCTGGCTAACCGACCCGAATAGCCACTTGCCAATCCATGGAATATCTTTCAAAATCGGAATGCCTGATTCTGCTTCGCTTGTGACGGTCTGCGTCAAACCGCCAAAGACGACCGTCTGCATGTTCTCTAGGACTACATCTGCCGACATCTTACGCGTAATCGTAGTAGCCTGCTTTTCGCCGTCTACCATCTGGCCTGCGCCTTCCTGCGAATATTCTTCTTCGACCGTCAACATCACAGTGCCGTTCGGATTGATCTTGGGCGTTACTTTTACGGTAATACCAAGCTCCTTCTGCTCGTAGTCTTTTTGCGAAGTTCCATAGTAGGAAGAAGTCGTGGCATATCCCTTGAAGAGGTATCTCATTTCTGTCGCCTCGATTGTCGCCTCTTTATTATCGACCGTCATTATGATGGGCGAAGCGAGAAATTTCGAGCGGTTATCCGATTTTGAAGCTTGAATAATTGCCGCGAGATTCAACTTGTCGGATTTCAAGAAATAGTTCACGCCGCCGCTCGTCAAGCCGCTCAAGATGTTCGTCGTCGTGTTACTGACGAGAGACTGCAATAGGCTAGCTGCTCCCGTTTGACCGCCGCCGCCACCGAGCATATAGCTACCGTTATTGAATAGGCCATCTCTATTCAAATGCCCAGATTGGATTGGGTTTTCTCCCTGAGTATATGTTACGCCTTCTTTCGTAGGCTCAGTCGCAGATTTAACGACATCGCCGTTATCGCCAAACCAATAATAGATTGGCCTGCCATATTGATCATATTGCGTACCCTGAGTTTTTGTGCGCCCTCTTTGCATCCAGTCGATACCGGTTTGCAAATCATCACCGAGCTGAACTTCGATAATTACCGTTTCGATTAGAACCTGGCTCAGGCGAACATCCATCGATTCGATGATGCCTTCGATTGTCGGGACGAGCTCTTTTTGCGTCATTACGACGAGGCCGTTGATTCGCTTGTCGGCGAGGACGGTCGTATTATCTTTCGAAAGTTCCCCCGCCTTCGGCTCGCCGCTACGCTGATTCGCCGGCGCTTTCGTAGTCGTACTCGGTGTGCTCGTGCCGCTCTTCGAAGTAAGATTCGCTCCGCTGCCAGCCTTCGCATTTTGATTTTGGTTTTGACGCGATGAGCTGGAAGATTTTTGCGAGTTGCCGATCAAATCGTTGATCATATCAGAGACATCCTCGGCCTCCGCGTATTTAAGGCGATAGACTTTAACAACGGTATCAGGCGTCGTTTCTACGTCGAGCTGCTTGATTACCTTATCGAAGAAATCCATGTTCGACTTCGCGGTAATTACGACTAGTTTGTTAGATCTTTCATCTGCCAAAATCAAAACCTTGCCTCTAATCATACCTCTATCGGCGTCAGATACGCTTGTAACAAGCGATTCGAGGCTGGTTGGCGCGGCCGGCTGGTTGTTGTTCTGGCTCGGCCTCTTGAGGACCGTCGGCTCAGGGCGATTTCGCGAAGCGGCGTTCGCCTGCGCATTCTGCTGGGCCTTGCCGCTCTTTTCGAGTTCTTTTTGCGATTCTTGCACAATCTGCTCTAGCGCCGTCTTGATTTCTGTCGCCGAAGCATATTCGATTTGACGCACGAATACGCTCTCGAGAACAGGCGTCGCGATATCGATGGCGCGCGCGATTTTCATCATTACGAGAATGTTCTGCTTAGTATCGGTAACGAGAATTGAATTCGTCCTCTCGAATACCTGCAAAAGACCAGAAGCCGTCTTGAAGCCCTCGAGAGCCTTTTGCGCTTCATCTTGAACAGAAATATTCTTGAATTCTAGCATTACAGCAACTACTTTGCCCATTGGAAGCGCGGCGAGGTCTTCGTCGCTAGGGTCCATGTAAAGAGGAATACCTTCTTTTTCTGCGCCCTTGCGCGGCAAGGCTCTCACGAATTTGTCGCCGTAGTTTTCAAAATGTATGCCATTCATTTCGCATACGACTTCAATCGCTTCGATCTGCTCTTCTTTCGTGAGCTTCTGGCCTGGACGAGATTCCAGGGTAATGGTAGCCTGCGGCGTCTGTGGGTCTTTGAGGACCGTTCTATCGACTAGCTTTCCATAAATTTCGAGAATCATCTCGATTGGCGCATCTTTGAAATTGAGGTCGCTCGCGCTCGCTTCTTCGCCGTCTACCGCCGCGGCGCTCGCCGTCGCGTTTGCGTTGGCCGTAGCGGAAGATGATGTATTGTTTGTGCTTCGCCGCGAGGAGCCGCCTGGCCTTAGGACCCTGCCACCCTGGGCAATCGCCGCATCCGAGGCGATGATCGTTAGCGCCAATAAAAACAACTTGAAAATGCTCGTCTTCATCATTCTTGTTATCTCCCAGACTGAAATTATTTTTCTCTCATATATGCGCACGTCAAGATAAAGCTGCCTTTAAGATAGCCTTTCTTGTTGCTAGGTTTGAAACTAATGCTTCGAACATCGAACATGCCTTCATCGGTGTTCTCCAGCTCATGCAAAAACCTTACGAGCGACTCCAGCGCCCCTTCCCAGTTCTTTACTTCTATCGGCAGCTCCAATACTTCGCCGACTTCGATTTCCTTGCCACCTTGGCTTTGGGAAATCGAGACATGGTGCTTGGCCGCGAGCTCGTCCATTTTCTGAAGCCATGTAGTATCGGTATTTTTGCCTAGCTCGAATAGCGGCATGCGCGCCTTTTCTTCTTCGTATGCATCGGCCCACTTCGCCTTTTCGGCTATGAGCTTTTTCTCCTTGCGATATTTTTCGCAAGCTAGATCATATTGTTTTGCGGCCTTCTTCCATTCCTGCTTTTGGCGCGCGAAGAATAATATCACCGCTAGCGCATATAGTAAAATCACGCCCATTACCGAGGCGACAGCTTTTTCTTTTAGGCTCATCTTGCTTGCCATTTCTACTGCTCCTCCTCGACTTCGTATTTGCACTCGATATCGAATTTCTGCTTGCCGCCCTTCATCGCGGTCGGCCCGTGCAACTCGACGCTCGCGAATACGTTCTCGCCGTCTTCGCCGCCTTCTTTCATATCTCTCAAAGCATCCGCCAAGTTATACGCGCCCGTCTTATCGACAGATTCGCCAGAAATGCGAATCATCTCTTCACGCTTGAAATTCCAGTTGTTTAGCTCTACACCCTTCGGCAACCTATCGGAAACCGCCTTCAATATCTCGAGCGCGCCGCGCGAATGGTCGGAATATTTCTGCACTAACTCCACCTTCTCGCGCATCTCCTTTACTTCGTTGTAGCGCTTGGAATGCTCTTTCGAAAGCTGCTTCTGATGATCGATCATATAGCTATAGGCAATCGGCACGCCGAATAATACGCCCATCGCCAATACCCAAATCCCGAGCGCTGCCGCCATAAACCGGTTAAGTTTCGACTTGAAGCGAGTCTCTTCAAGCGTCTCGCGCCAACTTTCCGGCAGCGCATTAAGGCTGGTTTCTTCCGTCGCGCGCTGGCGAATGCCCTCGATACCGGGAATATCCGAGGCGCGCGATGAAAGCGAAATATGGCGCACCGGCGCGAATACTTCGAGACCGGAAGAGTCGACCTCGCCAGCGACGACGATTTCTTGAAGCGCTTTTTCGCCGTTGAAATCTTCCGCCTCGAGCATCGTAATCATTATCTCGCGCTTTAATTCTGCCCCGCGGGCGATTGCCCTGGAGGCGACAATCAAATCGCCGTCGAGTATAAATGCGGCTATATCTTCGCTCGCTTCATCTATCAATACAAGCCGCCGCAGCTCCCTATTCCCTGTCTCGTGTCCTGTATCCCGTGTTACCTGCTCCCATGCCTCGCGCAATATCCCAAGCGCCAGCGCATCAATCTTTACAGGATTGAGCTTTTCTGAATCTAGCGCCTCTCCTATATCTTCCGCCGAACTTTCCGGCAACGCCCCGGCGAGCACATATTTTTCTTCGGCCTTCTCGCATTGCGTCTCTAGCCCAACCGTCAAATCTTCGTCAGGATACGGATTCATCGCCTGCAAAGCGCCTTTTGCATAAGATTCTTCGCTTGTTTCCAACTGCGCGGGAATCTTCACAGGCCTTACGAGCAAACGCCCAAGAGGCAACGCTAAAACCACCTCTTTCGAGGCATCCGGCGCTCCATAAACGCTCAAACTGCCGCCGACAAAGGCGGCTATGTGCACACTATCTGCCATTCAAGGGGTAATTATACCAAATTTTTCGCCTAAACGCAATAGCGCCGCGCCCGCGATTTCTGCGCCGGAGGCGCGTCAGGCGCAGAGGATTTCTTCTCTTACCGCTTTGGGGGCGAGCTCGAACATATCAGGCTCCATGGAATATGAAGCGCGCCCTTTCGTCAACGACCGGATGGCGGTAGAATAGCCGAAGAGTTTCGCGAGCGGGACTTTGGCGTGCACGATCTGCATATCGCCACGCTGCTCCATATCCATAATCGTGCCGCGGCGAGAGTTCAAATCGCCCAACACTTCACCGACGGATTCCGGCGGCGTAGTGATTTCGAGTTTCATGATTGGCTCGAGAAATTCTGCGCCGGCTTTTTCCGCCGCTTCCCTAAAGCCCATCATCGCGGCCGAGCGAAACGCAACTTCATCAGATACTTCAGGGTCTACAATTTGCGCCTCGTGGCATTCTACACAAAGATCTACCATTGGAAATCTTGCGAGAACTCCAGTGGAAATTCCATCCGCAATACCCTGCTCGACGCACTCGAGAAGATGCTTATCGGTAACCTGATTGCGGAATTCGCGCGACAGCACGATTTCGCGTCCCTTGCCGCGCTCAAGCGGCTTTACTGAAAGCCTAAGGCCGACGGCATGGCGCTTCCCGCCAAGTTCTCTATCGAAAGTAAACGAAGTTTCGGATTCTTTTGTAATCGTCTCGAGATAGCTCACCATGGGCTTGCCGGTATTCGCGGCGCATTTGAATTCTCTCTTAAGGCGGTCGACGAGGATTTCGAGATGCAATTCGCCCATGCCTGAAAGAATCGTCTGGCCGGTTTCCTCGTCTTCACGGAATTGGCATGTCGGGTCTTCCGCCGCCAACGCTTTCATTGAATCGACCAGCTTTTCTTTATCGGCGCTGGATTTCGGCTCAATCGCCATGAACATGACAGGCTGCGGGGCGGTAATTCGCTCGAGATAGCAAGGCTTCATTTCGGAGCAAAGCGTATCGCCCGTAGTGCATTCTTTCAAGCCGACGACAGCGCCGATATCGCCCGCCTTAAGTTCATCTACTTCTTGCTGGGCATCCGCAAAGAGGCGCACGATTTTCATTATGCGCTCGCGTTTTTTGGTGCGCGGATTGTAGGCATTGGCGCCTTTCTTCAATACGCCGCCATATACTCTAGTGAAGAAAAGCCTGCCTACGTAAGGATCGGTGGAAATCTTGAATACTAGAGCCGTAAGAAGTTCGCCTGCGTTTTGCTTGCGCTCTACTTTATCGCCGCTCTTCAAATCTGTCGCCGAAACGGGCGGACGATCTTCAGGCGAAGGCAAATAATCGCAAATAGCGTCGAGGAGCGGCTGAACGCCTTTATCCCGCAGCGATGTGCCGCAAAGGACAGGCACCATCTTGCCGGCGACTACCTGGCGGCGAATCGCCGGACGCATTTCTTCTTCGGTAAGGTCGCCCTTTTCGAGATACGCCTCCATCACCCCTTCGTCCAGATTTGCTACTTCCTCTACAAGCGCGCTCCTCGCTAGCTCCGCTTCTTCCTTTAGCTCTGCAGGTATTTCGCCGACCGTGAAATTCTTGCCGTCGCTCGCTTCATCGAAAGTAATCGCCTTCATTTTCAGTAGATCGATTACGCCGGCGAAACTTTCTTCTTTGCCGATCGGCAATTCTATCGGCACGGCATTCGCCTTCAATTTATTCTTGAGCTCTTCGACTACACGCGCAAAATCTGCGCCCATACGATCCATCTTGTTGACGAATGCAAGCCGCGGCACATTGTACCTATCGGCCTGGCGCCATACGGTCTCTGATTGCGGCTGAACGCCGCCTACCGCGCAAAACACGCAAACCGCGCCATCCAAAACTCTCAATGAGCGCTCGACTTCCATCGTGAAATCGACATGTCCAGGCGTATCGATGATATTTATCGACTTGCCTTTCCACTCGCACGAAATCGCCGCAGATTGAATCGTAATGCCTCTCTCGCGCTCCTGGACCATAAAATCGGTAGTAGTGTTACCATCATGCACATCGCCATGTTTATGGATTTTGCCAGTATAGAAAAGAATGCGCTCGGTAGTAGTTGTTTTACCGGCGTCAATGTGTGCGACAATACCAATATTTCGCAAATTCGATAAATCAGAGCTCATGGCGGCATATTATACCAAATTTACCGTCCGCGTGCAAGGGCGCGCCACTTGCGGCGAAGCGAAAGAAATGATATAATATCGCCCGAAGAAGATGAAAGGCGAAACGATAAAAGCTGCGAGCGAGGCGATTGGAGGAATCGCCGAGATGCTGAATTTAGGCAAAGTTGGCGTTATACCGACTGATACTGTCTATGGGCTTGCCGCGCACCCTCGTCACGCGCAATCTGTAGAAAGGCTGTATTCGATAAAAATGCGAAGCGAAAAGAAGCCTATCGCCCTTCTCGCTTCGAGCATAGCGGCGATCGAATCATTCGGCTTTGCGCTAAACGGCAAGGCGAAAGAACTCGCCCAGCGCTTCTGGCCGGGCGCGTTGACGCTAATAATCGAAAACTCCAAAGGCGAGACTGAAGGCTTCAGGATTCCAAATCACGATTGGACTCTTCGCCTCATTGAAAAGTGCGGCGGCGTTTTAAGAGTTACGAGCGCAAATATTTCAGGCGGGAAGGATGCGACGAACGCCGATGAGGCGCTCGCGCAGATTGGGCTGGAAGCCGATTTCGTTGTTGACGATGGGCCTTCGAAAGGCGGCATTGCTTCAACCGTTGCAAAAGTTTCGCACTCCGGCGAAATTACGATTCTCAGGCAAGGCGCAATTTCGATTCTGTAACGCGCCGCAGGCAGCCTAAAGAAACTTTTCCCAGCGCTTAAGATAATATAGCTCGATTAGTTCGCGATATTCTCGATTTGCGTAATCTTCAAGTTCCGAACGGCCATGTTTTTCTTCATCGGCCCATGTAGTAATCATGCGCAAAAACGCCTTTACGCCTCTAACGCCCGCCCTCTTGTAAGCACCGCGAAGTTGCGAATCGAGAGAAAACTCTTCAGGGACGCCAAAAGCTCCGCCATCCTCATTGGCCATCTTTCGCGCAATTGCAATAAATTCATCTCGCGCGGCCTTATCATTCTTTAGATTCGGCGCTAACTTGCGCAATCTATTTGCCCTCACCTGCCGCTTGATATCATAGAAATCATAAGCGAAATTATCGATTGCTTCGCGGTTATTGCCGCAAAGCTCTACGAAATTCCCCTTCACTTCTTCAAAACATTCAAGCGCGCGCTCTAAAATGGCCGGTTCATACCAAAGTCCCTTCCTCGGACCCCATGCGCTGACATTATTCACCTGCCAAGAAGGACGCGCGCAAAGCACGTTTTCTACTGTCCCTTCTTGACAATAAGGGCAAGCATAGACGCTTTTTGCTAAACAATTCCAAGCCTCATGAAGAAGCTTTGCCGACTTTTCTTCGCGCTTGTCTATCGCAATATTATAGCGCTTGTCTATCCAGCCGGCGACCCAATTCGCAAGCTCCTCGTCATTCATAACGCTACCCTTGGGCCGCATCATCATTTCATCAAAAAGATCATAGCAAATCGGATTTGTAAAGAATCCTTCCGAAAGCGAACCATAGCCTCTGAATGTAGGGCTGTCGGCGGCCTTGCCGAGATTGGCGAAAGTTCGAAGATTGCCATAGAGACCGTGATTGCCGCCGAAATTCAAGACTTCACACCAAACCCACGGAAGAGGTCCAAAATCTTTTGGCGCCGGCTGCGAGCCCATATCTTTGACAAGCGCTTCGATTAAAGTAAACCGAGGATCCAAGCCGGCGCGGATATCTAGAGTAGGATTCGCCTGCCAAGCCTGCACTACCCATATTACGCCTGGGAAAGCGCGCTGCTGGGCCGCCTGCACTTCACGCGTCGCCGCAGTTACATCCACGCCATCGATTTTCCCGCCTTCGTGGAACAGGTCGCCAGCAAGATATTTCGGCTTGAATCCATAGACTTTCTCGAGTTCTCGATACCAGACCTTTGAAATCTTGTAAAACGCCTCGCTTGTCGGATTCAAGATCGGCGGCCTTTCGTAACACGCCCACTTACCTTGCTGCAAAGCGCCATATTTCTCGCCTAGCGGCATCATGCCGGTAAAACCTTGCAGAATCGGCTCAATCCCCTTCTCGCGCATCTTCGCGCAAATCCTGCGCCCCCTCGCGGCGTCTTCATCGATTGTCTTTTGGTCGAGGGGACCGCCCTCGCCAGTCAAATTTCCCATCAACCACCAAGCTCTTGCGCATTCATCCGGAATAAAAGCGAAAATTTCTTCCTCGCTATAGCCAAGCGAGCGCAATGTTTGTTGCCAAACCTTGAATGTGCCGTCGATCACGAGCGCAACATTATAGCCCCTATCGGCTAGACGCTCTATTTCTGCATCCCACTCTTCATCTGAATAGTATGCAAAGGTGTAGGAAAGCGTGCAATAGTTGTATGCGAGGCGAATCGGAGGCATTTCGCCCCTCGCGAACGAAAATGCAGAAAGTATGGTTGCAAGCATAATAGGACTAAAAATTTTCATGTCTCATATTTTAGCATATTTTAGGGGGGCTAGTCTAGACCCGCGATAAAAAATATGGTATAATTTTCGGCATGAAGAACAATGGAATTAGAAATATTTTACTGCCGCTGATACTCGGCCTGCCTCTAATAGCCCAGGCGCGCTCGCCTTTTAGCGAGGCGAAATGGATTCGCGCACCTTTTGAATACCCCGAAATCCAAAAAAAATCGAAAGATTGCGCTCCTCTTTCCACACGGTTTTTCAAACAAACCAAAAATAAAGAGCTTGTCGTCGGGGCTGTTTGGAAAGTAACGAGCCTAGGCGTCCATTCTCTTGGCGTAAATGGGCAAACGCCAAATCCAAAACGCACCCTCGCGCCCGGCAGCACTACCCCTACAAAGCGCAGACTCGTTTTCGACTACGATATATTGCCGCTGCTGAATTCAGGCAAAGGCGAGATAAACGATTTTTCGGCTATCGTATCGGCCGGATGGTGGCGCGACGGCGTTACGGGATTTGCCGGCAAAAACAGCGCTCTCAAAGGCGAGATTGAATTCACCTATTCCGATGGGACGAAAGAAATCGTCCCGACCGATGAAACATGGCTTGCTGGCGTCAATTCTCCCGTGGCGCTAGGCGGAATATGGGACGGAGAAATCTATGATGCGACAATAGAAAATATCGATGCGCAAAAATTATCGATGGCGATTGAATCGGACGAATTTTCCGGCGAGGAAAGCTATCATATTGGCGGCGAAGTATATCTGCGCGAAGACCTCGCGCTCAAGCCGATAAATCGCGAATGCCCTTTTACTTTGAAGAAAGGTGAAACCATTATCCTCGATTTCGGTCAAAATTCCGCTGCCGTCCCGAAATTTGTCTTCGCATCAACTCCAGAAACGACTCTCGAATATTTCCCCGCAGAAATGCTGAACGATAGCGATAAATCGGCCAAACGCGGCTCTGACGGGCCCCGAGGGTCGGTATATCGCGCAAACCTTCGCGGCATTCGCGCTAAAGGCGCCTATACTTTCGGCGCAGGCGCCGCCGATGGAAACTTTGTCGAATATATTCCCCGCCACACTTTCTTCGGCTATAGATATATCGCTCTCAAGGCGAATAATGATGTGCAGATAAAATCTATCAAATCGATTCCCGTAACTAGCATAAAGGAAGGCGCGGATACTCTAGAGATCGTTTCTTCAGACCCCGCGCTCAATCAGTTCGTAAGCAATGTAAGATGGGGAATGCGTTCTAACTATCTAAGTATTCCTACAGATTGCCCACAGCGCGATGAAAGGTTGGGCTGGACGGGCGACACGCAAATTTTCGCAAAGACGGCTTGCTATTTCGCAGATGTCTATGATTTCCTCTCGAAGTGGATGCAAGATATGCGCGACTCGCGAAACGGCGATTTGTTTATCGATGTTGCGCCTACGGGACCCTGGGGCGGCGAGACTAGCGCCGGATGGGCAGACGCCGGCATTGTCATCCCCTATACCCTCTGGAAGACCTACGGCAAGAAAGAAATTCTTGAAGAAAATTGGCAGGCGATGACTCTCTTCGCCGAACATGTCTTGAAGCATCGCTATAGAATGAAAGAAGGCAAAACTTCGTATGGCGATTGGCTTTCGTTTGAACCTTATGGGACAAGCGGCAATCGCTGGAGCAATAAAACCCTCACCGCCGACCATGTTACGTATTGGAATTTCTTAGGTTACGCTTGGGCGATTATAGATGCCGATATGATGAGCGAAATGGCCCGTGGTTTGGGCAAGGGTGACGAAGCGAAAAAATGGGAAGCCGAAAAGCAAAAAGTCCTCTTGGATTTTCGCAAAGAATTCCTCGAGGAAGATGGCCTTATAAAAAATATGTTCCGCGGAATGCAAACGCCAAACCTCTTCGCTCTTAAGACCGGCCTCGTAGAAGGTGATGCTAAAGAAAGGACTATTAAGCTTCTGAGGGGAAATTTTGCCGGCAATTCCAATCGTCTTGCGACAGGTTTTCTTGGTACAGGAATTTTGCTCGATACCCTTTCGCAAAACAATATGGATGATTTAGCCTGGCACCTGATGCTTTCACACGGATTCCCTTCGTGGCTTTATTCCGTAGATCAAGGCGCGACTACCGTTTGGGAGCGATGGAATAGCTACACCAAAGAAAAAGGCTTCGGCGATGTAAAGATGAATTCTTTCAACCATTATGCCTATGGCGCAGCCGCCGGATGGCTCGTCGAATACGCCGCAGGAATTTCGCCGCTAGAGCCCGGTTACAAAAAAATCCGCCTCGCTCCTCGGCCGAATCCTCTCCTTAAATCGCTACGCGTCAGTTACCGCTCGCCGGTAGGCCTTATTGTTTCCGAGTGGCAATACGATGATAATGGCAAGCTAAACTGGAATTACTCTATCCCCGAAGGCATCGAAGCTGAAATCATACCTCCCAAAGAATAACGCGCCTCCGCCGCGTTCAGAAAGTTCAGGGCGGCTTCGCCGCGTTCAGAATTAGAAATTAGGAATTAGAAATTAGAAATTAGGGATTATGAATTAGGAATTAGGAATTATGATTAAACAGCCTCTCAAGTTAAACAAATACCAAACAAACTACATGTTCTACATTCCTAATTTCTAATTTCTAATTCCTAATTTCTAATTTCTAATTCCTAATTTCTAATTTCTAATTTTGATACCACCCAAATTGGCAATTTTCAAAACGCAATTTACTTCTGCCCATCCATTGACATCCTCCTGGAGATATGGTATAATGCGTGCCATATTCTTATGTAGGAGTTGTCGGTTAATGGCGCTACGCTACAAAAAACTGTGTGAACTGCTCATCGACCGTGATATGGCGCGAACGGATTTGCGGCATATGACGGTTGTATCTGTTGCTGCATCGATGATCGCCCCCATTTGCACATCGTTGAAATGCGATGTTGGCGACATCATTGCCAGATGCCGCGAATGGGGACTTCCCGATCCCCAATGGCAGGTCGAAGACGGCGACGATTTCGTCATGGTCATGACGCGTCCGCAAAGTTCGGTTAGGACTGTGGATTGGAGTGTGGATAGGAGTTCGGTTAGGAGTTCGGTTAGGAGCGAGGGAGATGAATCGACAGACGGGCAAATCATTACCATATTATCGACAAATCCGCGATGTACACTTGAAGAAATTGCGAAGGTTTTGGGATTCACCAAGCGCGGCGTTGAGAAAGCGGTAAGAAGATTGCGGCTCGCGCAACGCTTGAGAAAAGTCGGCGGCAAACGCTTCGGCCATTGGGAGGTGGCGGAATGAAAGTTATGGAGGATAAGATGGAGAACCAGATTGTGGTGTATCAGCCAAACGATACAGTCAGGTTGAATGTGCGTCTTGAAAACGAGACGGTGTGGTTGACGCAGTTGAAAATTGCCGAATTGTTTGGAGTTCAGAAAGCGGCAATCAGCAAACATGTAAAGAACATATTCGCGTCGGGTGAACTCGTCAGAGACGCAACAGTTTCCAAAATGGAAACAGTTCAAGTAGGCGGCAAACGCTTCGGCCATTGGGAAGTGAACCAATAAACAAGATCAGGGGTATACATGGCTACGAAATTCTTCAACAACGAAAACGGCGACACGCTTTTCGCAAAACTGAAAGGCATTGTCGATGGTATGGGCATGAACTTCCACACGTTTCAGGCCGTGTCTGGTTATTTCCGCTCATCCGGCTATTTCAAGTTGCGAAACGAACTGAAGGACACGCAAAAAATCCAAGTGCTTGTAGGAATTGACATTGACAATGTTTTCCGCAAGTCACAGCGGGAAGGCATGATGTTCTTTGGCGACAAGGAGGATGCCAAACAGCAATACACCAAGGCATTTGTAGATGACATCCGCTCTGCTGGCTATACGAAGGAGATTGAGGACGGCATCCTTCAGCTTTGCGACGATGTGATTTCGGGGAAACTCGAACTGCGCGTCCATTCAAGCAGAAACCTCCATGCAAAGTTCTATCTCTGCCTCCCTGAGAACCACGGCCCCAATACGGACGGTTGGGTTATCATGGGGTCGTCAAATCTTACCGATGCAGGTCTTGGAACATCGCCATCGCCACGCTACGAGCTGAATGTGGCCATGAAAGACTATGATGATGTTGCATACTGCAAGGCGGAGTTTGACCGTCTTTGGTCGGAAGGAGTCCCGATAACGGGAAAAGATATCGCCAAGGCAAAAGCAAAGACGTATCTCGGACACGCACCTACACCTTTTGAGATATTCATGCGGGTTTTGATTGACCTCTATGGAGATTTTGCCGAGGATTCATTTGCAATGGATGTCCCCGCTGATGTTCGCGACCTCAAATACCAGCGTGATGCCGTGGTGCAGGGCTATCAGCTCCTTCGCAGATATGACGGGTTTTTCCTTGGCGATGTTGTTGGCCTTGGCAAGACTATCGTTGCAGTAATGATAGCCAAGCGGTTTATGGCCGAGAATGGAGAACGTACTAAGATACTTGTCGTGTATCCTCCGGCCGTAGAGGACAACTGGAAAGCAACATTTAGAAAGTTTGGCATCACGAAACGTCAGGTCCACTTCGTCTCAAACGGCTCTCTTCACAAGGTGTTGGATGAAGACAATGGCGAATATCTTTCCCCTACTGAATACGACCTCGTGATCGTTGACGAGTCGCATGGATTCCGCAATACGCGCACGGAAACCTACAATCGCATTCAACGAATATGCAAGTCGCCTCGACCAGTCGGAGGATTCGTGCCGGGACGGCAGAAGAAGGTAATTCTTGTCACGGCTACGGCGCTTAACAACACACCTGAAGACCTCTTGAATCAGATACGACTTTTCCAGGATGACCGTGCATCCACAATAGACGGCGTACGTGACATAGCTGGATTCTTTGCGCCACTAAGCCAATCCTACAAGAGGGAAATGCGCCGCGCAAAGGATACCGGCAAAGTTGATACTGCTGCCATTGACCGCATCTATGGAGAAATTCGAACTGGGGTCTTGGAAAAGATATTCATTCGTCGCACCCGACAAAACATCCTCAATGACGCAGAATACGCCAAAGACATCGCCGCGCAGGGCATCGTGTTCCCGACAGTTGAGCCCCCGAATGAAATCTTGTATAAAATGGACGATGCACTTGCGGTACTTTTCAAGGAGACCAACAGGAAGCTTACTGATCTGGTTGAATACGCACGATACAGAGCCATTGAATTTTTGAAGCCAGAACACAAGAAGAAATATCCTCACGCCAAACAAGTTGCCGACATTCTTTCCAAGGTTTACAAGGTGTTCATGGTCAAACGCCTGGAATCCAGTTTCGTGGCGTTCAAGAAGTCCCTTGCTACATTCTGCCGTATCACACAAGACATGATTGATATGTTCGCGGCAGATTCGGTACTCATAATTCCTGATCTTGATGTAACCGGCTATATCGAGCAGGGGAAAACCTTCGAGGAGATAATTGAAATCGCTGTCAATCGACGTGGACATGAACGCGGGGACATTGCCTATCCGGCTGATGCGTTTGAACCAGAACTGCTGGAACTTCTCAAGAACGATCTTGCGGTCTTGCAGACATTGCGCGATGATTGGTCGCACGTCTCGGTTGACCCAAAGCTTGACCGCTTTGTTGAACTACTTGAATCGGAAGCGTTTGACTCCGCTCGCAACAAGGAGGGGAAACTCGTCGTGTTCTCGGAATCGACCGACACGCTTGAATATCTGGAGCGGGAACTGCCTAAGCGCCTTGGACGCGCAGATGTTCTGCGCGTCGATTCGTCAAACCGCGCGGTGCTTCGGACTACCGTGGCCGAGAACTTTGATGCCAACTTCCCCGGCGAAAAGAAAGACGACTTCAATCTCCTGCTTTGCTCCGACACTCTTGCGGAAGGCGTAAATCTCCATCGTTCAAATATCATCGTCAACTACGATTCGCCATGGAATGCGACACGCCTCATGCAACGCATAGGGCGTGTTAACCGAATAGGATCAAGTGCAGGTGCGATTTACAATTACCTCTTCTATCCCTCAACGCAGGGGAATGAAGTAATTGGGCTATACCAGTATTCGCTCATCAAGATGCAAGGTTTCCACTCCGCACTTGGCGAGGATGCACAGATATATTCGCGAGAAGAACTTCTCAGGCAGTTCCATCTCTACAATGCAAACCCCAAGGATCCTATGGACGACATGATTCGTTTCATGCGCATTCTCCGGGACTTCCGCAAGAAAGAGCCGGAATGGTATGAGCGCATCAAAGCTTTACCGCAAAAATGCCGCGCTTTACGTTCCGGCAAAGACGGTAAAACGCTGGTCTATCTCGCCAACAATCGCCGTACGGCGTTCTATGCCATCAAGAGAGGAGAACTGCCGCGCCAGCTTTCATCCATAGAAATCCTAAAGCTTCTTGAAGCAAGCCCAGACGAAAAGCCATTGCCGTGGACTTCAGAAGCACAAAGCGAAAACTATTCTGCCGTGCGTGATGTCCTATCGCGTTTCCAAGAAGGCAGCGGACTTGCCCGGGAAACAGACGAGCCTCTTCTCGCTCCGTCAGGCAGGCTGTCCAAGCCCGCCGCCGTCGCAGGGAAATTCCTGCGCGAGTGCGTCCGCAATGTCGCCGATGGAATTCTCGATGCGTCGCTTAAGCCGAAAATCGCAGACTTGGAATCCCTTTTGAAGCGAGGAAGGTTCGTACATCTCGAACGCGAACTCTACCGTCTTGGAGGCAAGTACCATAGGCACGGCGACTTTGATTCCCAGGAACTCGTCGATGAGATTGAAACCTTGCACGAAACATACAAATCAAGCGTCTCGCCAGACGCCCCGATGACACCTGAAGAGCCGTTGACGCTTGTAGTCAGCGAAACGATTGCAAAGGAATGAATGCCATGACGAAATCAGAACTCCAGTTTCTTTTTCAGCGCCGTTACGACCGTGATGCATGGAGTGCATTCTTGCACACTTGCATAGGCGTCGATCGGCTGTTGGCGACGCCCAAAGGGATTGTCGTTCCCGCTGCAGAGTCGTCGCGTGACATGAAAGGCTGGTTGCTCGGTGAGTTCGAAACGCCTGACAATTACAAAATCGGACTTTTCGAGTTTTCCGTTGCCGGCGATCAGGCAAGCCGTCGCCGCGTGGGGTTGAGGAACATGCTTGTCCCATGGTTGAAGTCTGGCGATCTCGACGCCGCAATCGCCGTGTTTCATTCGACAGAAACGACAACATGGCGTGTTTCTTTTATCTGCGATCTCAAGGGAGCGGCGACAGCCGCAAAGCGGTTCACATTCGCATTCGGCGATTCATCGAGCCAATACCGCACGGCGGTAACGCGCTTCGCTTCGCTGGGCGGGCTACGATCCGCCGAGGCCGCGTCCTTTTCCGCAATCCGTGAAGCCTTTTCCGTCGAAGCGCTCTCCAAAGAGTTCTACAAAGAACTTTTCGCATGGTACCAGATGGCGATCTCGGAGGAGGCGGGCGTCTATTTCCCCAACGACCCGGAAAACAATTTCGACGATCGCGAGAACATCAACATCAAAGTCATCCGCCTCATAACACGACTGCTTTTCGTGTGGTTCATCCGCCAAAAGCATCTTGTCCCCGCCAACCTTTTCACACCGGGAACGCTCAAGGCTATTCTCAAAGATTTCGACCCTGTCTCTCACACGAGTGGCAACTACTATAATGCCATTCTGCAAAACCTCTTCTTCGCGACGCTCAATTCTCCCATCCTCGATGAAGAAACCGGTGAGCATTTGCGGCGCTTTGCCTCTGGCCGGGAACAACAACCTGGCAATCTCTATCGTTACGCTGAATTGTTTGCTGTCTCACAGGGCGAAGTGCTTTCGCTATTTGAGCGCATACCTTACATGAATGGCGGACTCTTTGAATGCCTTGACAAGCCGAAGAGCATATATCGGGAAGAGTTTACGAAGAACGGCAATAGGGAAATGCTCTACGACGGTTTCTCCCGCAACACCGCCAAAGACCCGAAGACGGGTCATTTCAAGCGCCGCGCCTTTATCCCCAATTACCTCTTTTTTGACACGGATGAGAGCGCACCCGGACTATTCCCGCTTCTCGACCGCTACAATTTCACTGTCGAAGAGAACTCCGTAAACGATGCGGAGGTGTCCCTCGACCCCGAACTTCTCGGACGCGTGTTTGAAAACCTTCTTGCCTCATACAATCCTGAGACACAGGTTACGGCACGTAATGCCACAGGGTCGTTCTACACTCCGCGCGAGATAGTCGACTACATGGTGAAGGAATCGCTTGATGCCTACATGAAGCCAGTCAAGGACAAATCATCGGAAGAGCAATTGAAGCATCTTCTTGAAATCAAAGTGCTTGATCCCGCCTGCGGCTCTGGGGCATTTCCCATGGGAATGCTTCATGCTATCGTTGAACGTGCAGCGGCATTGGGAGGGGCGTCGTCCTCGGCGACCACTTCCGACCTCTACGCCATCAAGCTCCGCGTCATCGAGAACTGCATCTTTGGCGTCGATATACAGCCAATTGCCATGATGATTACGAAGCTGCGCTTCTTCATTTCGCTTATCTGCGAACAGGGTGAGCCGACAAGTGACAAGCATTGCAACTACGGAGTAAACACGCTTCCGAATCTTGAAACGAAATTCGTCGCGGCGAATTCGCTTGTCGCCATGAAGAAGCCGCCGCAGCAGATGAATCTCTTCGACGCCGTCCTGATTGACGACTTGAAGAAACAGCTGCACGACGTGCGCCATCGTTATTTCGGCGCAAAGACGCGCAGCGAAAAGCGTCGTCTTCGACAGGAGGACAAGAAACTCCGTGATGAACTCGTCTCGCGTTTCTCATCAGGGAACCTGTTTGACGCCCACGACGCCGAGCAGATTGCCGTCTGGAATCCTTATGACCAAGTTGCCGTCTCGCCTTTCTTCGATCCTGAATGGATGTTCGACATCAAGCGGGGGTTTGATGTGGTCATCGGCAACCCGCCGTATATTCAACTACAAGCCGACCATGGAAAGTTAGGCGATTTCTACAAGCCGTGTGGATATGAGACGTTTGCCAAGACTGGTGATATCTATTGTCTCTTCTACGAACGCGGGTGGCAATTGCTGAACGCCAATGGACATTTGTGCTATATCACCTCAAACAAGTGGATGCGCGCAGGATATGGAGAAGCTATGCGAAAGTTCTTCGCCGAGAAGACCAATCCGCAACTGTTGATCGATTTCGCCGGAGAGAAGATTTTTGAATCGGCAACAGTTGACACCAATATCCTTCTGTTTGAAAAGGGCAAAAACCGGGGCAAGACCAAGTGTTGCATCGGCACTTCAGACTGCCGCAAAGATTTGAGCGTTTTCGTGAAGCACGCCGCTACG